>DAOPZG010000017.1:0-7027 GCA_035353235.1 Candidatus Limiplasma sp.
CCGAAGGTTGCCAAGCCGCAAGTCAAACGCCTCGCTTCAGATGGGATAGCTGTTGTCCGCTGCTTTCAGGTTTGTTTTACCGCCTTCGGCGAGCGGGTCGTACAGGCAGCCCTCGTGCGGCGCGTTGATCTGGTGCATGGTTTTAACCCACACGTTCTGGTGCCGGAAGCGGAACAGCCCCCAGATTTGCGCCGTGGCAACGATCACGGTATTGAGCAACAGGCTCAGGATGTTTTTAAACAGCGAAAGCAGGCTGAAATGCACGTTGTTGTCCAGCCGATCCGCCACGTAAAACAGCAGGATGAACGAGTACAGGAAAATCAGCAGGCTGGGGAAGTTGACCGCGAACCAGTCCCAGAAGGTAATGGCCGTATCCGCCGTGGGCAGCACCTGCGTCCAGGTCAGGATTTGCACAATCAGGCTGAGCGCCAGCTGCACCACCATAATGAGAAAGGGGGTCAGGCTGTACACGTACAGAAACGTGCTTAAAAACTCGCCAAAACCGATGCGCTTTTCACGCAGCGCGCGGAAAATACGCCGGGTATTGCGGAAACAGACAAACCAGTGGCCCTGTGCCCAGCGCACACGCTGCCGCAGGCTTGCGCGCCACAGCGTGGGCTTTTCGTCGTAAATCCGCACGTTGTTGTTCCACAGGATGCGCTTTCCCTCGCAGGTTGCTTCCACCTGCAATTCAAAGTCCTCCGTAAGGGACATGGAGGTCCAGCCGCCGCGCTTTTGCAGGTAGTCCGCGCGCACGGCAAACCCCGTGCCGCCCACCACGCAGTTAATACCGATGCGGCTTTTGGCGTACTGGAAGAAACGGTTGGTGATGGTGTAGCTCATGTAATAATAGAGCGCCACCAGACCCTTTTTATTTTTACAACCTAAATAGCACTGCACAATGTCCGCTTCCGGATGATCCAGAAACTGACTGTTCACTTCACGGAACATATTGGTATCGATCCGGTTGTCCGCGTCGAAGAACATCACCAGATCGTACCGGTCGCCGTACCCTTTCAGGGTGTTCAGTGCCTTTTGCAGCACGATCGGCTTGCCCGTGGGCGCGTCAGCGCTTTCCTTGTGCGTTTCCAGCACGTTGGCGCCCATGCTGCGGGCAATATCGGCGGTACGGTCTTCGCAGTTATCCGCAAGGATGTAAAAATCATACAATTCCTTGGGATAATCCATGGCCTGAAGGTTTTCGATGATGCCGCCGATCACAGCTTCTTCGTTGTGAGCGGGCACCAGCACCAGATATTTCAGTTTCGGATCATGGTCCTGATAATCCTTGGTTACGCGTTTAAAACCAAAAACACTGATGTAAAGCTGATACAGGATGATCAAAATCAGCCAGAGGGACATCACCCAGTTGAGGCCCCCGATAACCGTACTTACGACTTCCACCGTTGGATTGCCTCCCGTTCCGCCATTCCATATGGCCAAACATCTATTTATACACTATGGGGCAGGAAAAGTCAATGACGGTCGTAGAACGTGCACTCCCCGATAAACTCGCGCAAAATGCTTAACGGCGGGATTTCGTTCACAACCTGCTCGTCGATGGGAAGCAGATACTGCAAAAATTTAATCAACCGTCGCGCTACCAGCGCCTCAGGCGCGGTTTGCGGGATGCGGGTGAGCAGCCCGTAGCTGAAGTGCTTCAGAATCGGCAGCTCATAATGCAGCGAGGTGTTAAACATCACGTCCGCCTTTTCCTGATTGGGGAAAATCCAGCGCTCCTCTCCTGCGCGTACGCGCGGCCACATATCAATGGTTTTTTCCGGGCTGGTGCCGCGAAATTTCGCGTCCCGCGTGATCCGGCGAAGTAAGCGCACGTCGGTGGTGCGGATGCGGTTGTGGTCATCCAGATTAATGCAGGGCAGGGCGCTGACATAGACCCCATAGGTAAGCTGTTCCGGCAGTTCGCCGGTCACCCGGTCGCTTAAGGCGTGAATGCCTTCCAGAATCAGCGGGCCGTTGCCGCTGAGCGATATGGGAACAGTTTGCGCTTCGCGCCGGCCGGACAGAAAATCGAAACGGGGCATCTGCGCAATGCCACCAGCCAGCAGGCGTTCGATACACTCGCCCAGATACGCCACGTCCAGCGCTTCCACATGCTCCAGATCCGGCAGCCCGTCCTCGCCAAGGGGCAGGTCTTCCCGATCCTTATAAAAATCGTCCAGCGATACCAGCTGCGGGCGCTTGCCAAGAACCTGCAAATGAACGGCCAGCCGGTGGGCGAACGTGGTTTTTCCGCTGGAGGAAGGGCCGAAGATCAGCACGATCTGCGCCTTACGGGCTACGATTTCATCGGCGATATGCGCGATCGACTTATCCTGCAGCGCTTCGTTCACACGGATAAAATCCCGCATCTTCTTCTGCTCGATCATACGGTTCACGTCCGCGACGTTGCTGGCGCCCAGAATGGCGCACCATTCCTGGGATTCGCTGAATACCCTGAGGTGCTTGGGGCGCGGCTGGTACGGGGCGGGCCGGTCCGGTTCTGTCGGGGACGGCATGCGCACCACCAGCCCCGGGAAATGCGGGCGCAGGGCAAAATGCCGCAGGTATCCCGTAGAGGGAACCATGGCGCCGTAAAAATACTCCGCCGTACCGTCGATACGGTACATGGTGATGGTCTTGCCGGGGCGGTAGGCCAGGATATCCGCCTTGTCCGGGTGGGCGTGCTCCGTAAAATACCGGATCGCCTCATCCCGCGACCAGGTTTCCTTTTGAAAAGGCAGGTCGTCGGCGGCCAGACGGCGCATTTCGGTTTCCAGCGCGCGCACGGTTTCGTGGGTGATGTCCTCGCCCAGCACCCGCAGATACACGCCGTAGCCGATGGAGTTGAGGATGCGCACCCGCTTTTCAGGATACAGGCGGTTCATGGCCAGCAGCAGCAGAAACCGAAGCGAACGTTCGTAAACGCGGCGCCCCTCCTCGTCGCGGTAGGTCAGCCCTGTAATGGTTGCGTCTTCGTGCAACGGCTCGTTCAGCTCCAGGCACACGCCGCCCTGCATCGCGCAGAGAAAATCAGGCATCGTATCCCCATAAAAACGGCGGAGAGCGGTCAGCACCTGTGTGCCGTAAGGAAACGTTTCGGTACGGTCACCGCAAGTGATGCGCACGATGGCCGGGGTTTCGGGTTTCGGGGTTTGCGTCATGGTCTGCCTCCTGTGGGTCTAGGTAAGCGATGAATCAATCCCTTTCTCGCCTGCCTTCACGGAGCACCGCATCTTTGGGCTCGAAAAGCCTTGAAATAGCGCCACTATTCCTTCGGCTTTTTTCACCCGAATCTGCATCGCTCCGCTTTGGCAACCGCGAAGTGATTCATCATCGCTTACCTGGGTGCGTCCACCCTGCGGGGATTACGATTCCTCAAAGGGCATGTTGCTGTCGCAGACGCGGCTCAGGTCCTCTGGGTCGAAGGGAACGCCGTGTTTGCGACGGTACTGGTCCTGCAGAACCTTGGTATGCACATAGGCGCGGGTTTGCCGGTTGGCGGGCGTCACGCTCAGATACAGGCCCGTCTGCCCGTCCGGCAACCGGGAAAAGCGCACGCGGATAAACATCTGCCCGTGCTTTGGGCATTTGCTCAGCGCCACATACTTGCCCGGAGCCTGCGGGGTAAGCTCTGTTTGCAGCTGTGTGGGCTTTTTGCAGGCGGGGCATTCCGGGGTCTGCACGTCCGCGCCGGAAAGCCCCTCGGTTACGGAAGGCACCGTGTGCGTTACGCGGAAATGGTTGCGCCGCGGGGTGTGGCACAGCTTGCGTGCGGTCTGCTCGTATTTGAGCACCCCGTCGGGCTGCGGCAGTTTTTGCAGCACCAGCGCGGTATAGTATGCGTCGTTTACGGCATTGTGGAAATCGCGCGTTTCATCCGGGTCAATGCCCAGCTGTTCCATCGCGGTTTTCAGGGATGTCTGGCGCGCGCCCAGTTCCCGCGCTTCGGCATAATACCGCTGCACGTCGAACATCCGGGCTTCCGCGCCCCCGAACTCGAAAAAGTCCAGGTTCTGCTTTAGAACGCTGATGTCGTCCCCGCCCCAGGTGAGGAAAACATAATCCTCCCCGCACCAGTCCGAAAACTGTGCCATCGCCTCGGGAAAGGCGGGCGCGTCCTCCAGTTCTGCGCGGCCCAGATGGGTCATGCGGCGTACGCGGGGGTGAATGTCCACGTAATGTGTCGGGCGGATGGGAATGGACAGTTCGTCCAGCACGGAAAAATCGTCTCCCAGCTTGACTGCCCCGATCTGGATCACTTCAAAAAGCAGGCTGTCCCCGATTTGCCGGAATACCGGCGTGTTGAAACTGGTCGGCTGGTTCCACTCCAGGTCCATCACAATATAGTGCATCGAAAAACTCCAGTCTGGTTAGTAATCTCGCTTTCTTTTGGAAGCCGCCCGGTTCAGCTGTCTGCCTGTGCGGCGGCGTGGCCTGCCACATACCCGGTGGAAAATGCGATATGCAGGTTGAAGCCGCCTGTCAGCGCGTCCACGTCCAGCACTTCTCCCGCCGCGTACAGCCCATGAACCAGCTTGCTTTCCAGCGTGGACGGGCTAAACTGCTTTACCTCCGCGCCGCCCGCTGTGACCACGGCGGCCGCGATGGGCTCGGCGCCGCTGACCGGTACGGGCAGGGCTTTGGTCAGCCGTACCAGCGCCTCGCGCTCCTCCCGGCGCAGTTCCAGCGCGGGCTTGCGCGGGTCAATGCCCGCAAGTTCGGCCATCGTTGCCGCCAGCCGCTCCGGGTACAGGCCGCGCAGCAGGTTTTGCAGACTCTTTTTCCCGTCCGTCGCGATATCCCGCAGGATGCGCGCGTCCAACTGCGCTTCGGTCAGACCCGGCTTCAGGTCCAGCGTGAATGCGCACTCGGCAACGGGCAGCCCGGCCAGATAGCTGGACGCGGACAGCGCCAGCGGCCCGGAAATGCCAAAATGGGTGAACAGCATCTCGCCCAGGTCGGTAAACAGCTTTTTCTTACCGTGGGTCAGCGTCAGGCGCACGTTCTTGAGAGACAACCCCTGCAACTCTTTTACCCAGTCCGCGTCGCTGTTAAGCGGGATCAGCGCGGGTTTGGGGGGGAGCAGGGTATGCCCGCAGGCGGCCAACAGCCGGTAACCGTCCCCGGTGCTGCCGGTGGAAGGATAGCTGACCCCGCCCGTACACACAATTACCGCGTTGGCGGCGATCGTTTCTCCGTTTTCCAGCCGAACGCCACGTACCTGCCCGGCCTCTGTTACAATTTCCGCTGCCCGCGCGTTTTTCCGTACGGTCACGCCCAACTGCTGCAACCGGCGCTCGAAGGCGCGGGTCACGTCACTGGCTTTCTGGGAGGCGGGAAAGGCGCGGTTGCCGCGTTCCACCACCGTGGGGCAGCCCCAGCTTTCCAGCCGGGCCAATAGCGCTTCCGGCGGAAGCGCTTCCAGCGCGGAAAACAGGAAACACGGATTGCGCACCACGTTCTGCCGAAACTCGTCTGCGGGGCAGAGGTTGGTACAGTTACAGCGGCCCTTGCCGGTAATGTACAGCTTTTTGCCAAGCTTCTCGTTGCGTTCCAGCACCGTGACCGCCGCGCCGTTTTCCGCCGCGGTTACCGCCGCCATCAGCCCTGCCGCGCCCCCGCCGATTACCACGATTAACTGCATCGGTCTCTCCTTTATATCGGCATATCCACGGATGCGGGTACCCGATTGCGCGGGCTTCCGCCATGCGGTCAGCCTTCGGTGATCGGCTTGCGGGAGGTTCCGTCGGCGGCCGTTTCCTCCCGGTCGAGGTAAACGCCGTGTTCCCGCCACAGGGTATCCAGCCGTTTCAGGTGCTCGGCCAGCTCCTCGCGGCGGCGCAGGCTCAGCGCCACAATCAGCGCGTTCAGCAGCGACAGCGGCGCTGCCAGCGAATCCACAAAGCTTGCCATATCCGTATGCGCGTACAGGCACACATCCGCCACCGCGCCAAGCGGGCTCATTGACCCGTCGGTCACGGCGATGACCCGCGCATGGTTTTCACGGGCAAAACGCATGCAATCCACCGTTCGTGTGGAGTAACGGGGGAAGCTGATGCCTACCAGCACGTCTTTTTCGCCGATGCGTTCGATCTCGTCGAACACCTCGCCGTTGGCGTTTTGCACCATCACGACCTCATCGAATATCAGGCGGAGGTAATGGCCGAAGAACTGCGCCAGCGGCGCCGCCGACCTTAGCCCCATCACATAGATGCGCCGTGCGCCCAGCAGCATTTCCACCGCCCGGTCAAAATCGCCCTGGGATAACTCTTCGGTGGTCATGCGGATGTTGTGCATGTCGTTTTTCAGCACCGTGCGCAGCACATCGTTCTCGTTGATCTCCGATGCGATGTCAAAGCGCTCGCTGGCGGTGAGGCGCTGGCGGACCAGCTCCTGCAGCGCGGCCTGAAGCTCCGGGTACCCCTCATACCCCATGGCGGTGGCGAAACGGACCACGGTGGATTCGCTCACCCCGCAGTTCTGCCCCAACGTAACGGCGGTCATGAAAGCCGCTTTCTCCGAATGGGCGGCCACGAAGGTTGCGATGCGGCGATGGCCCTTGCTTAAGGCCCGGCCGCGCAGGTTTAGTTTTCGGATGATTTCCTGTGTGTCCATGTGTTTATTCCCTGGAAAGAGCAACGCTCTTTCCGGCCTTTCCTGTGCCGTCGTTGGTCGCGGCGTCTGTCCTGCGGTGTGAATTCTTCGCTTGCGGAACGTTCGGCTACAGGGCCGCCCTGCTCTGGGGAAGTTCCCGGACAAACCCGGCGAACGAGGCACTGTGTTCGCTGGGGTTGCCCATGAAGGTGTAGGTTACATGTCCTTTGGCCAGCAAGTCCAGGTCGCTGCCGGGTTCCGGCGGCTCGGTGTTGCTGTCGTTGGTCATCCAGTAATACACGCCGCTGCGCGGGCTTTCCCGGCGAATATAGCTGTCCGTAAAATTCGCTATGGAAAGCGGTGCCAGCACCGGCGGCAATATTTCCGCCGGATCGCGCAGGGGCGCGTTCATGTTCAGCACCGTAACCGG
>DAOPZG010000017.1:7127-12039 GCA_035353235.1 Candidatus Limiplasma sp.
CAGTCCGTGGGGGTGCCGGTGATCGCCCAGGCGTTCACGCCCGGCTCGCCCATGTCGTATTCCTTTACATAGATCGGGTCGGTCAGCGTGATACGCTGGCTGGCCGCGCTTTGCTGATGGCTGGGCGCGCAAACGCTCACCCTGTGGCCGCGCGCGCGTGCCGCCCTGCACAGTGCGTGAATCCCCACGCTTTGGATGCCGTCGTCGTTTACCAGTACGATATGCATTGCAGAACTCCTACTCCCGTAATTTACCCGTTAAAGCGCTGATCAGCGTGCGCGCCACATTCACCGCAACGGCCACCGCTACCGCCCACCAGATGTTATCCACCGTTACCGCGCCGGGCACCAGCGCCGCCGCCGTCCAGACCAGCCAGGTATCCACCGCTACGTATAAAAGCCCCAGCGTAAGCCAGTTCAGCACTTTCAGCAGCAACCGCACCACCGGACGCAGCACCATATATAAAATACCCAGCACTGCGCCAAACGCCAGCCCCTGAGTCCATTCCGTCATATGGACGCCGGGCATGTACTGTGCGCACAGCGGAATCGCCGCTACGGTGATGGCGAAGCGCAGGAAGGCACCGAACATTCTACCGCCTCCATCGTGCCGTTTGCACAGTAATCAGTATATCACAGACCCTTGAAATTGTAACGTATGGCATCTTTTCAGCCGGATGGGGCGGTCAGCTCCGGTGCTTCAGGTTCAGCGCCGCCGTGAGGGTCAGAAACCCCGCCGCCGTGCTTTCCGCCAGCACCACCTGCCCGTTTACGCCGATCACCGCGCGCAGTAAGGCCCAGTTGAGTTTTCCCACGGTCTCCAGATATTGCAGCGTAAGCGTTGCCAGCAGCAGGCCTGCCGCCGCGAACAGCCAGCCGGTCAGCCCGGTGTTTCGATGCGAGATGCCGCCTACAGGCAGCATCAGCGCAAGACCGACGCCCAGCAGTATGCCCTTTAACGCGAACTGGAAAAAACTGCCCAGCCCGGAAAGCGCGTCCAGCCACCGGAACAGCAGGCACGTAAGCAGGCATAACAGCAGCGGTCCCACCACCACGAAAAGCTTGCGCATCAGCATGGCGTTCTCCTTTCCTCCGGCCTGTCGGCCGGGTTCCATAAGCGGGTTGCCGCGCGGCGCGTGCCGTTTCAGCCGCGTTCCGCGCTGCGATGGCATATCCGAAGCAGGGTATGCTTTATGGGGTCGTCGTATCGCCCGACTCCGGAGGATGCGTTTCTGTTTCTTCCCGCAGGGCGGCAAGCGTTTCAGCTCGTTCTTTCTCGGTCATGGGAGCCTTGTCAAACAGGCCCGGTCTGCGGCGGAGGGTTTCCAGCAGCGCCTGTTTGCGCCGCCATCGGTTGATCTCGGCGTGGTTGCCGTTCACCAGCACTTCCGGTACGGTCAGCCCCCGGTACTCGCGCGGGCGCGAATACTGCGGGTATTCCAGCAGCCCGTCGGAAAAGCTTTCCTCCACGGCACTCTCGCTGCTGCCCAGCACCCCGGGCACCAGGCGGGACACCGCATCCACAATCGCCATTGCCGCCAGCTCCCCGCCGGTCAGCACAAAATCGCCCAGCGAAATCTCCTCATCCACCGCCAGCTGCAGCGCCCGCTCGTCCACGCCCTCGTAATGCCCGCACAACAGCAGAAAACCGTCAAGCCTGGCAAGTTCCCGCACCTTCTGCTGGGTAAGCGGTTTTCCGCGCGGACTCATGTACAGGCACGGGCCGGTATAACCGCGCGCTCGGGTCGCTTCCACCGCATCCACAATGGGCTGCGGGGTCATCACCATCCCCGCGCCGCCGCCGAAAGGGTAGTCGTCGGTGTTTTTATGTTTCATGGCGCTGTAGGGGCGGATGTCCACCGTGTCCACCGTTAAGAGTCCCTCGTCGCGTGCGCGCCCCAGAATGCTTACGGACAGGGGGCTTACGAACATATCAGGAAAGATTGTCAGAATCGCTATTTTCATACAGCGCCACCTCCGCAAGGGTTTGCGCGTCCAGCACCATGCGGCCGTCTTCGGGTGACAGCGATACGATCAGTCGCTTTAAAAACGGAGCCATCATCGGGCCGCACGGGGTGGAAAACACGAGAACGTCCGTCCCCCGGTTTTGCAGTACGTCTGTCACAGTACCGATTTCCCGACCCTCGCTGTCCGTGGCCTTCACGCCCAGCAGGTCGGCGATAAACACCTCGTTGTCGGAAAGCTCCCGCGCATGCGCACGGTCCACGTATACGCCCAGATTGCGCAGTTTTTCCGCCTCGTCGCGGTCCGTTACGCCCGGCAGGGTGAGGTATGCCTCTCCCCCGGAGACGCGCGCCGACAGGATCGTGATCGGCTCGTAGTCGTCGCCCCGGCGCAGGTACGCTTTCTTCAGGTCCAGAAAGCGCTCCGGGTCGTCGGTTTCGGGGTGCAGTTTCACCTCACCGCGGATACCCTGCGGCTTTACGATGGTGCCTACAAGCAGATAGGGGTTAAGCATTGCGGCCTCCTTTTCCAATACGGACTGGCGCAAGGGTCTTTACTATAGAAAACACGGTATACCGGTCTCCGATAACAGGATTAATGATAATGAATTGTTCTGTTTTACGCGCTGGGGTAGACGCTGCCAGAGTCTCCTGTACTGTTGCATGTCTGGTAGTGCGATACTGTATTGAGCATTCGGATCATCCATACGTTGTAGAATTTCACCGAGAATACCCAGGAAGTAATTCACACGCATGGCATCTCTGGAACCTTTACCTTTTACTTCTATAAACCAGTGCTTAAAACCGCGACGAGCCTCAATATCCACGCCATGCGTATACCCCCAGGCGACACGGGTTTCCCAGCCTTCTTTGATCAGCCATGCGTTGAGCATTTGCTTTAGCGTTTCCTCGCTAAAATCCGCGTCTTTAGTAACTTTGGATGAAGGGGGTACAGCGATTTCTTCTGTGGAAAGCGGTCGGATCGCTGGCAAAGAATTGTAGATTGGCCGATCAGACCGCATAATGACTCCCCGATCCCGTAATAGTCGGCAGGCTTGATTAACATCCTGTTGCGCGCTTCCGTGGCCTTTGAGTTTGTCGGTCAGCTCCCGATCCGTCATCGGCCCTTCCTGAAGAGCTTTCAAAATTCGATCCGCCAAAGTCGTGTTGGGCATGTTATCCCACCTTCCATGCGCTTACGTTGCGTTATCAGGTAACGGAGCGGGGAATACGCACAGATGAAAATCGCGAATTCATTGGCACGCAAAACAGGCTCCGTCCGGTGGGACGGCGCCTGCGGCACACCGTGCGAACGCGTAGCGGCATGTTTACTGGATCTCCACAAAAACCGGCTTGTCGCTCTTGGTTGTGGCTGCGCGTACTACCGCGCGAAGGGCCTTGGCGATGCGGCCCTGTTTGCCGATCACCTTACCCATGTCCTCGGGGGCCACGTGGAGTTCCAGAATGGTTGCTTCCGGGCCGGCCGTTTCTTCCACGGTCACGGCGTCCTTGTTGTCCACCAGGGACTTCGCGATATACAGCACAAGCTCTTTCATGAGCTCAGCCCTCCAGAATGCCGCTCTTTTTGAGCAGCGTGCGCACGGTTTCGGTGGGCTGTGCGCCATTCGCCAGCCATTTCTTGGCGGCGTCTGCATCAATTTTGATGGTGGCGGGTTCGGTCATGGGGTCGTAGTAACCGATTTCGGCGATGTTGCGGCCATCGCGGGGGCTGGTGATGTCGGCGACGATGACGCGGTAGAAGGGTTTCTTCTTCATGCCCATTCTCTTTAAGCGCATTCTGACCATGTTGGTGTTCCTCCTGTTATTTCATATAGAATCTATGTCAATCACAATTGTGACGGACGGCTTGGGATGAAAGGGAAAGGCTCCGGCGATTTACTTGAAGTTGCGCATCATGCGGCGGGCCATGCCCTTGTTGCCCATCATGCGCTTCATCATATCGCGCGCCTGATCAAACTGCCGCATCAGGCTGTTTACATCCTGCACGGTGGTGCCGCTGCCCGCGGCGATGCGCTTGCGGCGACTGGCGTTAAGCAGGTTGGGGTTCCGGCGTTCTTTCGCGGTCATGCTGCGGATAATGGCTTCCGGTTTTTTCAGCGCGTCGTCGCTCACGTCCACATCGCCCAGCTTGTTCGCGCCCGGCAGCATCCCGATCAGGTTCTTAATACCGCCCATCTTTTTCATCTGCTGCATCTGAACCAGAAAATCGTCCAGCGTAAGCTCCCCGGGGGCGTGGCGGGACATTTTTTCTACCGTGTCCGCGTCCACGCTTTCCTGCGCTTTTTCAATCAGGGTCAGTACGTCGCCCATGCCGAGTATGCGGCGGGCCATGCGGTCCGGGTGGAAGGGCTCGATGTCCGCCAGCTTTTCGCCGGTGCCGCTGAACTTGATGGGCTTGCCCACGACCGCTTTGATGGACAGCGCCGCGCCGCCGCGGGTGTCGCCGTCCAGCTTGGTCAGGATCACGCCGTCAATACCCAGCTTTTCATCGAAGGTCTTGGCGACGTTCACGGCTTCCTGACCGGTCATCGCGTCCACCACAAACAGGATTTCCTGCGGTTTCACCTGCTGTTTCAGGCGGCGCAGCTCCTCCATCAGGGCTTCGTCGATCTGCAGACGGCCCGCGGTGTCGATCATCAGCACGTCGCGGCCGTGGTCGCGGGCGTATTCCACAGCCTCCAGCGCGGTCTTTACGGGGTCCTGCGTGCCGTGCTCGTAGACCGGCACGTTTACCTGCTCGCCAACCACCTGCAATTGTTTGATGGCGGCGGGGCGGTAAATATCGCACGCGGCCAGGCAGGGTTTTTTGCCTGTCTTTTGCAGGTAATTCGCCAGCTTGGCGGCCATGGTGGTTTTGCCGGCGCCCTGTAGCCCGCACAGCATATAAATGGTGGGCACGCTGGAGCTCCACGTGAGGCGCGCGTTCTG
>DAOPZG010000017.1:12139-30727 GCA_035353235.1 Candidatus Limiplasma sp.
GTCAGCAGCCCGCCGTAACAGGCGCACAGAGTGCCCAGTTCCACGCTGTGTTTCAAGCGGCGTTCCTGGTTCAGCGCGCCGTCCACCTGCGCCACATCCTTCCCGAAGATTGTCAAGGGATATTCATTGACAACGGATGCAGTATACCACCCCACCCGAAGGGTGTCAAGTGTTTTGAGTTGACGGATGGGGGAAAGGTAAGCAGAATCCGTCCTGTTGTATTGCTTGGTCTGTTACATCCGAAGCGCAGGTGCTGTTGATCAACGATCCTCTGAACAGCTCGCTTCCAACAGACCTTCCCGGCTTGTGAGGCACAGGGTCTGGATGCAGAACAAAGTTTCAGCTGGCGATGCTTCAAAGGAGCGGGTTACCCGCAATCGGAGGAGGCGGAGAATTCGTTAAGATTGCCCTGACAGAGGTAACTATGGAATATTGTACCAAATACCAGTGACCGAGAACGGCAATTAACACTTCAATTCACGGGAAATACGTTATGGGAGTACTCATGCCGGAGAGGTTACGCGGATCACCATTTTGCATTTTTTAAGGCTTGTTCATTCATTGTTAATATTTCCCTCACACATTGTTTATGCGGCTTTGCGGCCCAGCCCCCGGAACTAAAATATGTTAATATTCACAATGTGGCATAAAAATGCACATTAAAGTACACAGAAATCGTGCGGAGAAATGCGCGATACAATTTAGATACAACATTTTTCGGCATAAATTGCGCGATTTTATTGACAGGGGGGTTTTTGAATATTATCATCTGATTATGCGGATTGTTCCTGCCGGGCAACTGCAGAATACAAATTGATAAGGAAAGGGATAAAGATGAAAAAACTGCTGAGCTTCCTGCTGGTTGCAATTATGGCGTGCTCTGTGGTCCCCGCGATGGCCGAAAGTACCGCCGGTGCGGACACCATTGTCATCGGCATCACAAGCGAACCTGCTTATCTGGAGCCCAATGCGCCCGCGATCGGCGGCACCGAAATCCATGTGATTGACCAGATGTTCGAGGGTCTTGTCACCATGAATGAGGACAACTCCGCGATCGTCCCCTGCCTGGCGTCCGACTGGACGATCAGCGATGACGGCCTCACCTACACCTTCAACCTCGTTCCCGGTGTTACCTTCTCCGATGGTACCCCGGTGAAGGGCGAAGATTGGGTGTGGAGCCTTCTGCGTGCCCGCGACACCGAAACTTCCGAATACTCCTTCATCGCCGAGGCGATCGACAAAGTGGAAGCCACCGACAGCCAGGTGGTGATTACGCTGAAGTCCCCCACCTCCGCTTTCCTGGCGCAGCTGTGCAGCTTCAACATGGTGCTGGGCTGCAAGGCGTATGCCGAAAAAATGACCGAAGACGAATACATTATGAATCCTATGGGCACCGGCCCCTACATGCTCAAGGAATGGAACCGCGGCAACTATGTGTGGCTTGTGGCGAACCCCAACTACCGTGACGCGGCTTCCGTGAAGACCCCGAACATCAAGTTCCAGGTCGTATCGGATGACAACACCCGCCTGATGCAGCTGCAAGCCGGACAGATCGACATCATGGGCGACGTTCCCGCTTCCCAGATGAGCGTGGTGAAGAGCACCGACGGGCTGAACCTGTCCGTGTATCCCTCCACCCAGATCCGTTACCTGCTGCTGAACACCAGCAAAGAACCCTTCAATGATCCTGCGGTGCGCAAGGCGCTTGCCTACGGCATCAACAAAGCGGAGATGGCCGAAGTGGTATACGGCGAGTACGGCGCGGCTGTCGCGTCGGTGCTGTCCGAAGCGCACGGCAAGTTCTATAACACCGACCTGCAGGTGATCCCCTACCAGCCGGAAGAAGCCAAAAAGATGCTGGCGGACGCCGGTTATCCGGATGGGATTACCTTTACCATGTCCATCCCCAACGGCAACGAAGTGTACGAAGAAATCTCCGTGCTGCTGCAGGCCTCGCTGGCGCAGGCGGGCTTTACCATGAACATCGAGCATGTGGAGAGCAAGATCCTCTACCAGAACGCCCAGTCCAATGCCCTGCAGTGCGTGTGCTATCAGTGGTCCGACGACTACTATGATCCGTCCGAAGTCATCGGCTGGATCACGGACTACGATCAGTCCAGCGCGTGGTTCACCTTCCTGGAAGACAAGGACCTGGACGCCGAGCAGGCGGCCGCGATTATTGAACAGGACGCCGACAAGCGTGTAAAGATGTACTGGGATCTCCAGCAGAAGATTTACGACAACTACAACGTCATCCCCCTGTTCCGTAACTCCTTCGCCTATGCGTGCAACAGCAAGGTTCAGGGCCTGAACGTGTCCACGTTCAACGACTACTACTGCAAGTACCTTACCAAGTCCAACTAAGATAACCCCTGCGAATACATCCTTTCGGGGGCTGGCGCGCCGGAGAAGCGCGCCAGCCTTCGGCCTGCTGATGGGCGTTTGGCCGTGTGGCTGCGCCCATCGGCGGGCCCTGTGCGTTTTTCCACATTGCAAAGGCGGTGAAGTTTTTGCGTCAACTCAACTACATCCTCAAACGTACGCTGCAGATTATCCCTGTGCTGCTGATTGTGACAATCATCACCTTCCTGATGATTCACCTGATCCCCGGGGACCCTGCGCGTATCCTGGCGGGGGAAAAGGCGCGGCAGGCCACGGTGGAAGCCATGCGCATCAAACTGGGGCTGGATAAGCCGCTTTATGTGCAATACTGGATTTATCTCAAAGACCTTGTCACGCTGGACCTTGGCACGTCGCTTCAGTATTCCCGCCCTGTCGTGGATATTATTCTGGAGCGCCTTCCCCTTACCATCAAGCTAACGCTGTTTTCCACCCTGTTGGGACTGTTATTTGCCATTCCGCTGGGCTACCTCGCCGGTATTAAAAAAGACAAGGGCGCGGATCACGTCATCCGTCTTTCCACCCTGGTCGCCATCGCCATGCCGTCGTTCTGGGTCGGCCTGCTGTTAATGATCGTTTTTTCCATCAACTTAAAATGGCTGCCTGCGGGCGGGTGGGACCCAACCAGCGCCTGGACACAGTTCAAATGCCTGCTGATGCCGGCGTTTACCCAGTCGCTGATGACTGCCGCGATCCTGATCCGCAACATGCGTAACTCCGTAGTGGATATCACCCGCCAGGATTACGTGGATTTTGCGCGCAGCAAGGGTATTTCCGCCCGCGCGGTGCGAAACCGCCATATCTTCCGCAATTCCATGGTTTCTACGGTCACGCTGCTTTCCATGCGCATGGCGGCGCTGCTGGGCGGCAGCGTAATCATCGAAACCGTATTTTCTCTGCCGGGCATCGGAAAACTGACCTACGAAGCCATCAGCAGCCGCGACTACACCACCGTGCAGTCCGTCGTGTTCCTGTTCGCGCTGCTTGTGCTGGTCATCAATCTGCTGACCGACATTGTTTATTCCTTCCTCGATCCCCGGGTTAAACTGTAAAGGAGGCGGCGCATGAAAAAGTTTCACGATTCACTCCCCGCGAAGCGCCGCAAACTGCCCGCCTGGCTGGTGGCGCCCTCGTTTGTCATCGGCTGCCTGATCGTTCTGGTGGCGCTGGCGTTTTCCTTTTTCCCACAGCTGATCGCGCCGTATGACCCGAATAAAATCAACATTCTGGCGCGTATGCAGGCGCCCTCGTCGGCGCACCTGTTCGGCACCGATAACTATGGCCGCGATATTTTCTCCCGCGTGGTGTGGGGTACGCAGATCGACCTGAGCATCGGTTTCTTTGGCGTGCTGGTGCCGCTGATCATCGGCGGTATCATCGGGTTGCTGGCCGCGTGGTACGGCGGCGTGCTGGACAGCCTGCTGATGCGCTTTACCGAAATCATGATGGCCTTCCCCTTTACCATTCTGGTCATCGCGATCATCTCCATTCTGGGCAACGGGACCATCAACCTCTATGTCGCCCTGTGGCTGGTGGGGTGGATGAGCTATGCCAAGCTGGTGCGCGCGGAGGTGTTCTCCCTCAAAGAGAGCGAGTTTGTCGAAGCGGCGCGCGTGGCGGGCTTTTCGGACGCGCGTATCCTGCTCAGGCATGTGCTGCCCAACGTGATTTCCTCCTCCATCGTGTTCGCCGCGAGCGATATGGTGCTGTGCATGCTCACCGGCGCGGCCATGAGCTTTCTGGGTCTGGGCGTGCAGCCCCCCACCTCCGAGTGGGGCGCGATCATGAACGAGGGCCGTTCCTACATTACGTACGCCTCGTGGATGACCTTCTACCCCGGATTGCTACTGTGCATCACCGGCGTGGGATTGAGCCTGCTGGGCGACGCCGCTACGGATATTCTCCGTACGAAGGGGAGGTAGGCGTATGGCGGAAGTATTGTTGGAAGTAAAGGACCTGAAAACCTATTTTCCAACCCGGGACGAACTGGTCAAAGCCGTGGACGGGGTGTCCTTCTGTGTGTACAAGGGCGAAACGTTCGGGCTGGTAGGCGAAAGCGGCTGCGGTAAAAGCCAGACGTGCCGCTCCATCCTCGGGTTGCTGAAAAAGCCGGGCCGCGTGGTGAACGGGCAGATTCTGCTGAACGGGCAGAATCTGGTGGGCCTGATGGAACGGGAACTGCGCAAGTACCGCGGCAAGCAGATGTCGGTCATTTTTCAGGAACCGATGACCTCGCTTTCCCCGGTCATGAAAATCAAAAAGCAGATCATGGAAATTTACGACGATCAGCCCATGACCCGCAAAGAAAAGAAGCAGAAGGCCATCGACCTGCTGCGCATGGTGGGCATCCCTTCGCCGGAAACGCGGGTGGAGGAATATACGCACCAGTTTTCCGGCGGCATGCGCCAGCGCGCGATGATCGCCATGGCGCTGGGCGCCAAGCCTAAACTGCTGATCGCCGACGAACCCACCACCGCGCTGGATGTGACCATTCAGGATCAGATCATGAAGCTCATCAACGAGCTGAAACAGGAAATGGACATGAGCGTGATTCTGGTGACGCATGATCTGGGCGTGATCGCGCAGATGTGCGACCGCGTGGCCGTGATGTACGCGGGCCTGATTATGGAAATGTGCGACGTGGTCACGCTGTTCGCCCATCCCCGGCACCCCTATACCTACGGCCTGATGCGTTCGCTGCCCGATCCGGCGGTGAAGGGCGGTAAGCTTACGGCCATTGCGGGATCGCCGCCGAACCTGGCGCACCTGCCGGAGGGTTGCCCCTTTGCGCCGCGCTGCACCCTGTGCGGGGAAATCTGCAAAAAGCAGCGGCCGGAGCTGGTGGAAATCGCGCCCGGCCACGCGGTGCGCTGCCACTTCGCGGCGAAGACCGCCGCCTATCAGGGCATTATCACCGTACCGGGCGAGGAGGCGTAAGGCATGGCGGAAACGACGATTGACTACCAGCATACGCAAAAGCTGGTGCAGGTGAAAAACCTGTCCAAATGGTTCCCGGTCAAGCGCGGCATTATCGAAGGCATCCAGCGCAAACCCAAGCAGTACGTGAAAGCCGTGGACGATGTTACGCTGGATATTTACCGTGGGGAGTGCCTGGGGCTGGTGGGGGAAAGCGGCTGCGGGAAAAGCACGCTGGCGCGCACCATCATCCGCCTGTACGATCCCACCCACGGCAGTATCGTGCTGGACGGAACGGATATTACCCGGCTCAAGGGCAAGGCGCTGCGCACCGTTCGGCCCAAAATGCAGATGATTTTTCAGGACCCTTATTCCAGCCTGAACCCCCGCATGTCCGTACGGGAAATTCTGGGGGAACTGCTGCGGGTGCACAAGATGGTGCCCCCGGACAAGGTGGAGGCGCGGGTGATCGAGCTGATGTCCCTGTGCGGGCTGTCCGCCGATTACGCGGGGCGTTTTCCGGGCGAGTTTTCGGGCGGGCAGCAGCAGCGCGTGGGCATCGCGCGGTCGCTGGCCCTGCAGCCGGATTTTATTATCGCGGACGAACCGGTCTCCGCGCTGGATGTATCCATCCAGGCGCAGATTATTAACCTGCTGGGCGATCTGCAGCAAAAGCTGGGGCTTACGCTGTTGTTTATCTCCCACGACCTGCGCGTGGTGCGCTACATCACCCACCGTGTGGCGGTGATGTATCTGGGGAATGTGATGGAACTTGGCCCTTCGGAAGAGGTGTTCACCCATCCCTTCCATCCCTACACCTCGGTGCTTACCAAGGCAGCCCCGGTGATGAACCCGCTCAACCGCACGCGCGAATACGCCATTGAGGGCGAAACCCCCAGCCCCATCCATATGCCGACCGGCTGCCGGTTCCACCCCCGCTGCACGTACTGCACCGAAAAATGCAGGCAGGAAGCCCCGACGCTCCGTGAATTGGCGCCCGGCCGCTTCGTCGCCTGCCATTATCCACTGGAGGCGGAAAAGTGAGGCTTGCCAACCTTTGCTGGCCGGACGCAGCCGCTGTGCTGGCCCGCGACCCTGTAGTGCTGCTGCCGATGGGCACGCTGGAGGTGCACGGCAGGCATCTGCCGCTGAACACCGACATGCTGGCCCCGGACTGTGTGGCCGACCGGATCGAAAGGCTGTGCCCGGAGGTGCTGATCCTGCCGCCGCTGCCCATTGGGGAATGCGACAGCCAGACGGAGTTTCCCGGCACGATCTCGCTGGGCCCGAAGCTTTTATACGAGGTGCTGCATAAAATCTTCTTTTCCCTGTACCGGCACGGTGCGCGCCGCTTTGTTGCCCTGAACGGCCACGGCCCCAACATCGGCGCGCTGGACCGCGTGGGGATCGACTTGTCCCGTGCGGGGGCGCGGCTGGCGGAGCTGAACTGGTGGCGCTACGTGTGGGACTTAAACCCCGCATGGAAGGGCGGGCACGGCGGCGGGCAGGAAACGGCCGCCATCCTCGCGATTGACGGAAACCTGGTGAAGAAAGAAAACTACGAGCCTGCCAAAATGGCGGGCCTATCGCCCGAGATGCCGGCGACCGGCTGGGTGGATGTGTCGTTCCACGGCGTGAACGTGCCCGTGCCCCGGCAGGATATTCTGGTTACGGATAACGGCTGGCTGGGTTGTGATCCGCTGGAAACCGCCACGGCGGAATGGGGCGAGCGGATGCTCGCCGCCGCCGCGGATTGGGCGGCGGAATTTATTGACGCGTATCAAAAAATCACTTGGGAGGCGTAACGTTATGCGTATCGCAAACTTGAACTGGGTAGAGGCGGAGGAATACTTCCGCAAGAACGACATCATCCTGCTCTCCGTGGGCAGCATCGAATGCCACGGCAAGCATCTGCCGCTGGGGACGGACACGCTGATCCCCACCAAACTGCTGGACCTGATCGAACCGCAGACGGATGTGGCCATCGCACCCATCATCCCCTACGGCGCATGCGATTCCCAGACCGACTACCCCGGCACCGTGTCTCTCGGCGTGGACACGCTTTACGAAGTTTTCGCGAAGCTGACCGAGGGCTATATGCGCCACGGCGTGCGCCGCTTCTGCGTGTTGAACGGTCATGGCGGCAATATCCCGGTGCTGGACCGGCTGGCTGTGGAACTGGCGCGCAAGGGCTGCATTCTGGCGGAGCTGAACTGGTGGCTGATGGCGTGGGACCTCAACCCGGCGTGGAAGGGCGGCCACGGTGGCGGCGAGGAAACCGCCGGTATTCTGGCTGTGGACCCCAAACTGGTTCGCTGGGATTTAGTGGAAGATATGAAGCTGAAGCCCGTATCGGACGAAATTGAGTCCACCGGCTTTAAATCCGTGCGCTTCAAAGGCGTGGAAATCCCCATGCCGCGCCCGGTGACCGACATCAGCGATAACGGCTGGATCGGGCCGGATCACCCCAACACCGCCACCGAGGAATGGGGCAAAGATATGCTTGCCGCCTGCGCCCAGTACATCGCGGAATTTATGGCCGCTTTCCGGCGCGTTCCGCTGCCTGAAAGGAAGTAACCGATAGTGAACCAACTGGAAATGATCGCGGCGCTGTCCAACGCCAACGGGGCCTCCGGTTTCGAGGATGAGGTGCTGCTGGCCGCGCGCAAACACGCGCCCGCTTCCCTGACCGTGACCGAGGACCGGATGCGCAACCTGTATTTCCGCCGCCCGGAGGACACCCACGGTAAAAAGCCCGTGGTGCAGCTGGACGCGCACACCGACGAGGTCGGCTTTATGGTGCAGTACATTAATCCCAACGGCACGCTGCACTTTATCACGCTGGGCGGTATCGTCAACTCTAACATCCCCGCGCACCGCGTGCGGGTGCTGACCAGAACGGGCGAGTGGATACCCGGCATCACCGCCGCCAAGCCCCCGCATTTTATGACCGACGAAGAGAAGCATAAAATGCCGGACGTAAGCGATATGTCCATCGACATCGGCGCGTCGTCCCTTGCGGAAGCGCGGGACGTGTACGGCGTGCGTGTGGGCGCGCCTGTGGTGCCGGACGTAACTTTCGAATATGACGAAAAGCATGATACACTGATCGGCAAGGCGTTCGACTGCCGCCTCGGCTGTGCCGGGGTGCTGGCCACGCTTCACTCCATCGCCGGGGAAGACCTGGCGGTAGACGTGGTGGGCGCACTGTCCGTGCAGGAAGAGGTGGGCACCCGCGGCGCGGCTGTAACCGCCAATACCGTGAAGCCGGATGTGGCCATCGTGTTTGAAGGCTGCCCGGCGGATGATACCGTGGTGGAGCCCTGCGCCGTGCAGACGGCCATCCGCAAAGGCCCGATGCTGCGCCATATCGACGCGCGGATGATTACCCACCCCCGTTTTCAGCGTTTCGCGCTGGATTTGGCGGAAAAGCTGAACATCCCCTGTCAGGAGGCGGTACGCACCGGCGGTTCCACCAACGGCGCGCCCATCCACCTGTCCAACGCCGGGGTGCCCTGCATCGTCATCGGCCTGCCGGTACGTTATATCCACAGCCATTACGGGATCGCGTCCTATGCGGATTTCCAGAACGCGGTCAAGCTTGCCAACGCGATTGTGCACGCGCTGAACGCAGAAGTGCTTAAAGGGTTCTGACCCCTCGTCTTGCTGAAAAAGGCCCATCTGCGTTGTCAGCTGTGGGCTGGCAAGGTGTATCACTTACAGACGGTAAGCTCAACCCCTTGCCACCCTTGCTTCCTCGCATCTGAACCTTTTTAAGCAAGCTGTTCTTTTCTGCTGAATATGGGCTTGTCAACGGTCTGGGGGCGGCATCTGATCATCAGACGCCGCCCCCTTATGCTATACTTTTATTCTCCCATCTCCGCCACGCTGGTTACGGTCAGTTCCTGCTCCAGCTTCGATTTCGTAACGCCACGGGCGATCACCGCTCGGGGTTCGCCCGGCAGCAGGAAGAAGCCGTTGTCACTGAACGCGCAGTCGATGGTTTGGGTATCCAGCCATACCCCCCACGCGAAGGCTTCGGCGGTGAGCGTTACCGCGCAGTCGCCGCCCTGCTGAACAATCTGCGTTCGGATGGCGGGCGGCGCGAACCGGAAGAACTTGGGAGAAGTGAACAGCTCGCAGTTTTCGGATAGAACTTTGCCCTGACTGTCTTTTAGGATCATCAGCAGCGCGCGGTCATCTTCCGGGTGCAGCTCTCCGGCCTGCGGGGGATAGGACTCATCGCCGAGCCATACGGCGGTCAGCGCGGGCGCTTCGACCGGCAGCTCTTTTTCGGATACGGTCGCCCCGCGCGCGTCAATCAGCCGTGCGCTTAGCGTGCCCCGGAAGGGAGCGAGCGTGTCGTTGGCCACGTTCAGGCGTACGCGGAAACCGTCGCGCTCGCAGCTGGCAAGCACCGGCGCAAAGAAACGCGCCGCCGCGTACTGCAGCAGTTTCCAGCGGCCTTTGCTGTCGATGCTGGCCCAGCTGGCGACCGGCCAGCAATCGTTCAGCTGCCAGTAGATCGCGCCCATGCAGCGCCCGCGGTATCGCCGCCAGTGCTCCACGCCCGCGCGCATCGCCTCCGCCTGCAAAAGCTGCGAGGCGTACAGCAGGTGCGGGAAGGTGGTCGGGTATCGGTAGTTCTGCGACAGATAATACAGGATTTTGCCGTTGCCGCCCACGCACTTCTGGTGGCTTTCCATCACGCGGGAGAAGATGTTGCGATCCTCCGGCAGGGTGTAACTTTCCACGGTTTTCAGGTTGGGGAAGGATTCGAAGCCAAACTCGCTGCAATAGCGCGGATACTTGCGCCGGTAGTCCTCAAAGGGCTTCAGGCCGTGCCACACGTCCCAGCAGTGCACGTCGCCCCGGTCGTAGCTGTTGGGGTCGTCAAAGCACCCGCCGGAGGAGGGGGAGCTGGGCCAGTAATCAATCTGCGGGGCCAGCGCGGCGCATTCTTTTTTTAACACATACTCAAACTGCTTGATGTAATCGGCTTTCAGCGCCGGGCTGTGAGCGACCACGGCGGGCCAGTCACACCAACCGGATTCCATTTCGTTATTGCCGCTGATCAGCCCGATACAGGCGTGATGGCGGATGCGCAGCAGGTTGTCCCGCACTTCGGCGACGATGTTCTGCTCAAACGTGTCGGTCATTTTATAGATGTTGCAGGCAAACATCAGGTCCTGCCACACGATCAGGCCCAGCTCGTCGCATATATCCAGAAACCAGTCCTCCGGGTAGTAGCCGCCGCCCCAAACGCGGATGGCGTTAAAATGGCTGGCGGCGCAGGCGGTCAACAGCTCCCGCGTGCGCTCCGGCGAGGTGCGCCCGATCAAATTATCTTCCGGGATGTAATCCGCGCCCATGGAGAACAGCTTGTGTCCGTTCACCTTCAGGCAGAATTCTTCGCCGTATTCGTCCCTGTCGCGGGAGAGTACGAGGGTACGCAGACCGATGCGCCGGGTGGTTTCGTCCTCCACCTCGCCCTTCCCGTTCAGGCAGGCGACGGCCAGCGTGTACAGCGGGTGTTCCCCCCAACCGTTGGGCTGCCACAGGCGCGGATGGTCAATCGTAATTTCCAGCGCGCCGCTGCCGCTTCCGTAGGTGGTCTGCGCGCCGTCCGGGTCGGTCAGGGTAACGCGCAGGGCGGCGGGGAGATCGCCGTGGGTCTGGGCGCTTACCGTCAGGGTGACGTGGCCCGCTTCGTGGCGCTGTAAAATCTCAACAGCGTCGATCCGTAGCCCGTCGTACCCTTCCAGCCCGCAGGGCCGCCAGATGCCCGCGTCCGGCAACTGAGGGCCCCAGTCCCACCCGAACATGTAATGCGCCTTGCGCAGGAAGCTGGTGCCGTGTACCGAGCCGGAACCATCGTAGGTTACGTCCGGGTTGGCCTGCGCGGCTTCCTCGATAAAGCGGTTGGGGGAGCGCAGCAGCACGGTCAGCGTATTGCCGTGTTCCAGTAGCAGGGGTTTCACATCCACGCGCCAGGTGCGGTGCATGTTATCGGCACGCAGCACGGTCTGCCCGTTTACCGTTACCTCGGCCAGTGTATCCAGCCCGTAAAAAACCAGATCAATCCTCCGGTGAGCCAGGAACGCCGCGGGTACGTCGAAGGTGCGTTCGTAAGCGTAATCCCGATCCATCATGCGTAAGGTTTTATATTCGTTTTCCCGCCAGAAGGGGTCTTCGATCACCCCGGCGCTCAACAAATCGCCAAGCACCGAACCGGGTACCCGGGCGGGAATGTCGCGGCGTCCCGCCGCTTCCGCAAGGGTCCAATCGCCGCATAAACTCAGGTTTTCTTTCATGGCAAGTACCATCCTTTGATCCGCCCGGAAGGCCGGGCGTCGTAACGGTAGCTTCTGGGTGTTCGCATAAACGCCCATCCGGGAAATATCTTCTCTGTAAAAACCTGCAAACCCTTTGTTTCGCTGCTCTGACGTGCGCGCCTGTATCATTCTTTGCAAAAACCATAGACGACATAGTTTGCGGCACGCCGCGAACGGCGTGCCGCGCCATGGTGGGGTCCCGCCGTTCTCCGGTTACGCCTTGTTGAGCTGATCGACCAGAGCAATCAGATCATCATATTTAATCTGGCCGTCTGCAAAGCTCATCAGGCTGCGCAGCGGCATAAAGGCGATCAGGGCCTCCAGCATTTCGTCGGTCACCGCGGGAGTGCCGTCGTCGGCTTCTCCGGCGCCGGAGCCGACCATCGTTTTTTTGTAGATATCCAGCATCGGCCGGAACACTTCCATCGCCTTGGGGTCGTCCATCAGGTCGGCGAAGATGGAGTTCAGCGTGTATTTACAGGGCAGCGCCACGGTGGAAACCACGGTCACGTCCTGTTCCAGTTCGATATTACGGCTGGACCGGGCGATTTGGATACCAAACGCACCGGTTTCTACGTGCCAGTCGTGAATTTCCGTGTTCCAGTAGGCGAACGCGCGCTTGCCCAGCGTGAAGGTGACGGTTTTCGTTTCGCCGGGTTCCAGCGCGATCTTCTCAAAGCCTTTCAGTTCGCGCACGGGGCGGATGACTGTGCTTTCGCGGTCAGCCACGTACAACTGCACCACTTCTTTGCCGGGAACCTTGCCAACGTTGGTCACGTCCACGCTCACGGTCAGCGGTTCGGTATCCCTGATCTCATGGGCGCTCAGGCGCAGGTTGGAATAATGGAACTCGGTATAGCTCAAACCGTAGCCAAAGGGGAACAGCACGGGCATATGCTTTTTATCATACCAGCGATAGCCTACAAACACGCCCTCGCGGTATTCCACCGTGTCCTTCTCCCCCTGATACCACGGGTAGGAGGAGTTGTCCTTCAGGCAGGCGGGGAAGCTTTCCGGCAGGCGGCCGCTGGGGTTAACGACGCCCAGCAGAAGGTCCGCCGCCGCGCCGCCCACGGCCTCGCCGCCCAGATAAGCTTCCAGCACGGCGGCCACGTCGTCCAGCCAGGGCATTTCGATGGGCGCGCCGTTGTGCAGCACCACCACGGTGTTGGGGTTGGCGGCGGCCACGCGCTCAATCAGGTCTTCCTGCGCTTTGGGCATCCGCATATGCGCGCGGTCATACCCTTCGCTTTCGAAACTGTCGGGCAGGCCCACAAAGAGCACGGCCACGTCAGCGGCGCTTGCCGACTGCTCGGCTTCGGCCAGCAGCGCCTCGTCCGGGTCGTCGCTTTCCACGGCGTATCCGTCGCAGTAGGTCACGCCGGGCAGTTTGCTCAGCTCGTCCCATGCGCTTGTAACGGCGCTGAAGTTGATGTGGGAGCTACCGCCGCCCTGAAAACGCGGCTGCTTGGCGAATTTGCCGATTACGGCAACCTTCTGCCCTTTTTGCAGCGGCAGTATGCCGTTGTCATTCTTCAGCAGCACCATGCATTCCGCCGCCAGTTTACGCGCCAGCTCGTGCTGAGCCTGCCGGTCCCAGGGGGTTTCGGGTTTGGCATGGGTTAAGTAGCGTTGATTTACGTTCAGGATATGCTCGCAACAGAGGTCTACCAGCTTCTCGTCCAGCCGGCCTTCGTGCACAGCCTTCACGACGAGGCGGTCATTCTCCCCGCCGGAGGCCGGCATTTCCAGGTCCAGCCCGGCCTTGACGCATTCCACACGGTCGTCGGTCGCGCCCCAGTCGCTCATCACATAGCCGTCGAAACCCCATTCTTTGCGTAGCACATCGGTCAGCAGCCAGTGGTTTTCGCAGGCGTAGGTGCCGTTCACCTTGTTGTAGCTGCACATTACCGTCCACGGCTTGGCCTGCTTCACGGCGGCTTCGAAGGCAGAGAGGTAAATTTCGCGCAGGGTACGCTCATCCACCACGCTGTTGCTGCTCATCCGGCGGTACTCCTGGCTGTTACAGGCAAAGTGTTTCACGCTGGTGCCCACGCCGCGGCTTTGCACGCCCTGGATAAACCCGGTCGCCGCTTCGCCCGCCAGGTAGGGGTCTTCGCTGAAGTACTCAAAGTTGCGCCCGCAAAGCGGCGAACGTTTGATGTTCATCGCGGGGCCCAGGATCACGGAAACCTTTTCGTGCTGGCAGGAGTCGCCCACCGCTTCGCCAAGCTTGCGGAGCACATCCCGGTCAAATGAGGCGGCTGTGGCGCAGCCCGCGGGGAAACAGATCGCTTTGATGGCTTCGTGGATGCTCATGTGGTCGGCACTGTCGTCCTGCTTGCGCAGACCGTGAGGGCCGTCGCTGACCATACAGCTTGTAACGTCCAGACGCTTCACCGGTTTGGTATGCCAGAAATCCAGGCCGGAAAGCAACCCCGCCTTTTCCTCCAGCGTCATTTGGGAAACCACTTGCTTTACGTCCATGGTGATAAACCCTTCCTTTGTCAGAATTTTACGGTGCTCAGGTCCCAGGGCTCGTAAATCTTGGGAACGTCGCTGATCAGGCGGCGGGTATACTCGGCTTTCGGGGTCAGGATCACCTCGTCCGCCGTGCCGTGTTCCACAAACTTGCCGTGCTCCATAATGTAGACCTGATCGGAAATGTAGTAGGAAAGCCCGATGTCGTGGGTGATAAAGATGATCGTCATGCCGGTTTCGTCGCGCAGGTGCATCAGCATATCCAGGATCGTGGCGCGGGAACAGGCGTCGATCATGCTGGTGGGTTCGTCCGCCAGCAGGATTTTGGGCTTCAGCAGAAACACGCGGGCGATCATCAGCCGCTGCATCTGCCCCCCGGACAGTTCGAAGGGGTACTTGTTGGTCAGTTCCGCGTATTTCAGGTTTACGAAGCTGCAGGCTTCGGTCATCAGCTCGATCTTTTTTTCCTTCGGAAGGTGACGGCCGCCCGTCATGCGGATGCAGTCCAGCAGCACCGTGTCGATCTTGTTGAATACGTTAAAGGAGCTGAAGGGGTCCTGAAAGATCGCCTGAATCCCATGCCAGTATTCTCGCTTCTTTGTGGCGGTGGAAATATCGCGCAGCTGGCCCTGATAGTAGATTTCACCGTCGGTCGGCGTCAGCAGCCCCAGCAGCATTTTGGAGAGCGTGGTTTTGCCGCTGCCGCTTTCGCCTACGATGGAAACCAGTTCCCCCTCGTGAAAATCAAAATCCACGTGGTCCACCGCGACTGTCTGTTTCCCACCCATTCCGAAAACCTTGGTAACCCCTTTGCCGCGCAGGCAGGAGGGGCGCGCCGCGATCTCTTCCGGGCTGCGTGTTCCGGCGGCTGTCGTTTTAGGGTTCAGTGCGCATCCGCATGTTTCATTGGTCGTCATCGCGGTACACCTCCCTCAGGTGTTGTACGGAATGCCCGCAGCGATAGGCGCGGTTGCCGTCAAACTCAATCATGGGCAGGGCGTTGACACGGCATTGGGGCACCGCAAACTTGCAGCGCTCCGCGAAGCGGCATCCCTGCGGCGGCTTTTTCAGGTTGGGCGGCGTGCCGGGGATGGCGGTCAGTTTGTGCTCGCGCGTGCCTTCCTCTGGCACGATGATGGAGCGCATCAGCCCGCGGGAATAGGGGTGGATGGGGTCGAACACCATCTGTTTGGCGCTGCCGCGTTCCACGATCTGGCCCGCGTACATCACCATGATGTCGTCCGTTACATTATACAGGAGGGGCAGCTCGTGCGTAATGAAGATCATGGAGCGAATATAGCCTTTATCCATCAAATCCCGGAGCATCTTAATGACCATCTTCTGGCTGGTTACGTCCAGCGCGCTGGAAGGTTCGTCCGCAATCAGCACTTTTGGCTTCAGGATGGTGGATATGGCGATCACGGTGCGCTGCTTCATCCCGCCGGAAAGCTCCACGGGGTAACGGTCCAGTACGGATTCGGGCAGTCCCAGCTCCGCAAACCGGGAGCGGGCCAGTTCCGCGATGTCTTTGGCCTGCGCGTGCGGGTCGTGCGCGCGGATCACGTCTTCAATAAACCGCAGGATCTTGCGGGTTGGGTTCAGCGCGTTCATCGCGGCCTGTGGAATGTAGGCGATCTCTGTGCCCAGCACACTTTTGCGCACCGCGTCCGGGTCCAGACCGGAGATGTTCTTTCCGTCGATGATGATGTCGCCGCTGATGTAGTGCAGGGGGGCGAAATAATACCCCATCAGGCTCAGGGCCAGGGTGGACTTGCCGCACCCGCTTTCGCCCGCGATGCCCAGCGACTTCCCCTCCTCGATGGTCAGGGAAACGTGATCCACGGCGTACACATCTTCGTGGAAACGGGTGACATACTTGGTGGTAAGCCCCCGTACGTCCAGCATAACCTTACTCATGCTCGGCCTCCTAATCTCTCAGGGTGGGGTTAAACACCTGATCCAGCCCCGTGTTCATCAGGTTCAGCGAGAACGAGATGAACGCGATGGTGAGGATCACGGGGAAGTAAGCCCACCAGGAGCCGTTAAGGTGCGCGGAATAGAGCATCGCCCAGTTCATCATCAGGCCCAGGGTGGGAACCTCGGTGGTTTTCGGCCCCAGCCCCAGCAGGGAAAGCTGCGCTTCCGCCAGAATCCCGGAGCTGACCTGCAGGATGAACGCCATCACCACATAGGAGGCGATATAAGGCAGAATGTCCGTCAGGATGATGCGTGGCAGGGAGTGGCCGGACAGTCGGCTTAAGTTGACGTGATCGCGGTTGCGGAGGCTGATGACCTGCGAACGCACGGAACGCGCCGTCCATACCCAGCTGGTCAGCCCGATCACAAGCGCGACGGTGGTCGCTCCGCGCTGATCCTGATTGATGGAGTTGCTGATGAGGATCAGCAGAACGAACGAGGGAATCACCGTGAAAATGTTGGTGAAGAACATCACGATATCATCCACGACGCCGCCCAGATAACCGCCCAGCAGCCCCAGCAGCAGGCCGATCAGCGTTGCGACGGTGCCTGCGATAAGCCCTATGCGGATGGAGGTGCCGCAGGCCGAAACCAGCTCCTTGAGCGTGTCGCGGCCAAAGTTGTCGGTGCCCAGCGGAAGGGTTTTCACGTTGGTTACGTCGCCGACGTTCACATAATCGGTCTTGGCGATCTTCGCTTTCTCCACCGGTTCGCCCGTGCTTTCGTCCGGCTCCGTAACGGTGAGCACTTCGGCGTTTGCGGAAGCGTTAATGTTCTCGTTCAGCCGCGCGTAATAATTGCGCATGGCTTTGGTCATTCCGCTGGGTTTCACGGCGGTATCGTAGCTTGCTTTCCAAAGCTCAATCAGCGCTTCCGTGTCGTTCACGTTCAGCCCCTCGATGCTCACGCCCGCCGCGACAAACCAGTTGACCATGTTCACCTTGTCTTCGGCGCTCAGGGCGCTGGCCACCCGCTTTTCATCGGCGTCCGGCAGCTTCAGGGTGCTGGTTTCGGTGTTGATGCTGTCGTACAGCGACACATAGGTGCCGGGCTTTGCGAACGTGCCCAGGCCGATCATCTGCAGCGGATTGCCGGGATTGATCAGCGGGTAAATGATGATGGTGAGCAGGATCACGACAAAGATGCAGAAACCGACCAGAAACTTGGGGGAGTGGAATACCTGCCGGATTGTGTTTTTCATCTGCGCCGCCCCCCTTACTCAAACTGCGCGGCTTTAACGCGCGGGTCGATGAAGCCGTAGATGATATCCAGCACGAACGTGGCGATCAGCACCATGATGGTGATAATCAGCGTGGCGCCGGAGATAAGGGGGTAATCGGCCATTGCGATGCCCTGATAGATGGTGGTGCCCAGACCGGGATAGCTGAAGATGATCTCCGCTACCAGCGCGCCGCCCACCATGGTGCCGATGGACAGCGCCAGCCCCGTTACCTGTGGCAGCATCGCGTTACGGAACACGTAACCGACAACCTTTTTATCCTTGATTCCCAAAAAACGCGCATATTTCACATAGTCCGCGTTTAACTCGTAAATGGACATGGAACGCATCCCCACCGCCTGGCCGCCGATGGAGACCAGCACGATGGACCAGAACGGAAGCTGATAATGCTGAATCACGGAAAGAACAAAATTCCAGCTGAAATTGGGCAGCATATCAAACCCGTATCCGCCGGAGATGGGGGCGACCTTCAGGTTGATGGCAAAAACCACCAGCAGGATCACCGCCATGCCGAAGGCTGGAATACTGCTGAAAAACAGGGTGAGGGGCATCAGGACCTTATCGAATCCTTTGCGGATATAGGCAGCCAGCGCCCCCAGAAGGTTGCCCAGAAACCAGCCGATGATAATGGCGGGAAACTGGAGGCATATTGTCCACAGGATGGCGTCGCTGATAATATCGGATACTTTGCGAGGATACTGGCTGAAAGAGGTACCCATGTCGCCGTGCGCCAGGTTGCCGACATAGGTGAAAAATTGTTCCGTGATCGGCTTGTTTGTGCCGAACTCACGGGCGTAATTGTCGTAAATCGCCTTCACGGCGGAGGCCTCGGAAAGGCCCTTCGCCTGCTTTGCAGTCATGGCGGCCACGGGGTCGCCTGGCATCAGACGGGGCAGGATAAAATTGAGCAGCAGGGCCGCGATAAAGGTGATGACCAACCAGAGGATCTTTTTCCCGAAATATTTGCGATAGCCTTTCATGGCTTCTTCCCCCAATCATTCGGGAGGCGGCTGCGTCCCGGTAGCCGGTAACGCAGCCGCCTCGCTCCAGTCAGTCAGTTAGGGGTTTACGAGCTGCAGGTCGTACAGCGCGGCGATGCTGTAGCCGTCCGTGCAGTCCATGGGCGGGATGTTGCGTCCGTCTTCGGCATCCGGGAAGTTCGTCCATACGGATTCGTTCACGGCGTGGAATTTGTCAGGGCGATACATCAGCGAGAAGCTGGGCACGTCGGTCAGGTAG
>DAOPZG010000018.1:0-30254 GCA_035353235.1 Candidatus Limiplasma sp.
AGGTTCTTGCCCTGCGCCTTGTAGTAGGCGGCGGCCTCGGCGATCAGGAGGCTTGCGTTTACGCCGTCCTTGTCGCGCACAAAGGTGGAGCTTAAGAACCCGTAGCTTTCCTCAAACCCGAACAGGAAGGTGTGGCTGTGATCGTCCTCAAACTGCTGTATTTTTTCGCCGATGAATTTAAAGCCCGTCAGGGTATCAAACAGGGCTACGCCGTGCGCGTCGCAGATGGGGCGCGCCAGCTCCGTCGATACGATGGACTTCACCACCGCGCCGTTCGCGGGCAGGGTGCCGTTCGCTTTTTTAGAGCTTAAGATGTAGTGCAGCATCAGGCAGCCGATCTGGTTGCCGGTCAGCAGGCGGAACTGCCCGCTGTGGTCGCGCACGGCCACGCCCAGCCGGTCGCAGTCCGGGTCGGTGGCGAAGCACACTTCCGCGCCCACCTCGTTCGCCAGCCGGATCGCCAGCGTAAACGCGTTGGGGTCTTCGGGGTTGGGCACTTTCAGGGTGGAAAAGTTCGGATCGGGCAATTCCTGTTCCTTTACCACGCTCACGTTAGTGATGCCGATTTCCTTTAAAATACGGCGCACCGGCACGTTCCCGCTGCCGTGCAGCGGGGTGTATACGATCTTGAGGGTCTTGCCCTCTTTTTGTACGATTTCGGGGTTGATGGACAGGGTTTTCACACGGCGGATATACTCGTCGTCCACATCCGCGTTGCCGATATAGGTAAGCAGGCCCTTCGCTTTGGCGGTCGCCTCGTCGATACGCTTCGCCTGTGTGTAGGTCAGCGCGTCGATCGCGGCAGTCACCTCATCGGCGGTTTCAGGGCCGATCTGCGCGCCGTCCGGGCCGTAGACCTTGTAGCCGTTATACTGCGGGGGGTTATGGCTGGCGGTAATCACTACGCCAGCGTCGGTGGCAAGGTGTCGCACCGCAAAGGAAAGGATCGGCACTGGGCGAAGCGAGTCGAACAGCTTGGCGTGAATACCGTTAGCGGCCAGCACCAGCGCTGTTTCCAGCGCGAATTCGGCGCTTTTGCGGCGGCTGTCGTACGCGATTGCCACCGTGGGCGCATTGCCGTGGGCGTTCAGGTAATCCGCCAGCCCCTGTGTGGCTCGGCGAACCGTATACACGTTCATGCGGTTGGTACCGGCTCCGAGTACCCCGCGCATCCCGGCTGTGCCGAAGCTTAGCGGGCGGTAAAACCGGTCCTCGATCTCTCCGGGCTGATTTTCGATGGCTTTCAGTTCCGCAGCTGTTTCCGCGTCGTTTTGAAAATCGCGAAGCCAGCTTTCGTAATTCTCCCGATCGTTCATAGCCTGCTCCTTTCCATGCCCCGCATGGTTTGATAAAAAAGCGCTCTGCCGCGCATTCCGTGGTTTTATTATAGCGTTTCCCACAGGGGTTTGCAATCCGGCAACGCAGAACCGTCGGATCGTTCGCAAATACCGCTGTATGCAGGCAGAAGCACATTTCCGCGCTCCCCGCTTGCGTATTTCCCATTAAATAGCGTACAATACCCCTGCGCCGGAAAAGCGCGAATCTGGTCACAAAGGCTGGTTTTCCATGGACGTAATCGTAATCGGGGCCGGGCATGCGGGCTGTGAAGCCGCGCTGGCCTGCGCCCGTATGGGGCTTCAAACACTGCTGCTTACGCTGGATGTAAACAGCGTCGCCCTGATGCCCTGCAACCCTTCCGTGGGCGGCACGGGCAAAGGCCATCTGGTGCGCGAGCTGGACGCGCTGGGCGGGCAGATGGGCCTGGCCATCGACCGCACCTTTTTGCAAAGCCGGATGCTCAACATCGGCAAAGGGCCCGCCGTACACAGTCTGCGCGCCCAGGCGGATAAACGCCGTTACCATGAGGAAATGCTGAGTACGTTGTTCGCTACCGAGCACCTTACCGTGCGCCAGGGCGAGGCAATAGACATTTTAACCCAAAACGGGCAGGTGTCCGGCGTGCAAACCATGACCGGAGACGTGATTCCCTGCCGGGCGTGCGTTGTGTGCGGCGGCGTTTATTTGAAAAGCCGAATCATCATCGGCGAATACACAAAAAACAGCGGCCCGCAAGGGTTGCTTCGCGCCGAGGGGTTAAGCGATTCGCTTGCTAACCTCGGTTTTACCCTGCGCCGCTTCAAAACCGGCACCCCGGCCCGGCTGGACGTGCGCTCCCTCGATTTTGACGAGATGGAGCCGCAGGACGGCGACGACCCGATCACGCCGTTCTCCTTTCTGACCGTCGCCAAAGCGCCGGAATGCGGCGTTACGTTCCCGCTGGTGAACCGCCGCCGTTGTTACCTGACCTACACCAACGAGGAAACGCACCGCATCATCCGCGAAAACCTCCACTTAAGCCCCATGGTGCGCGGAGAGATCAAGGGCACGGGCGCGCGCTACTGCCCCAGCATCGAGGATAAAATCCGCCGCTTCCCGGATAAGGACCGGCACCAGATTTTTCTGGAACCGGAAGGCTTGAACGCGCCGGAATGGTATCCGCAGGGGATGAGCACCAGCCTGCCGGAACGCGTGCAATGGCCCATGTACCGCACGCTTCCGGGCCTGCACCGCGCGGTGCTTACCCGGCTGGCCTACGCCATCGAGTACGACTGTATTGACCCCACCGAGCTGAACCTAACGTTAGAAAGCCGCCGTGTGCCGGGGCTGTACTTCGCCGGACAGGTGAACGGCACCAGCGGATATGAAGAAGCCGCGGCGCAGGGGCTGCTTGCGGGCATCAACGCGGCCTGCAGGCTGCTGAACCGCGATCCGTTGATTTTAACGCGCGATATGGCCTACATCGGCGTAATGGTGGACGACCTGACCGTGAAGGGCGTGGACGAACCGTACCGCATGATGACGGGGCGCGCCGAGCACCGCCTGCTGCTTCGACAGGACAACGCCGACCTGCGCCTGACCGAGCTTGGCTACCGCTGCGGACTCGCAGGCGAAAATCGTTTGCGGCTTATGGAAGCCAAACGCGCGGCAAGCGCGGACCTGCAAACCCGCCTGAACGCCGTTCGCCTGAAAGCGACGGAGGAGCGGGCGGCGTGGCTGGCCGCACACGGCGAGCCGCCCGCGGAGCTTAGCTATACCGCCGCCGACCTGCTGCGCAGACCCAACATCGATTTGGCCGCCGTGACCGAACTGGTACCGGAGCTGGCCGATTACCCGGAAGACGCGCGCGCGCAGGCCGAGCTGAACGTGAAATACGAAGGCTATCTTGAAAAGGAAAACCAGCAGGTCGCCCGCGCGCGGGAGATGGAGGACTGGCTGATTCCCGACGATCTGGACTATGCCGCCCTCTCCAGCCTTCGCATCGAGGCGCGGCAGAAGCTGGCCGCGCGCAAACCGCGCAGCTTAAGCCAGGCAGGGCGCATCCCGGGGGTAAACCCCGCCGACGTTGCGGTGCTGATGGTTTGGCTTAAAAAGGTACGGGATGAGGAAAAGCGCGGGTAACCCATCAGCCGATCATCATCAACGTTTTCACCGGCTGCTCGGCACAGGAACGGGTTATTGAACCATAAGCGGGTTATCAAAACCGAATCCTTCTGCCGTTACAGCCTGACCCCGCACCATACAGTCAACGACAAATCACCGTACAGAAATATGAAAACCGGCGTACGCCAGATATGGGCGTGCGCCGGTTCGGACCGCTGATAGACCCCTTACAGGCGGCTAACCGCAGATTGCTCAAAAAGGTTCAGATGCTAGGAAGCAAGGGTGGCAAGCGGGTGAGCTTACTCGTTCGTAAGTGAACCCCTTGTCACCCCGAAGCTGACAACGCAGATGGGCCTTTTTCAGCAATCTGCGCAGGCGTCACTCTTTGTTATTATACCCTACATGTTTCAAATAGGCGGTAGGGCTCATGCCCACCACATGCTTGAACTGCTTGCTGAAGTGGTAGGGGTCCGGCATCCCGATTTCCACGCCGGTCTGTTTCACGTTCATGCCGCCGCGAAGCAGGGTTTTGGCGCGCTCCATTTTCAGGAACTGCAGATACGCCAGCGGGGGAATGCCCAGCTCCGTGGAAAAGCGCTTGCGGAAGGTTTCCACCGGCATCCGGCTGATGGCGGCCATGTCCGCCAGCGAAAAGGAATCCCGGTACTGGCAGGCGCGAAGCGTATCCACCACGCGGGCGATTTCGTGGCTGAGCGTCGCGCTCATCGCTACGCTCTGTCCGCTGTGCGCCGCCAACAGGCCCCACAGCAGCTGGCCCAGCTGGAAGCTGGCGTCGCCTGTGCCGGTATGGCGTACCAGCACCTGCACGATCTGGCGGGACAGCAGCACCTGCGAAGGCAGGGTGCCCTGCCGCGCTGGCACATCGTTAAGCGCGTTCATCTCCCGGAGAAAATGGGAACTCAGCGGCCCATCAATGGTCAGCCACAGGATGCGGGCATCCCTGGCGTTTTTCATTCCGCACCCTTCGGTATCCGGAGGCACCACGATACACTCGCCCTTGGCCAGTTCAATCTCCTCGTCCTTGGTGGTAAACACCGCGGCTCCCTCATCAATAATCATCCACAGCCACTTGTCGCCGGTAAAAAGGCGGTAGTTCTGCTGCTGAAGCATTGCGCTGCCCGCACTGTGGATCCAGACGCCGCTTTCTTCCACCAGCGCCGCCGGAATATGGGTGCCCTGCACAAAAACGCCGGGATCGCCGCCGTCGATCACCGGAGGCTTGGGGATAAACTGTACGTAGGTCACGTGGTTTCCTCGCTTTCTTATCATGCCTTACCTTGCCGCCGCTTGTCTGACGCGGCCCATCGCTGACACGCAGCCACAAAAATCTGCGGATATCAACACGATTATTATAAGGTCACTCCCTTCGCTTGTCAATTCTTGCATGCCAAAAGACAGGGATTTTTTCCCCTTTTAGTACAACTCAATTTCACTGTGGCAAAGTGCGCAAAGAACGGTTTCTGTTGAAATTTTGAACATTATTGCAATTTTACACGAATATGTGGTCGGTTCTTTGGATGTTTCCTACATCTTGAACACTCCGTCAGGATTCCGAACTTTCTGGTTGCGTCTCGCCCGAATCATCCACCAGCCACGGATCCACCGCGGTATGTCGCCCCGTAAGCAGCTCCGTGTAGCAGAGGCGAACCGTCAGCAGGCTTAACATCCCCACGCCCTGATAGGTTTTCCGGTTCCGGCACCCGTTGGTGAGCATTACAACGCCCGTCCGGTCGGTCGGGTCGAAGTACGCGGTGCACAGCATCCCGTTTGCCTTTCCACCGTGGCCGTACATCGTTCGTCCTTCCACCATCGTATCCTTAAGAATGCTCATATCCAGCCCCCAGCCGCTGTCACAATTAACTGATCCAATATAAGTCTGAGCGGTTCGCATCTCAGCGGCGGAACTTTCCTTTAGCACCCGCGTTTCTCCATAAATCCCCCCGTCGCACAACGCAATCACAAGTTTCGCCAGATCCGGCGCGGACAGCGTCAGTTTCCCTGCGGAATAGATATAGTCTGTTTCCGGTGAGGCCAGCGTAGACACCGTTTCGTTCTCACTTCGCACCGTCGCCGCCAGCCGCCCGGCCGGCATGGCATACTGATCCGATACCAGCGCGTCAGCAGGCAATCGCCCTGCCTGATACGCCGCCGTGATTCCCAGCGGGGTAAAAAACATCTGGTTCATATAATCATCCAACGTTTCGCCGGACAGGGTTTCCACCAGCGTACCCAGCAACCCGCCTCCAAAGTTGGAATACTGCATTTTCATGCCGGGCCGCGAATCCGCGGTAAACAGATAGGATCTGGCATTTCCGGTAAACAGCTTCTCCAGCGGTTCCGCGTCTCCCTGAAGCGCCTTGTTATACGCACCGTTATCCCGAAGTCCGGCCGTGTGGCTCATCAGCTGCCGAAGGGTGATCTCCTCTTTGGGATACTGCGGATTACGGACTGTAAACCCAAACAGGTCGGACAGATCTTCGTCCAGCTCCGCTTTCCCGTCCTCCACAAGCCGCATCATTCCCATCGCTGTTACCATTTTGCTGATGGAGCCCACCCGAAATAGCGTATTCTCCGTTATCGGTGCGCCCCCCGGCGCGATCAACCCATAGCAGAACGCATAGGTGATCCGTCCGTTTTCAATCACGCATACGCAAGCGCCCAGCGTATCGTAACGCGCAAAAAGCGCGTTCAGCTTTGCCTGCGTATTCATCGTCAGATTATCCTGCAGGGAGGTCAGCGCTGCCACGTCCTCCGCAAGTTCGTCGGCTGTTACTTCCTGCCCTGCATCCTCCCCATCCGCCAAAGCATCCGCTTCGCTGGTGGCTACGGGCGTTGCCGGGGTCGTTTCCGCCATTGACGGTAACGGAGACAGGAAACTGACGGCCAGCCATAAGGCAGCCGTAATCCCCGCTCCCATCACCCTGATCCTTCGCGCCCGGTTACCCACCTGAAAACCTCCCTGTCGGCTCAACGCGCCTATCAGCCGGGACAACCCGCGCCATGACCCGCTTTCGTTGCTGTTTAAATCCCACATCCGGTGAACATCGTTACCGACGCTTTCCGTAACGGTATCTTTATGGAAAAGGCCCGGCACATGGCCGGGCCAGAAATGCTGAAATTGTTCAGATGTTGCAGGGCTTCGCATTGCTGCTGTAAAGCTTCTGCTGCGTCGCCTGCCCGGCCACTCCGTCAATCGTCAAGCCATTCACTTCCTGGAACAGCTTCACTGCCGTTGCGGTCATATCATCATAAGTACCGGTAATTTTACCGTCATAGTACTGCAGTTCGTACAGCGTATACTGCAGATTCTTTACCGCCGCGCCGGTTGAACCCACCGTAAGCTTGGCATACGTGCCGCTTTCGCTGGTGCCGCCGTAAAGCAGGCGCTGGGTGCTGGGCCCGGCTACGCCGGTCGCGCGCAACCCTTTTGCCGTCTGGAAGCTCTTTACGGCCTCTACCGTTACGGAGCCGTAGCTGCCATCCAGCGTACCGCTGTAATACCCGGTGCTGGACAGTGCGCTTTGCAGCGCGGTTACATTGGCGGTTGAGGACGACGTGCTGCCGGAGATGGTGGAATACCCGTTTGTGGTAACCGTTTCCCCGTATTTATCGGGGTCCGTGCCCGTACCGGTTCCGCCCGTGCCGGTAGAACCATACAGCGCGTTCAGCGTCGCTTTGCCCGCCACGCCGTCCGCCGTAAGGCCGTTGGCCGTCTGGAAGGCGGTCACCGCCTGCTGGGTTCCTGCGCCGTAGTCTCCATCCACAGAGCCGGCATAATATCCCAAATCCTTCAGGCGCTGCTGCAGAGCGCGCACGCCGCTGCCGTTCATGCCCAGTTTGAGGGAACCGAGGTTGGCGACCACCGAGCTGGCTTTCTTCGCCGAAGTGGAATACAGTTTGGTAAGCGTCGTCGGTCCGGCAACGCCGTCCGCGTAAATGGAGTTGCGTTTCTGGAACGCCACCACCGCCGCCTCAGTCGTTTCTGCAAAGTCGCCGTCCGCTGTGCCGCTCATATATCCCAGCACAATCAAACGGTTTTGCAGGATTTTCACCTGTTCGCCCGAGGAACCGAGCTTGAGGTAAATCGTCGTTTTCCCGTTTGTGTAGCTGTTGGTCGTCGTGGTCGTGCTGCTGCCGGAACTGCTGGAGCTGCCGGAGCTGGGTTTTTTCGTCGGCTTTACGGAACTGCTGCCGGAACTGCCCGTGTCTTTTTTGGCTACCGCGTAATAGCTGTATACCTTTTCCTGTGTTTTGGTGCCCGCAACCCCGTCCGCCGTTAAGTTGTTGGCAGCCTGGAAATCCTTGACCGCGCTGGCCGTGCCGGCGCCATAGCTGCCGTCTACCGAGCCGGTATAATAACCAAGCTCTTTCAGGCGCGTCTGCAACTGCTTTACCGCCGTGCCGGACGAACCGCTTTTAAGCGTCGTTCCGCTGGTGGCGACAGTGGCTGTCGGCTTAGGGGTAGCGGTGCTCGCCGCACCCGTATTCGCGGGGGCGTTGGTCGGGGCCAGCGTGGAGGTGCCACCCGCCGTGCTTACGTTGCTGGGCGGATTGGTCGCGTTATCATTGCCAAAATTCCAGTTGGACCAGTCCACCTGCTGCGAACCGCCAGTAGTTGCAGGCGTAGGCGTAGGCGTGGCTGTAACCGCGGGGGTCGGCGTGATGACCGTATCAAATTGCTGACCGCCCGTGGCAACCGTAAGACCGTTCGTATCATCTACGATGCGGTCCGGCTCCACATAACAACCGGTCATGGCCAATGCGGCAACCAGCAGTACGGCCAACAGCCAGAGCTTGCGGGTATGGCCCGCATTCGCCTGCTGCAAGCGATGATTCTTCACAAAAAACACTCCCTCATCAGGATGGGTCAGGGTGCGCCCGGCGAACGCCGTCCGCTGGAACGCCACCGTTATTGTACTAGGAAATATAAGGGAACGCAAGCTTTAATTCGTTTGCGGGCCGTTTCCGGCGATCGTTTTCCCATCCATACGACGTTTATACGTCGCGTTTTATTCCCGGCTGAAAAAATACCATCATTGCCGGGTGTCGCCGCGGCCCAGCGCCAGCGAGAACAGCGTGGCGCCGCGAACTGGCAGGCCGGTCGCTTCCCGGAGCGCCCGCCGATACAGCTCAATCTGTTCTCCGTAAAGCGCCCACAGTTCCGCGGGGTCTTCCACACGATCTGTTTTATAATCCACCAGTTCCCATGCGCCATCCGCTACATAGCACAAATCCACCACGCCCTGCGCGATCAGGCCCCCCTGCTCCGGCAGCAACAGGTTAAAACTCCACTCGCGCCGTACCAGCGAAGCCAAAAGAGCCCGCCGCCCGCAGGGGGCCGCAAAAAAACCCGCCACCGAGGCCACGTCCACCCGTTCCCGCTCCTCCGGGGTAAACAGGCGCCGGGCAGCCAGCGCATCCAGCTGTCGCCGCACTTCCGCTTCCAGCGCGTTCCGGTCTTCGCCCGCGTCACGCAATCCCGCATACTCCAGCAGGCTCAAAGCCTTATGGGCAGCCACACCACGCATCAGACCGGTCTGCTCCGCCGGTGGGCGCAAAAAGGCAGGCAATTCCGGCAGGTCATCCATCAGCTTCGGCCGTGCCAGCGCAAGCGGAAGACGTTTGATTTCGACGGTTTCCAATTCCCCCTCCTCGTTTTCGGGCACAGAGATAGCCAGCTCCACCTGCCCGGCTGCCTCCTTCTCCGCCCGGGTCAGGGCCGTAACGCCCACCTTGAACGGGTGATGAACAAACCGCAGTTTCGGCGCGACAGGGTCGGGTTGCATCCCAACGTTCGCTGCGTCCGTATCGTGTAACCGTACCTGTTGCGCAAGTTCAGCCAGCCGCTTCCCGCGCTGATCCAGTTCTTCCTGCTCCGCAAGCCCGCGCGAACGCAGAAGCGCCGTTTCCAATTCCTGTGGGGCATTGTGGAAAACCACCCTCCAAGCCCCCTGTTTTTGTGGAATACTTGTGGATTCGGTGGATAACTGCTCTGATTGATCGTTTCTCCATAGCGGATTGTCGATAACGCCTTCCGGAGTCGCCTCCTCCAAAACGTCTCGTCCGTCCAGGCAGAGACGCACCCAATTCAGCATACTGCCAGCGCCGAAAACTGCGAACGCGGAATCCTTCTCGTCTGTCCCGGCCCCGATTTGCTGCGGTATCGCATCCTGTGCGCATCCCAGCAGAATCAGTTCCTCCTGCGCGCGGGTCATGGCAACGTATAAAAGCCGCGCCCGTTCCGCCTTTTCTTCGGCCTGCCTTCGCAGGTTTATGGCGGCTTTCAGCATCGTATCGGAAGTCGTCCGCATTTCCTCATTTACATAAGGAAGCGCCACTCCAAGCTTTGCATGCGCTGCCAGCTCGGAACGGTCCCTGCGGCTGAAGGATTCCTCCAACCCCATCACAAACACCACGGGAAACTCTAATCCTTTGGATTTGTGGATTGTCATCACCCGCACCACATCCTCGTGCGGGCTCAGCACCGTTGGACTGGCGCTATCCTGCACGCCCGCCTGCGCTTCCACGCTTGCCAGAAAGTTCTGCAGCCCACCGCCGCGATGCTTTTCGTATTCTCCCGCCTTTTCGCACAGCATTCGCAGGTTTGCCTGCCTAAGCCTCCCGCCGGGCTGGCAGCCATAGAACGCATACAGGCCGGATCGGTTCAGCCATCCCCACAGATATTCATCCAGCGGCATTTCCGCCGCTAAAAAGCGTTCGCGTTCCAGCGTCTCCATCAGCGCTTTGCATCGTCCGGCCAGCGGGCTTGTTTCCGCCGCCATCGCGAGAACGGCATTCAGGTAGGAACCCGAAAAGCTTTTCAGCCTAATCTCTGCCAGTTCCCGTTCGCTCATCCCAACGGCAGGGCCGCGCAACCAGCCAAGCAGGGCCAGATCATCCGAAGCATTGTTCAGCAGCCGCAAAAAGTTAAGCGCCTGCGCCGTCTCCTCGGTCGCCATCCCCGAACCCCGATCCTCGCAATAAACCGGAATGCCCATTTCATTCAGCGTCCGTTCCAGCACATCCGATATGCCCTTCATCTTTGGGGCCAGAATGGCGATGTCCCGGTATCTCAGAACGCCTGCCGGTTTCCCATCGCGATCCGCGACCGGTTTGCCCACACGGAAAGCGATTTCGCGCGCAATGGCATACGCCTGCAACACGGCACGTTCGCCTGCCCGAACCTGCTGCGTAAACAGGTGCAGGCTCACGGGCGGGTCGCCCACGCTTGGCGCGCCGGGATACAGCCGCGCTTCCGTATCGTAATCAATTTCCGTCACGTCGGAACGCATTACCCGTTCAAACACCCGGTTGACCGCCGACAGCACCGTTTCCCGGGAGCGGAAGTTGGCATTCAACGCAATGCGTCGGGCGGGCGCGTCTCTGTCGGGAGAAAACGACTTCGCTTTTTCCATAAACAGCGTCGGGTCCGCCTGCCGGAAGCGGTAAATACTCTGCTTCACGTCGCCCACATAAAAATACCGCTGCGGCACGCCGGATGTTTCACGTGAAACATCACGCTTCAAAGCGTTTAAGATTGCCTCCTGCACGGCGCTGATGTCCTGATATTCGTCCACAAACACACCGTCGTATCGCGAGGCGATTTCCTCCCGAATATCCGGATTTTCTAAAATTCGAAGCGCCATCCGTTCCAGATCGGAAAAGTCGATCAGATTGCGCTCTTTCTTGGCTGCGCCATACCGTTCATCGGTATCGCGGATCAGTTCCGCAAGCGCAGCCAGCGACGGTTGCATTGCGTTCAGCCGATGGATGGCGGTCTGCGGATCATCCGCCACGTTTTCGGATACTGCGCCGACAAGTTTTTTGATCTGGTCCCGGTTGCCTTTGTATTCGTCCCGGATGCTTTCCTGTTCTGGCTCCAGTTTGCGAAGCGAGGGAAGACGCATCAGCGAAAAGGCCTTGGCTGCCGTGCTTACAGCAGACAGCCCTTCGCTGATGGCATCTTCCACGGCTTGCACCGCAATCTGATCCGACTTCATGGCAGGCAGATAAGCCTGCGGGCAGAGAGGATTTTCTGCCAACCGCAGGTTCCTTTGTGCCAGCTCCGACGCTCCGGAAACCAGCAGTCCGCAATCCGCCAGCAGCGTTTCCGCCATATTTCCTTTGATCAGGTCCTCGGGTCCGTACATATGGGCCGCCTGATTTGTAAGCCATTCAAACGGATCGGGCATCGCCATCAAGAACGGATAAAGATCGGAAATCATCCGGTCGATCTGCTTCTCATCAAATTTCCGTGTCAGGGATTGCGCAGTATTATTTCCGGACGCCGCGCGTTCGTACAGCGCATCCAGCGCATCGGACTGAGCCTTACTTTTCAGGTTGGCGCAAATCGCCTCGTCGCCAAGCATCGCCTGCGGGTCAATATCCACCGCCTGAAAATACTCCCGGACCAGCTTCTGGCAAAAGCTGTGCAGGGTGCTGATCTGCGCGGTTTCCATCAGCTCCGTCTGCCTGCGAATATCACGGTCTTTATCGGCGGCTTCCGACAGGCGCGCCTGCAGGCGTTCGCGCATTTCCGCCGCGGCTGCGTGGGTAAAGGTGACGATCAGCATTCGATCCACGGACAAGTGATCACGGCTGATCAGTGAAAAGATGCGCTCGATCAGCACCCGGGTTTTTCCGCTGCCCGCCGCTGCGGATACGAGCAATACCCGGTTGCGCGCGTCTACCGCCGCCTGTTGCGCTTCGGTCAGGCCCATCGAATCACCTCCCGCAATATTGTATCTCGTTTTCGTTTGTTTTGGCAAGTCGGGAAAACCTTTGGAATGTTTCACGTGAAACATTCAGCAGGATGTTTTCTTTGCTGCCGTCTTTTCAGGGTTAGCTTACCCGCAATTTGGATAGTTTCTGTATATGACCGCCGTCATCCCTTCGCGTTATCCTTTGTGGGAAGTAAAAGCATCTACAGCGTAAAAGATCACAAATGTTTCACGTGAAACAATGTTGTGATTGCTTAACTATGATCGAAAATAATCGTTTTGTTTTCGTTTCCCGCGTAACCTTCCGACAGGCAATGTAGGGATTGCGATTTGCTTGTTTACCGTACTGTTTTGCGCATGGTATAATAACTTATCTTGGGAAAGGGGGGTTCGCATGGCGACATCCCATTTCGACGCGGAAGGCATCCGCCAGAGCATCGCCGGGAAATTGCAGCGCTATTACGGCGTAACCGTAGAGAGCGCGTCGCTTCAACAGCTTTATAAAGCAACCGCCTCCACAGTTCGCGATCAAATTATGCAAAAATGGATGATCAGCCGCGAAAAGCGCGCGGATGAGCAGGGTAAACGTCTTTACTACCTTTCGGTAGAATTTTTAATGGGCCGCAGCATGAACTGCAATCTGATTAACCTTTGCAGTCAGGAAGATTACCGTCAGGCGTTGGAAGGGCTGGGGATCAATCCGCTGTCGATCCTGGCCGAGGAACCGGAACCGGCGCTTGGCAACGGCGGGCTGGGCCGACTGGCCGCCTGTTTTCTGGACAGCCTGTCCAGCCTGAACATCCCTTCCATGGGCTGCACCATTCGTTACGAATACGGCCTGTTCCGGCAGAAAATCGTGGATGGGCAGCAGGTGGAACTGCCGGATACCTGGCTGCAAAACGGTAACGTTTGGGAGATCGTGGCTTCGGAAGACATCTGTCAGGTGCAGTTCGGCGGAGACGTGCGTGAAACCGTGGAAAACGGACGAACGATGTTTACGCTGGAAAACGCCTATACGATTGACGCGGTTCCTTACGATATGCCCGTGGTAGGATACGATACCGACTGCGTTAACACCCTGCGCACGTGGAGTGCGCGCAGCCGCGAAGTGTTCGACCTGAAATCCTTCGGCCGGGGCGATTACGACCATGCCATGGACGAAATGAAGATGGCCGAAGTGATCAATAAGGTGCTTTATCCGGAGGACAGCCACTGGGAAGGCAAACAGTTGCGCATGAAGCAGCATTACTTCTTTACTTCCGCTACGCTTCAATACGCGCTGAAGGATTTCAAGCGGCAGTATGGCAATAATTTCGACCTTTTGCCGGAAAAAGTGGTCTTCCACATTAACGATACCCATCCGGGTCTTGCGATCCCGGAACTGATGCGGCTGCTGATCGATCAGGAGGGGTTGGGCTGGGAAGAAGCCGAAAGCATCACCCGGCGCTGCATCGCCTACACCAACCACACCGTGATGCAGGAAGCGCTGGAACATTGGCCGCAGGATATGGTGAAGCAGACTCTTCCGCGCGTTTATATGATCCTGGAGGAGCTGAACCGCCGCCTTTGCGCCAAACTGTTCACCCTTTTCCCCGGGCAATGGGAGCGGATCGGGCATATGGCGATTCTGGGGTATGGCCAGCTTCATATGGCTAACCTGTGTGCGGCGTATTCCTTCAGTGTGAACGGCGTAAGCCAGCTGCACGGCAAAATCCTTACGGAAACGCTTTTCCATGATTTCTATCTGGTGGAGCCTGACAAGTTCAGCGCCATTACCAACGGCATTACGCACCGTCGGTGGTTGCTGAATGCAAATCCCGGCTTGCGGGACCTGATTGGCGAGGCAATCGGTACAGGGTTTTACCGCGACACGGACGAGCTGGAAAAACTGCTTCCCTTTGCCGACGACGCGGCTTTCCGCGGCAGGTTTGAGCAGGTGAAGCGGCAGAATAAGGAACGGCTGTCCGCCCTGATCGGGAAGCGGCAGGGGATTACACTGGACCCCGATTTTATCTTCGACGTGCAGGCCAAGCGCCTGCACGAGTACAAACGCCAGCTGCTGAACGCCCTGCATGTTCAGGTGCTGTATAATCGTGTGGTTGAGGACCCGAATTATGACGCGCCGCCGCGCGCATTCCTGTTCGGCGCCAAAGCCGCGCCGGGATATTACCGCGCCAAGCTGATTATCCGCTATATCAACGCGCTTGCGTCGTTGATTGAGAAAAACGACAGAGCGAAGAAATTCCTCAAGGTCGTTTACATCGAAAACTACGACGTTTCTACCGCCGAATATCTGATGCCCGCCGCCGAAATCAGCCAGCAGCTTTCTACCGCCGGAAAAGAAGCCAGCGGTACCGGCAACATGAAGTTTATGATGAATGGCGCGCTGACGCTCGGCACCATGGATGGGGCGAACGTGGAGATTTATGATCGCGTGGGGCCGGATAATATCTACATCTTCGGCATGCGTTCGGACGCAGTGGATAGTTTATATCGCGATCACACTTACAATCCCATGAGCATTTTTGAAACGAACGGGGAAATTCGCCGGGCGCTGAGCCAATGGCTGGACGGAACGCTGTTCCCGGATGAACCGATGGCTCTGCAGGACCTGTACCATATGCTGCTGATCGGGGATTACGGCGGGATGCCGGATGAGTATTTTGTATTAAAGGATTTCGGCAGTTACTCCATGGCGAACCGCCGGATGCTGACCGATTACCGCGACCGGGAAAAGTGGAACCGCATGGCGATCCACAATGTGGCAAAGTCCGGCTATTTCGCGTCGGACCGTACCATACGGGAGTATAACGACAACATCTGGCATATTCCGCCGATTTAACCAGAAACAACTCCATAGAAAAAGCCGCGGCCTGCGGGGGATTGCTCCCCCGAAGCCGCGGCTTTTTCTAATTCGTTAAAGTTCCACGCCCAGCAGTGCCTTAGCCAGCAGGCCGATCAGGAAAGCGATCACCGCCACGCCCATGCTGATTGTAACCATCTCTACGAATCTCTTTCGGAAAGGCAGACTCTTTGCGACGCTGATATAGTAGTTAAAACCGAGGATAATCAGCACCACAATCGCAATCATCATCACCAGCGCGACCGCCCACAGGTTGTCCGGCAGCAGCAGGTAGGGAAGCACAAGGAGCGCAACGGTAATCAGATACGCGATGCCTGTATATACGCTGGATTTTGCGGCGTTGGGGTTTCCGTCCGCCCGTTCGGCCAGATAGTTGCTCGCGGCCATCGAAAGCGTCGCGCTGATACCGGTGATAATGCCGCTTAACGCCACCACGCGCGTGTTTTGCAACGCGAAGCTAAGCCCGGCGATGGTTCCGGTCAGTTCCACCAGCGCGTCATTCAGGCCCAGCACCATCGCGCCCACATATTGCAGGCGTTCTTCGTTCAGCATGCCAATCAGTTCTTTTTCGTGGCGCATTTCATCCGCCTGCACGCGGGCCGCGTCCGGGAACTGGCTCTTTACTCTCTCATATCCGTCTACTGCCGCTGTCTCGGTCTGGGACAGGCGTTTTAAAACGAAGGTGTAGCCCAGAATCAACGTCTGAATGCGCAGGCGCATCAGCTTGAAGCGGTCGGGTTTCACTTCCTTGCGGCTCACGCTCTGCCAGAAGGCGGCGTGCTGTTTCTCGTCCGCGCCCATCCGCTTCAGCAGCGCGCTGTTATCGGGGTTCTTCTCCCGTTTGGCCATAAATTCGTAGATCAGGGCGCCGGTTTCTTCGTCTCGCTGGCTGCGCAGCACCATGGCCTGGGTTTCCGGGCTCAGGCTTTCAAACGCCGGGATGGACTGTTGCATACATCATTCCTCCAAACGAATGAAGCGTTCTCGTTTCGCTCGCTGTTCTCCTGCAAAGGGGATCATCACCCGCGCATCGCGATTTCGTACATCAGGATCGCGGCGGCGACGGCGGCGTTGAGCGATTCCGCGCCGCCCCGCATGGGCAAACGGAAACGATGGGTCGCCTCCGCGACGGTCTGCGGGGTAATGCCCGCGCCCTCGTTGCCGATGATGACGCACACCTTTTGCGGCAGTTTGGGCCTGTTATAAAAATCCTCCCCATCCAACACAGAGGCCAGCACGGCATACCCGGCGGTTTTCAGGGTTAGCACGGTTTGCGCAGCATCGTCCGACTGCACGCAGGGCACGCGGAAAACGCTGCCCATGGTGGCGCGCAACGCCTTTGGAGAAAAAGGATCGGCACAACCGGGGGTGAGAATACAGGTCTGGAACCCCGACGCGTCCGCTGTGCGCAGGATGGTGCCGACATTGCCGGGGTCCTGCACGTTTTCCAGCAGGATCACTTTGTCGCCCAGCTCCTCAGGATGGACAGGATGGGGCAGCATTACTGTCGCCGCGATCCCCTGCGGGGTTTTCACCTGCGAAATGGCCTGCAATAACGATTCCGGCACCGCATAGCAGGTCGCCTGCGGCAGGCTTTCCAGCAGCGCAGCGTACTTTTCTTCACTCTCCTGCGCCACAAACACCGTTCGCACGTCGCCCGGCACGTTCTTCGCCGCTTCGCCGACCATATGTTCCCCTTCACAGAGAAACAGCCCGCTTTCCGTGCGCGCCTTGCGGGTTTGCAGGGCGCGCGCCGCCTGAATAACGGGGTTGCGAACGCTTAACAGGGTTTGCATGGCATTGCCTTTCTATCCGCTGGATCGCGGAAGCGTCTCTGCCCGGCGGGTGCTCAATGAAATCGGATTACATCCGTTCCGGGGCTTCCATGCCGATCAGGTACAGGCCGGTGCGGATCACGTCTTTCGCGGAGCGGGTCAGGCGCAATCGTGCCTCCCGTACGGCGGGATCATCATCCAGAATGCGGTTTTCGTAGTAAAACTTATTATAAGACTTGGCAATCTCCGTGACCGCGCGGGTCACGATGCTCGGCTCGTACTTGTCCGCCGCGTCCAGCACCGCCTCGGGGAAGCGGCTTAACAGGCGCAGCAGTTCCTGCGCGTAATCGTCGGACAGGGCGGCGTAATCCGGCTGTGCCGGTTCGCCCGCCTGATCCGCCGCCTTGCGCAACACCGAGCAGCAGCGCGCGTGGGTATACTGTACATACGGGCCGGTCTCGCCGTCGAAGTTGAGCGCCCGATCCCACCAGAAGTCGATATCCTTGATGCGGTTATTCTGCAAATCTGCGTAGATCACCGCGCCGATGCCCACCTGACGGGCCACGTCCGCCTTATTTTCCAGATTGGGGCTTTTCTCCTCGATAATCTGCAGCGCCTTTTCCTGCGCGCGGTTGAGCAGGTCTTCCAGATAGACCACATAACCCTTGCGGGTGGAAAGCGTCTGCCCTTCGTAGGAGATCATGCCAAAGGCGACGTGCACCAGATCCTTCGCCCATGGATACCCCATTTTTTCCACCACCTTGAACCACTGGCGGAAATGGAGGTCCTGCTGATAAGCCACCACATACAGGCATTTATCGAAATGGTAGGTGTCCGCGCGGTACAGGGCCGCGGCGATATCGCGCGTGGCGTACAGCGTCGCGCCGTCTTTTTTAAGGATCAGGCAGGGCGGCATATCCGCGTCTGTCAGGTCCACGATGCTCGCGCCGTCGCTGACGGTGAGCAGGTTTTTCGCCGTCAGTTCGTCGAGGACACGGCCCATTTTATCGTTGTAAAACGATTCGCCCGCGTAGCTGTCGAAGGTAACGCCAAGCAGGTCGTACACACGCGCGCAGTCTTTCAGGGTTACATCCTTAAACCAGTTAAACAGCGAAAGCGCTTCCGCGTCGCCGTCCTCGATGGCCTTAAAATACGCGCGGCCCTCATCCTCCAGCGTATGGGTGCCCTGTTCCTTTTCCTCGCGGTCGGCTTCCTCGTGGAAACGAACATAGAGCTTGGTTAAAGCTTCCACGCCACCCTGTTCCACTTCCGTCTGGTCGCCCCAGCGTTTGTAGGCGCTGATCAGTTTACCGAACTGCGTGCCCCAATCCCCCAGATGGTTGATACCCACCGTGCGGTAGCCCAGAAAATCGTAAATACGCTTCAGGCTGTGACCGATCATGGTGGTGCTTAAATGCCCGATATGAAAGCGTTTGGCGATATTGATGGAGGAATAGTCCAGGCACACGGTTTTGCCCGCGCCCATATCCGACGAACCATATCGGCCTTCCGCTGCCAGCACCTTTTCCACCGTCTGCGCGGCGAAGTTATCGCGCTTGAAATAGAAATTGAGATACCCGCCCAACGTCTTCGCCTCGCACACATGCGGCGCGTTCACCGCCTGCGCCAGCGCCTGCGCAATCTGCGGTGGCGCTTTGTGCAGCGCGCGGCTCAGTTTGAAGCAGGGGAAGGCATAGTCCCCCATTTCCTTTTCCGGGGGCACTTCCAGATAGCCCGCGATTTCGTCTTCGCCGGGCAGTCCCTCCGCGCCGGGATACGCCGTTGCCATCGCCGTTTCAATCAATCCAGCCAGCGTGCGTTTCATATCGTCCATCGCATTTCCCTCCGCAAATCCGTTGTCTTTTCCGGTCAGCCAAGTTTGGCGTCCGGCGCAAAATAGGCTTCCGCACGTTTACGCCACTTGCCCCATCGGTAAAACGCGGCGGTGATCAGGCAGGCGGATACCCAGCTGATCAGCAGGCTCCAGTACAGGCTGTCCGGGTTTCCGGCAGGCCATTGGGCGCTGCGGCTGAGCGACGCGAACAGATAGGCCAGCGGCAGGCGGATGATGATGGTGGAAATCACGCTGACCCACATGGGGATCACGGTTTCGTTCATGCCCCGCATCACGCCGCTTAACGCCTGCGTTACGCCAAAGGCGATATACCCGACCGCCAGAATGCGCATCATCCGCGCGCCCAGCGTAACGATCTCTTCGGTTCCGGTAAACACGCCGACCAGTTGGCGGCCGAAGATCAGGATGGACAACGTAAGCGCCGACGAGCAGATCAGCGCGAGCAGCACCGAGTCCTTCGCGCCTTGCTGGACACGGTCCAATCGTTTCGCGCCCAGGTTTTGGCCGCTGAAGGTGGTGGCGGCGATGCCGAAGGTGAAGTTGGGCATCATGGCGAACCCGTCCACTCGCATTACGGCGGTCATGGTGGTCACCACCAGCGGGCCCATGCTGTTCATCAGGCTTTGCACGATAATCGCCTGCAGCGAAAAGATGGCCTGCGTAAGCCCGGCGGGCATGCCCAGCCGGAGGGTGCGCGACGCGATGGCCTTGTCCAGCTTCAGAGTCTTCCGGTTCACGTCCAGCACTTCGGTCATATGGGTAAGGCGCAGATAGCAGAATACAGCGGATATGCTTTGCGCGATAATCGTCGCCAGCGCTACGCCGTCGGTGGTCATGCCGAAGGAAGTGACGAACACAATATCCAGCACGATGTTCAGCCCCGTAGCCAGCAGCAGGTAGATCAGCGGAGACACGCTGTCGCCCAGCCCGCGCAGGATGCCGCTTAGAATATTGTAATACGCGCAGCCGATGATGCCCGCAAACAGGATTTGCAGATACATCACCGACATTTCCAGCATTTCCGGCGGGGTATCCAGCAGCACCAGCAGAGGGCGCGAAACCAGCACGCCCACCACAGTGGTAATCAGACCCGCCCAGAACGTGCAGATGATGATGGTGCCCACCGCCCGGGAAAGCGCCAGCCGGTCCTTGGCCCCGAAATACTGCGACACCACAATCCCCGCGCCGGTTGCCACGCCCATAAACAGCGCCAGCATCAGATTAAGCACCGAATTGGTCAGCCCCACCGCGCCCAGCGCGTTATCCCCCACGTAGTTGCCCACCACGATCGCGTCCACGGTGTTGTACAGCTGTTGGGCGAAATTGCCCAGCAGCAGCGGAATGGAAAACATAATCAGTTCCGTCATGGGCTTGCCCACGGTCATGTCCCGGGGCGCAAAAAACCGTTTAAATCCTTTGGTTAAACCTCGCATAAACCCTCGCTATTCCATATTCGCACGGGCGCGGCGTTGCCGGGTCCCGGTCGCTATCCATACGTCGGTATGCTTGCGCAGGCCAAAAAAACAGGCGGGAAATCGCGGCGTCTGGCGCTGCGTTTCCCACCGCGCTGCCGGTCTGCCCAGGTAAGCGATGAATCAATCCCTTTCTCGCTTGCCTACGGGTGAAGCACCGTGCCCATCGGGTCGCCGCCCAACACCTTGATAATGTTCTCCTCCGGGTGCATCGCGAACAGCCGTACCAGCGGGAAACAATTGTCCCTCAGCAGGATGAACGCGTCCGCGTCCAGCGCTTTCAGGTCGCGGCGGGCGCATTCGTCGTAGGTAATATCACGGATCAATTCCGCTTCCGGATGGGTGTTCGGGTCGGCGGTATACACGCCGTCCACGTTCTTCGCCATCAGGATCATATCGCAGTTCAGCTCCAGCGCGCGCAGGGCCACGGCGGTATCCGTGGAAAAGAACGGGTTGCCTGTTCCGCACGCCAGCAGCAGGATTTTTCCTTCGGTCAGCAGTTGCGCGCCGCGTGCCGCGTTGTAAGGCTCGGCGAAGCGCAGAACGTCCACAGCGCTCATCACCGTGGCCGCGATGCCCAGCCGGGTAAGCGTATCCCGCATGTACAGGCAGTTTTGCAATGTGGCGAGCATCCCCATCTGGTCCGCCGCCACAGCGCCCATCTGCATGGCGTCTCCGCGCCGCCCGCGCCATACGTTGCCCCCGCCGATCACCACGGCCAGTTCAACGCCGGTTTCGCGCACAGCTTTCAGCATCCGCGCGGCCGCCTCGAACGCGGCATAGTCGAAGGTTTTTCCGTTTCCGCCCAGCGCTTCGCCGCTCAGCTTGAAAATAACGCGCTTCTTTTCTGCAGCCATATCGAAGCTCCTTTATATTCCTTTATCACAGGCATTATACCTTACCGGGATTTTAATGTAAAGGCGCGCGACTTTCAAATTGCCGCGCGCCCGAGACTGTCAAAAAAGTGGACATCGCCGCTTTTTTGAATTTCGGGTCTGTTTGCGGCAAAGCCGCAAACTCCCCGCCCGCCCGGCAAAGCGGGCGATACGAATACAGTCGAAGGGTTGCGACCCTCCGATACCACCCGAGAAACAGGTTTTTTCGAAAGACTGAAGCGCGCGACTTTCAAATTGCCGCGCGCCCGAAAGGGAAACAGTATCAGTTCGCCGATGCGGTTTCGTTGCCGATCATGGCCGCGCAGGCGCCGTCGATCAGGCTGTCGATCGCCTGTTCGTAACCGGTGCCGATCTGCTGCGCGTGTGTCAGGGAAAAGATCAGGATCCGGATGGCCGCGTACGCCACGTTTTCCGGCACGATCAGCCGGAGGCGTGCGCGGGCCATCAGCCCACGGATAAAATCCTCGTTGCTCTGGTAATGTTCCCGCCACAGGGCTTCCGGCAGTTTGTGCAGCAGTTCGGGCAGATCGTCGCGGTAAAACCCGGTCAGCGGCTTATCCCGCATCCCGCGCCACACCGTTTTCAGGATCAGGGCGGCGCAGTCACGCGGGGCAAGCCCAGGGTTTTCCCGGATCACCCGAAGCACCTGCTGTTCGATGGCGCCATGCCACTGCTCCAGCATGTCCAGAAACAGGCACTCTTTACTGGGAAAAAACTTGTAGAACGCCCCTTTGGAGATGCCGGCTTCCGCGGCCAGCTCGTCCACGGTGGTTTTTTTCATTCCCTTCAGGATTGCGCACCGTATGGCCGCCTGCCGCAGCGCTTCCACTATGCCCGTTCGTTCCTTCTCGGTAAAGCCGACCGCCAAATTCTGTCCCTCCCCTGATATTATTTCACTGGCAGGTACACCGACGCGGAGGCCCCCAGCGGCCCGCTGCCTGCCGGGATGGATACGTGAACGCTATAATATGCGGCATTTTGTTTGGTAAAGCCCAATCCGGAAATTTGCGTTACGGTGCCGGTGAGCACGTTTGTCTCGTTCATGTCCAGCGTAACGGGCAGGGCGTCGCCCACCTTCAGCCCGCCAAGATCCGTTTCGTCCACGTCGGCGATCACTTCGATTTCGTCGGTCAGGTCAACGCGGCAGAGCAATTCGCCCTTCCACACCTGCTGGCCCGGCGCAACCGGCACGGCGCTGATAACGCCGTTCTGCGGGGCGGCAATACTGGTAGCGTAATCCTGCGGCGCCGCGTCGGCGGAAACGAACGAGGCCAGCTTTTCCCCGTTCTTAACGGTATCGCCCGCCTGAACATACACGGCGTTCACGCGACCAGCGCCCGTAACGCCTACCGGATCGCGGTGCGCCACCTGCCCGCGCCCCACGCAGGTGCTGCCGGCATAGTTGTCGTCCCGGTAGAGGTTCACAGAGGCATACTGGTCAAAGTCTCCGGTCAGAACCTGCACACTGTAATTACGGCCATTGATCGCCGTCACTTTTCCGGTGCCCTCGTCCCGGTCGCCTGTGGTGGTTTTAAGGTACAGGGTTTCGCCCAGATGCAGAATTTTATACTCGTTCCCACTGGCGGCGCCCGCAGTGGATGCTTCCACACGGTACGCGTCCGCCGGTTCCACACCGATCACCGCACCGTATTTGGCCATTGCCGCCGCCGCGTCGTCGCCCGGCTGGATAAACACGTCTTTCACCACGCCGTCTTCGGTAGCATACACATCGGTGGTCACGTAATCAAACAGCGTGTCGCCCGATTGCACAGCGTCGCCGCTTTCCAGGTCAAAGGAGGCGAGCGTGCCGGAATAGGGAGCCGTCACGTCCACAAAATGGACGGCGGCCACCGTGCCGTCAGCGATGGGGCGGCCGGTCAGATCGTCCGAGGCAAGGGCGGCGGGGGCGGCGGCCAGAAGGGATAATGCCGTAAACAGGCAAAGAATCTTTTTCATGTTGCTCTCTCCTTTATTCTACGCTTTTCAGCGCTTCCACCATGTTGATGGAGGGGACTTTGCGGGTCAGCAGCCGTTCGATCAGGATGCTGAACAGGCAGGTAATCAGGGTTGCCAGTAAAAAGGTCTGCGGGGTGATATAGGCTGTAAAGGTGTTATTTTCCGAGCGAACCGTATCCAGCACGACCTGCGTGAGCCAGTACCCGGGGAGCACGCCAAGCCCCGCGCCAAAAAGGGTAATCAGGTTGTTTTCCTGCATCATCAGGCGGCGAATTTCCTTCTGGTGATAGCCCAGCACCTTCAGGGTGGCGTAATCCCGCGTTCGCTCGGTAAAGTTGATCAGCCCCATGTTGTAGCTCACCACAAACGCAAGACCGAGCGCCGCCGCGTACATCAGGCTGAAAATAGCGGTGGTGGAGTCCATCAGCGTCATGGTCTGGCGGTTTTGCTCCACAGGGTCCTTAAACACGGTCACTTCGTCCATCTCGGCCAGCTGATGGCGGCAAAGCGCCGTGGGGTTTTTAAGCAGCAGCGCCGTTGGGCGGAACTCGCCTTTATGCAGGCTGTTCCATACATCGCTGGACAGGAAGGCCGTCTGCCCGATACTGGTTTCATACACCGCCTCTACGGTGAACGCCACACTGTCGTTGTCGCCGGGCAGCCACATCGTTACACCGTCGCCCACGGTAAGCCCGGTTACATCCGCCAGTTTCCGGCTGATCGCGATGCCGTTTTCCGGCAGATGCGGCGCGGTAAAGTCCGCGTTCAGTCGCAGCAGTTGCTGATCCGGCGAAAGCACGTCCAAGAGAACCGTACGGGATGCGTCACCGTAACGGAGGCTGATGGATTTTTCCATCACGCCTTCCACGCGCTCCGCGTCCAGGCGATTGCGGTAGCTTGCCAGCGTACCGCCGCCGCTGTCCAGATCAACGCGCAGATCGTAACCTACAGTGCCGGTATAGTAATTGCCCACGCTGGTACGGATGGAATCCTGCAGACCCATGGCGCAGATAATGAGCATGTTGCAGCACAGCAGGCCGACCATGGCGACAAACGCGCGGCCCTTGTTACGGGCAATGTTGCGCACCACGATCTTCTGGTTGAAGGTAAACCGCCGCCAGAGCGCGGTCCATTTTTCCAGCACAATCCGGCTGCCGGAACGGGGCGGCTTGGGACGGAGCAGCGCGGCCGTGACTTCCTTTTCCTGCTTGCGGTAGGTGTACAGGCACATCAGCACGCTCAACAGCACCATCAGCGCCGTCATCCCCCAGGCGGCCAAAGAAATGGGCGGACGCAATTTCTGCGGCAGCACGTAATGCGCGGCTTCCATGGCGTACAGCATATCCGGCAGGGTATACCGGCCCACGAACAGCCCGAAAAAGGAGCCGATCATGGAGGGAACGAACGCGTAAGCCAGATAATGCCTTCGTATCTGCCGATTATTATAGCCCAGCGCCTTCAGGGTGCCCATCTGCGTGCGCTGGTTCTCAATCATACGGGTGAGGGTGCTCATCACGATCAGCATGGCCACCGCAAAGGCCAGCAACGGAAAGACAAGCGTAAGGTTACGGAACATCGTTACGTCCACGCGGGTACGCTGGGTACTGGCGTGCGTTTTCTGGGTAACGATCAGCGCCTGCGGCAGCAGGCCCTGGATCTGGGCTTCCACCGCACCTCCGTCCGCGCCGGGCTGTAATTTCACCACAACTTCGTTTACGGGCAGGGTCGGGATCGCGTCGCTGTTGATGAATGCGTATCCGTAATGAATCGGATCAGGCATGATATCTTTGGAGAGGATCACATGCTCCGCTGAAAGCACGATGCCGCGAATCACAAAGGGAATATCATTCCCCTGTACGGTCAGCTTGATCGTGTCTCCCACCGATAGACCGTGCGCCCCGGCAAATTCCCGATCCAGCAGGCATCCTCTGCGGTCCGCGCTTTGCAGCGTCTGCCCCGAAAGCAGCAGCGGCACGTTCACAACCGGCGTATCCTGGTTGGCGTGTACCTGCAGGGATACGTCGTCGCCCATGCCGCTTACATCCAGTTCGGCAGAATAACGCGCCTGAGCGGTCTGAACACCCTGCATGTTGCGGATGGTATCAAGATCACCCTTGTCCATGCTTGGGACGTTTACCCAGAAATCCGAAAGATTGGCGTTTGTAAAATAGGTCTCCGCGGACAGATCAATCATGCGCCATGTACCGTCCAGACCGCTGAAAACCCAGGTGCCCAGCGCGCAGAGCAGCATGATCGCCACAAACTGCATGGCGGAGCGCCCAAAATCCCGCCAAAGTTTGCGGTGCAGCGCCGTAAGCGGCCGGTTTTGCTTTACCATGCGATATCCTCCACCCGTGCGGGATCAGGGTTGACCGAGTTTTCGGCGATCTGCCCGTTGCGCATCCGGATCACCCGGTTTCCCAGCGGCGCGATACTGGCGTTATGCGTGATGATGACTACCGTGGTGTGGTAGGTTTCACTGACCGTTTTAAGCAACTCCAGCACCTGTTCGCCGGTTTTGCTGTCCAGCGCGCCGGTCGGTTCGTCGCAAAGCAGCAGTGCCGGATTTTTGCAAAGCGCCCTTGCGATGGACACGCGTTGCTGCTCGCCGCCGGAAAGCTGCGCCGGAAAATTATCCATCCGGTGTTCCAGCCCCACCTGCTTCATCACCGTTTCGGGGTCCAGCGCATCCGGGCACACCTGCCGCGCCAGCTCCACATTTTCCAGCGCCGTAAGGCTTGGCATCAGGTTATAAAACTGAAATACAAAGCCCACGTCCAGGCGGCGGTATTCTGTCAGCTGCGGCGAGCGCATGGTGGTGATCACCTTTTCGCCTACGCGGATGGTGCCGGACGTTGCCTTGTCCATGCCGCCCAAAAGGTTCAGCACCGTGGTTTTCCCCGCGCCGCTTGGGCCGAGCACCACGCACAGTTCGCCCCGTTCGATGCCAAAAGACACGCCATCCGCCGCTTTCACGGCGGATTCACCCGTGCCATACACCTTGGAGACGTTATCAAAAGTAATATAGCTCATCCGTTTCCTCCCAAATCTGTGTGACCGATTATTTAATTGCGGTCACAGTATAATAACCTTAACCCTGCCTGTCAACGCAGAAAGTGGCGATTTTACATGTGTTTCTGGACACTTGTCTTATATTGGACAAAACCAGCTTTTCGCTATTCATTGTGCCGGAAGCCAGACATATTGGTTCCATTCTGTCGGATTAACGGCATATATCAACCGATGTGACCGGCTTGGATAGCTCATCTGATCCGAATACAGCCAGAAAGGATACGAAAAGATGATCCTGTGTAATTTTAACAAACAAAAAAGCGGAAGCTCTTCCTGAAAAGGAGCTTCCGCCCGATCAAAATCGCTATTGGTATTTGGTTTCCGTTGCCGTAAAAACACGTTCTCCGGTACGGCAGTCTGATTGCCGTCAGTTTGCTACCCGGACCGGCAACACCAGATACAGGTAATCGTCGCCCTCCACGGGAGAAACCACGCAGGGGCTTACGTTGGTGTTCATCGAAAGCATGCAGCATTCGTTGTCGATGTTCTTGATTACATCGCTGATGTAGCGGGCGTTAAAAGCGATTTCAATTTCTTCGCCTTCCAGATGCACGCTCAGCTCCTCCAGCACGTCGCCCAACTCGCTTACGGAGGTGATGCGCATCACATCGCCGGATACGTTCATGCGCACCAGATTGTTTTTACCTTCGCGCGCCATCAGCGACGCGCGTTCGATGGCGTCGCTCAGTTCCGCGCGGTTTACGGTCACGCGGGTCAGCCATTTTTCCGGCAAAATCTGCCGGTAGTTAATATATTCGCCCGCCAGCAGGCTGGTAATCAGCGTCGTATCCCCGACGATTGCCATCAGGTGTGCGCCGTCCATGTGGAAGGTGATCATGGCGTCGGCATTATCATCCATAATGCGGCTCATTTCGCCCATCACATGGCCGGGAATGATCGCCTTGACGAGGTTGACCCCGTCTGGCAACACAAAATCGCCGTGCATGCGTTGCAGCGCCAGACGGAACCCGTCCAGCCCGATCAGGCGCAGTTCGTCGCGGGTCACTTCCATCAGGCAGCCGGTCAGGGTCTGCCTGGTTTCCTGTACGGCAATGGCGAACACCACGCGGTTAATCATGTCCTTTAACCGTTTCTGCGGCACATGCAGCGCGTGGGTATGAATCAGGTCCAGCGTTTTGGGAAAATCGTTTACGGGCAGGCCAGTGAGCGTTGAACGGCTGGAGCCGCAGCGGATGGTTGCCACCCGTTTTTCGTTCATCTGGATGCTAACGGAACCTTCCGGAAGTTTCCGGGCGATCTCGGCGAAAAGTCTGCCCGGAAGCAGCACTTCGCCGGGTTCCTCAATTTGAGCTTTCACACGGGCGAAAACCGTGAGGGATCCGTCGGTGCAGGTCAGGGTAAACGATTCTTCTTCCGTGGAGAGTTTCACGCATTCCAGCACCTGCGTGGCAGGGCGGGCGCTGAGCGCCCGGGTCGCGTTGACAAGGCCCGTGATCAATTCCTGTGCGGAACATTGCAGCTTCAAAACAGTCGCCTCCGTCTACCGGATGGTAGTAGTATTCTTTCTTAGTAAGTAACCGTAGTAGCAGTAGGGGGCGTGGAAAACGAGGATAACGCCGTTTTTTGAGTACCTGTCTGGGAAAACCCACGTGGAAATCCTGTGGATTCCCCGCAGGGAAGCCGTCGTTTTTCCTCAGTGCCGTCTGCCGGTTCACGCCCCATAATCCGATTCTCAGTTGTTTTCTCTGCAAAAAACGGGAAATCCTGCATAAGCGGTGAAAACCGGCGTCACATTTTTCTGTTTCGCCTCTGAAATCAGAGGTTCCGAATGGGTTATCCTCACTTTCCACAGGGTAAGGAGAACCCGATGTGCATTTTGCCGACGTGGTACGCAAAGGCTTTGCGGTGGCAACCCACAAAAAGCGCAGTCGGTTTTCCGTGGTTGGGGGTGGAAAAAACCGAACTCTCCTTTCCTTTGCGTTGCGGGGTCAAAAGAGGCGGAACCGCGCATTTTGTGCGGCCCCGCCTCTTTGCGGTCTGTTGTACGGATCAGGAGGTTCAACGGATGGAGATAGCGCGGTTTTCACGGGAGATGGACGGCCGCGGGTTTACTCGTCTACCACGACGAAACTGTTGTCCAGAAACTCTTTTATCAACTGTCGGCATTTTTCAAAATCCACCTGACGGGTGCTCATGCCAGCGTATGTGATGGGAGACATGGCATCGTTGGCGGGCATCTGCAGCCCTTCCGGCTCCACCCCGACCAGCTGCATGGCGTACCCCACGGCTTCCAGCATATCGTTGGTGGTCATGTTGGTTACGCAAAGGTTATCGGTCACGTCGCTTAGCACCTGCATGGCCTGCGCCAGGGTAACGGTTTCGTACTTTTTGGCCAGGGTCGAAAGCACTGTGCGCATGCGGCGGGTACGGCCCGCGTCTCCATCGCTGCCCACTTTACGGATTCGCATGTAGATCACGGCCGCGTGCCCGCCGAACAGGTAGGTGCCCGCGTGATCCATGCTGGGGGTGGTGGCGTCGCGTGCGATGCGGTAGCGGTTCAGGTAATCCGCTTCGGCATCGGTTACGGTGATATAAACGCCGCCCAGCGAATCGATGATGGACTGCACGTTATTCATGCTGAACAGAATGTATTTATCCACCTTTACGCCGAAATGGGTGCTGATGGTTTTGCAAAGAGCTTCCGGGCCGTAATTTTTAGCGATATAGGTGATGCGCCCGATCTGGCCGTCCGGCCGTTGGATCAGCATCTCCCGCATGAAGGTGGTAAACAGCAGGCGCTTGGCGCGGGTATCGAACGTGACCATCATCACGCCGTCGGTGTTGCCCAGATTTTTCGGCTTCGTTTCCCAGGTATCCACGCAGGCCAGCAGATAGTGGTGCTGTCCTTCCAGCGCCGCGGGCAGGCTGTCGTAATCCAGGGGATAAATCGGGTTGGGGTCCTGCGCCAGCGCGGGCAGGGCGGCCAGGCACAGAAGAAGCGCAAGCACCAGACAGGTTAAACGTTTCAAAGGGGACACCTCCACAAACGAAACAATCGGCGATACCGTTATTATAACATGCGCGCGAAAGAATTGCCTGTTGCCGGGGCAATTTGTTACAGCCGGGTTGCGCGCAAAGCGTACCATGAGGTGCTTTTAAAGTCAACGGAGAGGAAAAGGTGGTTGCGAAAAAAGAATAAGAAGGAGAAAAGACTATCATATGGAAATATTTTGTGATAGTATATCTCCATGTATCCTTCAGTGTAAACGTGTTTCCGAGAAGGCCAGACCGGAAAGGAAGCATTTTGTGTCCAGTATTATTTCTGTCTTTCAAACATTGCTGTTTTTGATCTGTATGGGCGGATACGTGCTTTTCTTATGCGATCGTTACCGGATACAACCCATGTTCGCTCCTGCGGTCGTATTTTCTTCGGTGATCTGCGCGCTTACCTTTGCCGGCTATCTGAACGTTTTGTTATTCACCTCCGTTGTGATTTACATCGTGGGGGGAATTTTGTTTGTTTTGTATCTTTTTCAAACAATCAAGAAACGGATTGATTTCAGAACGGTCTTTCAAACCGTTCCCAGACTGAGTATGATTTTCTTCTTTGCGCTGTTTGTGTATTTCGTTTTTCTGCTCCGGGGCGCGCGGTTCACCTCGTACGACGATTTTTCCCATTGGGGCGTTGTAGTGAAGGAAATGCTGCTGTTTCACCGGATGCCAAACGCACAGTCCGCTGTGATCGATTTTAAAACCTATCCGCTTTCCAGCTCGCTTTTTATCTATTTTACGGATCTGGTGATCGGACAAACCGAAAGCAAAATGCTGATTGCCCAGATGATGCTGAATCTGTCCTACGGGGCTGCGTTTTGCGGGATTCTCCGACGTTCCCGGAATACGCTGTTGCAGAGTATCGTACTCCTTACGTCCGTTTTGATGATCGCTGGTTTTATCGGCTACTGGCGTTTATGGGTGGATGCCCTTCTGCCTCTGTCCGCGGTGGCGGCAGCCGCGGTGATCATTTACAACCGCAACGATATCCGGCGCGCATGCCTGACGGTTCTCCCCATTCTGGCGGCAATGGGATTAATGAAGAACAGCGGCCTTTATTTCGTACTGGTGATAAGCTTTCTCCTGCTTTACCGTACCTGGAAAGCAAAACCCACAGAGCGTGGAAACAAACAGACCCTTGTTTGCTGGGGATACGCGTTGGGAACGGTAG
>DAOPZG010000019.1:0-29663 GCA_035353235.1 Candidatus Limiplasma sp.
GTAAGCCGAAGCCTTGGGTTTCTGCGTAATCACCACGCGCTTGTCCTGTCGCTCAATCACGCGGTTCATCCCCTTGCCGACCCAGGCGATCAGGGCGTTCAGCGGGCGAATGCCCGTCAGCCTGTGATAGAAACGGATATACAGGATGGTGTTTTCGTCGTCGACCGGCGCGAAATAGATTACTACTCGCACCTTGTCGCTGATGTGGTTCATCCACAGGTTGGGGAAACGGAATCTGAGGTAAGTAGGTTTAATCACGCAGTCTTCCGGTTTTTTAGGCGTTTGTCCGTGATCGATCTCGTTATTCGCGCTCGTAATCAGGTTGTCGTCCTCAAAAATCACCTTCGGGCCGTTGATCAGCGTTTTGTTGCCTCGCCCGATGGTGTTATAATGCACGATCGGCACGTGCACCACGTCCAACTGGTTTTCGATGGCGCGGGAATAGTGGGTGTTCCAGTGGTCCTCGATCTCGCTGTAGGTAAAACCATCCAGCTCGCCGTGGAAAAAGGGCAGGGTGTCCGTCGCCTTTTCCGCGTCGCCGTACCACAGAAACAGGATGCCGTTCTCTTCCCGCACGGGATAGGCGCGGACGTTAAACCGGCTGTTATTTTGCTGGTTGGCTTTACCGTTGGCCGGGATGAAACGGCAACTGCCGTCGGCGGCGAACTCCAGCCCATGAAAGGGGCAGCGGATACAATCGCCTTCCACCCGCCCGGCGCTTAACGCCGCGCCGCGATGGGTGCACTGATCCACCACACAGCCCGGTTTGCCGTCCGCCGTGCGGAACAGGGCCAAATCCAACCCGAGGCGGCGTACCGATGTAATTTTTCCTCTGCGGACGCGGGCAGAAGGCAGAATGGCATACCATTGATTTGGAATCATAGCGTTCGCCCTCCCAAACTGGTAATTTCTTCATCAATCATACCCTGTTCCCGGCATGGTGAAACGGCGGCATGCGGCCCATCTGAAAAGAGAAAGGAGATAGAAATGGAAAAAAGGGGGTTTCGCATCGAAGGAAAATACGTTATAATTAGTACGTACAAAATAGCGGCCTGATCCGAAGGGCCATACGGAAAACAACGGTTCCAGGGCTGCAAACCCTCTGCACGCATGCGTTGCGCGCGGAACGGAACATGGGAAATCCCCGTGTTCCCCTACCTGCGGCGTCTGGGACCGACAAGGAAAAACAGGGAGGAAACGGTCTATGTTAAAGGATTACGAGTTCTGGTTTGTGGTGGGCTCTCAATTTTTGTACGGACCAGAAGTACTGGATACCGTAGCCGCGCGCGCGGCGGAAATGGCGCAGCAGATGAACGCGGGCGGCAAACTGCCCTGCCGCATCGTGTACAAGGTGACGGCCAAGACCAATGCCGAAGTGACCGACATCGTTCGCGAAGCCAACCACGACGAGCGTTGCGCGGGCTTAATCACCTGGTGCCATACCTTCTCCCCCAGCAAAATGTGGATCAACGGCCTGGCTGCGCTGCAAAAACCGTATTGCCATCTGGCCACCCAGTACGGCGAGGAAATCCCCAACGAAGCGATCGACATGGACTTTATGAACCTTAATCAGGCCGCGCACGGCGACCGGGAACATGGCTTTATTGCCGCGCGCCTGCGCCTGCCCCGCAAGGTGATTGCCGGCTACTGGAAAGACGAATCCGTACAGCGCCGACTGGGCGAATGGATGCGCGCCGCCGTGGGCGCGGCGTTCTCCAAATCCCTGCGGGTGATGCGCTTTGGCGATAACATGCGCGAAGTGGCCGTGACCGAGGGCGATAAGGTGGAAACGCAGTTAAAACTCGGCTGGCAGGTGAACACCTGGCCGGTGGGGACGCTTGTGGAGTACATGAACGCCGTGACCGACGCGGAGATCGACGCACTGATGGAAACCTATCGCGCCGCGTACACCATTTCGACCGACAACCTCGCTTCTGTGCGCTATCAGGCGCGCGAGGAAATCGCCATGAAGAAGATGCTGGACGAGCAGGGCTGCAAGGCCTTCTCCAACACTTTTCAGGACCTGTACGGCATGAAGCAGCTGCCCGGACTGGCCAGCCAGCACCTGATGGCGCAGGGTTACGGCTACGGCGGCGAGGGCGACTGGAAGGTTGCCGCCATGACCTCTATTTTAAAGGCGATGAGCGAAGGACAGACCGGCGGCACTGCCTTTATGGAAGATTACACGTATAACCTTGTCAAAGGGAACGAGTTCAGCCTTGGCGCGCACATGCTGGAAGTGTGCCCCTCCATTGCCGCGGGCAAGCCGCGCATCGAGGTGCACCCGTTGGGCATCGGCGACCGGGAACCCCCCGCCCGCCTTGTGTTTGAAGGGCGCGCCGGCAAAGCCATCGTGGTCAGCCTGATCGATATGGGCGGGCGTATGCGCCTGATCTGCCAGGACATCGAGTGCATCAAACCGCCGATGAGCATGCCCAACCTGCCCGTGGCGCGCGTGACCTGGAAGCCGGAACCCAGCCTGACGACCGGGCTGGAATGCTGGATTACAGCGGGCGGGGCGCACCATACCGTGCTGTCCTACGACGTTACGGCGGAACAGATGCGGGAGTGGGCCGCGATCATGGATATCGAGTTTGTGCATATCGGCAAGGAATCGACACCCGAGAAGCTGGAAGACGAACTGTTCCTCAAAGACCTGGCGTGGAAACTGCGGTAAACGGATAACGTTCCGGCGAACGTTGTGCCATACCGGGCTGTGGATTGCAGACAGCTCAGGGTTATCAAATCAATCAAGGGGCTGCCGTATCGTCGGCAGCCCCTTTCCGTATCTCACATGACGGAAAGAGGGACTTGTGCTATACTGATGCTACTTAAAAAGATCATGGCTTCGCGGTTCGGCTGCCGGAAGGCGGCGGTCGAGGGCGCGGCGTGGAGGAAACAATATGTTGCGCGTTGTGGTGGCGGATGACGAGGAACGAATCTGCCGGTTGATTCTGGCACTGGGGGAATGGCAGCGACTGGGGCTGGAAGTGGTCGGCACCGCGGGTAACGGACCGGACGCGCTGGAAATGGTGCGCACGCTGACCCCGGATATTCTGATTACAGACATTCGCATGCCTGGCTGCGACGGCTTGCACGTGGTGGAGGAAGCCCACCGCCTTGTGCCGGAGCTGGAAGTGATCGTGATCAGCGGATATGCTCAGTTTGATTATGCGCAGACGGCAATCCGTTTCGGTGTGGGCGAGTACCTGCTCAAGCCTATTAACCGGGAGGCGTTGAACCAGTCGTTGGAGAAGATGGCCGACCGGTGCCGAATGCGCCAGCACAAGGAAACGGATATGCAGACCCTGCGGGAGCGGCAGGGGGACGACAGTCGGCAGCTGCGCCAGAAGCTGGTGGACGATTTGCTGAACGACCGCCTGGAAGCGGACGACGCGCAGGCGATGGAACGGGTGTACCATTTCGTTGTTACGGGCGACTGTTACCGGCTGCTGATGCTTAAAATGGATTATGACCCGGAAAAATTCAGTGAATCTTCATTGGATGTGGTGCGGGATAAGGTAGAGAATCTGTTTCAGCCGCTGCTGTCCATTGTTTGCGCGGACGCGGTGCTGGCCTTTTCGGACACGGTGATGACGGGCGTGCTGAACCTGTGCCAGAACCGGCAGGAGGAGCTGCGGCAGAACCTGCGCGCGGGACTAAACCGGCTGGTGGGGGAAAAAAGCCTGTTCGGACCGGTGGAGTTCTCGCTGGCGCTGGGCGGGCCTTGCGCTGCCCCCGGGGACCTGGCCCAGCAGGTCTCCCGTGTGCAAAACCTGCTGGCGGAAAGGCTTACGGAAGGTACGGGCCATCTGTTGGAAGGGGAAGCGGGCAAGTCCGGCTTGCTGGAGATGGATTTTCAGGCGCGCTACACCGTGGCGGCCGCACACGCGATGGATGTGATGAACCCGGAAGCGGCGGATGCCGCCGCGGCAATTCTGGAGGAGGCCGTGGCCGTGCCAGGCGCCCGGGGATGGGAACTGCTGGCTTTAACGCGCATGGCGGGGCTGATGTTTGTTACCCGGCTGAACGCCGACGACAGCGACGCGACGCTGACGGCTTTTCACCGCGGACTTGCCCAGTGCGGGGCTGCCGCGGAGCTGTTCCAGAGCCTGCGGAAACTGCAGCGCGACCAGATCGCCCGGGCGGAGCAGCGTCTGCGTGACCGGGACGCGCAGCCCATCCGTAGCGCCAAGCTGTATATCCAGAAAAACTTCTCCCGACCGATCACGCTGGAGGAAGTGGCGGCTGCGATCGGTTTCAGCGTGAATTACTTCAGCACCCTGTTTAAAAAAGAAACTGGCGAAGGCTTCGCCAAGTACCTTACCCGCGTGCGTATGGACGAGGCGCGCGCACTGCTCAGGGATACCAGCCGGTCGGTCACAGACATCTGCAACGCCGTGGGATACAGCGACAATAAGCACTTCACCCACACTTTCAAGGCGGAGACCGGGCTGACCCCGGGCGAGTACCGCAAACTGTACGGCTGAACGGGGGCGTACGCAATATGAAGCAGAAGAAGCGTTACCTCAGCCATGTCGTGTTTGGTTTCGCGCTGGCGCAGATGGTGCTGGCGGTATTGCTGGCGGCGGGCTGCGCCCTGGCTTCGCGGGAAGGCGCGTGGCCGATGATGGTCAGCATAGTGATTGCGCTGGAAATTGGGCTGGCCTGCGTGTTTTATCTGTGGGTGATCCGCCCATACCGGCGGCATGAACGGATGCTGGGGTTGTTTCTGGAGGGCTACTCCCTTTCCAGCCTGGACAGCAGCGACGCGGGCCTCAGCCCGGAGAGCGAGCGCCTGATCCAGTATGTGAAGGGCGAGCTGGACGCAAACCGGCTGCTGAAGCTGAGCAAGCGGCAGGCGCAGTACCGGGCGCTGCAAAACCAGATCAACCCGCATTTTTTGTATAACACGTTGGAGAGCATCCGCAGCGAGGCGCTGGTGGCGGGCTTAAACAGCGTGGCGGATATGACCGAGGCGTTGGCGGTTTTCTTCCGCTATACCATCAGCAAGGTGGAAAATCTGGTGACGGTGGAGGAGGAACTGCAAAACTGCGATACCTATTTCCGCATTCAGCAGTACCGCTTCGGCCCGCGATTAAAACTGAATATCGTGTGCTCGCCCGAGGATAAGGACGAAATTTACCGTTGCCGTATCCCCAAGCTTACGCTGCAGCCGATTTTGGAAAACGGCATCATCCACGGCACGGAGTTTAAGATCGGGGCGGGAAAGCTGACCGTGAAGCTGGAACGGACCGAGAAACTGCTGAACATTCTGGTGTCGGACGACGGCGTGGGCATGGACGAGGCCTCGCTGGCTGCGCTGAACGAAAAGCTGGACCAGAGCGGCCGCGCTTTTCAGGAGGATAAGGAGGAGCATGCGGGCGGCGTGGCGCTGGTGAACGTGAACAACCGTATCCACCTGTTGTTTGGCGAGGAGTACGGGCTGCACGTGTTTTCGATCCCCATGGCGGGCACGGATGTGCGCATCACCCTGCCGATGATTACCAGCAACCGGGAAATCCTGCAAAGCGAGGTGCTTCCATGAAAGAGGAAGTGCTCCGCATGGACCGCATTACCTACCGGGAGCAGGGTGTGACGGAGCTGAACCACTTCTGCCTGGATATTAACGCCGGTGAGATCATGGGGCTGATCCCCATCAACGATACCGGGCTGGCGGCGCTGATCCGCCTGCTGCGGCAGAATCTGCCGCTGCATTACGGGTATGTGTACTACCGTGGCAAACTGGTTAACCAGTGGCAGGGCTCCGACAACCGTTTCAACCGTATCGGCGTGATCGAAAGCCGCAGTGGGCTGGCCGACGACCTGACCGTGGCGGATAATGTGTTTGTGCTGCGGCAGGGGTTTAAGAAAAGAATCATCCGCCGCAAAGTGCTCAACCGCCAGCTGGAACCCTTTTTACGGGAAACAGGCGTGGAACTTTCCGCGGATACCTGCGCGCGCGATCTTTCCGCGTTTCCGCGCTTTATCACCGAGCTGGTCAAGGCCGTGGTGGCGGGCTGCCGCCTGATCGTGCTGATGGAACCCGCGAGCGTTATCAGCGATACGCGGCTGGAAAGTTTGCAGCGGATTTTACGGCATTACGCGTCGGAGGGGTTCTCGTTTCTGTATGTGAGCCGCCATTACGAGGAGGCGCGGCAGATTTGCAACCGCGCCGCTGTGATGGTGAACGGGCAGATCGCCAAGGTGGTGAACACGGCGGATACCCCACCGGAAACGCTGCAGTGCTTTGGCGTGGAGGCGTATACCCAACTGGTGCGCAGGCAGGGCGGGCCAAGGCCTGCCGGAGCGGAAACGATCCCCGCGCTGGAGCTGAAGGGCGTGGGCCGCGGGCACATCCGCTCGCTAGATATCGCGGTCGCCCCCGGGGAATGCGTGGTACTGCAGGACCTGAACAACCATATTCTCAACGACCTGATCGACCTGCTCAGCGGCCGGGAAAAGCCCGGGACCGGAACCCTGCGGGTGGGCGGCAGGGCGTTCAGGCCATCGCTGAAACGTGAGGTGGCGATTATCCAGCAGCAGCCCGCGCAGACGATGCTGTTTCCGGACCTGAGCTACATGGATAACCTCTGTTTTACGATGGATCACCGGCTGCCAACCATCTGGCGGCGTCGTGCGGCGCAGGCGGGCGTTCGCCGGGAGCTGGAAGGGGTGCTGGCGGAGGGCGTTTTCGATTGCCCCGTGGAGGCCCTGACCAAGCCGGAAAAATACGAGCTGATCTACACCCGGGTGCTGTTGCAACACCCCCGCGTCGCGGTATGCGTACAGCCGTTCATGGGGGCGGATGTGCAACAGCGAATGCAGATCTGGTCGCTGATCGAGCGGTTGCTCAAAAAGGGCGTATCGGTGTTGATTCTCGCGGTGAATCTGGCGGACTCGCTGTCGCTGGCAGATCGGCTGGTGCGCGTGCGCGACGGGCGTGTGCAGGAAGTGATTGCGCGCGAGGACTTTTCTTCGCTGCCGGCCAGCGCCCCGTGGCACGATTTTTGGACGAACACGGAAGATGCGCCCGCGTCCGGCGGAGAAACCCCTGCGGAATAAGGATCAGGAACGTATTCTCTCTCATGGCTGTGTATCCGAAAAGATTCTTGACTTTCCGGCTCTCTGCGCCTCCCCCTGCCGTGGAGGGTTTTTTGTCCGGTTGAAGCGTAACGTTTCGAGCCATAAGAACCGAATCAATTTAATGGGTTGGCGAGTATTGACCCCGTATGGTTTCCGGAATATAATCGAAACGTATAGTTTATGAAGCGGGGGCTGTGAAATGGCTGCTACAATTAAGGATATCGCAAAGATGACCGGACTGGGGCTTGCGACGATTTCCAAGTATTTGAACGGCGGCCAGGTGAGGCCCGGAAATAAAAAACTGATTGACGACGCCGTGCGGAAACTCCACTTTGTGCCCAACTCGTTTGCCCGCAGCCTGAAAACCCGGCAGAGCCGCACCGTCGGCGTGGTGATTCCGGAGCTGGGCAACCAGTTCAGCACATCCATCATCACCACCATGGAGGATATTCTGCGCAAGCACGATTACGCGGTCATCGTGTGCGACTGCCGCACCGACCCGCGAATTGAGCTGGAAGCCGTGTCGTTCTTAACGCATAAGCAGGTGGATGGGCTGATTAACATGCCCACGGACCCGACCGGCGCGCACCTGAAGCCGGCGCTGGATGCTGAGATCCCCATTGTGCTGGTAGACCGGATGCTGAAAAACCTTCAGGGCAGGGTAAGCGCCGTTGTGGTGGATAATGTGGATGCCGCGGAAAAGGGCGCCCGGTACCTGACGGAGCTGGGACATACGAACATCGGCCTGATCCTTGGGAACGAAGGGATTTACACCTCTCAGTTGCGCTGTGAAGGATACCTGAACATCTGCCGGGAAAAGGGCATCCACACACGGGCGGAGCTGATACGCTACAGCGATTATACCATGGAGGGCGGCTACCAGCAGATGAAGGCGCTGCTTGCACTTCCCAATAAGCCGACCGCCGTGTTCGTAACGAATTATGAAATGACCCTCGGGGCGATTCTGGCCCTGAACGAGGATGGGGTGAACGTGCCGGACGACCTGTCGCTGCTGGGTTTTGACAAGCTGGACCAGTTCGGGGTGCTTTACCCGGAGCTGACGCTGGTGAAGCAGCCGCAAAACGCCATCGGCGAGTGCGCGGCCAACCAGATGCTGGCCCTTCTGGGGCGCGGTGACGCCGCGCCGGTGCATCAGGTAATTACGCTGTCCACGCAGCTGTTTGAGGCGAAAAGCGTGCGCCGCCTCAATACGGAAAAAGCGTAAACGCGCGCCGCCGGAGGAGCTTGACAGGGCGCATTGGACGCGACAGTCGGGTCAGCCCGTTTCCCCGAGCAGCGCGCGCCGGTATGCGCCGGGCGTGACCTCTTTATACTTTTTAAAACAGCGGATAAAATAGTTCACGTCCACATAGCCAACGTCCAGCGCCACGTCGGTGACGCCGTGTTCCGTGGCGGCGAAGGAATAGCAGGCCATTTCCACCCGGTAATACCGCAGATATTCCAGCGGGGTAAAATGCGTCGCCTCCCGGAAGAACCGGCAGAAATAGCGGGGCGTCATCCCGGCGGTTTCGGCCAGCCGCGTTAGCGTCAGCGGCTCCGCATATTCGCTCTCGATCAGCTCAAACACCTTTTTAAGCTTTCGCTGCCTGCGGTTCTCCGCAGCGGCGGGGGCCGGGTGCTCGGTATACGCACCCGAGGCCAGCGCCTGCCCCAGAAACTGGTATAAACATCCAAGCGTAATCAGGGTTTCGCCCGGACAATGCCCGCGCAGGGCGGTAAACATCGGCAGGATGGAATGGAGCGTTACGGGACTGCCGCCCGGCAGGCAGGCGCTCAGCGTAAGGCGACCGTCCAGAATCCGGCTTACGGTCTGCCGACAGGTATCGTCGCTTTTCAACAGCAGGCGCATATCAAACACCACGCACTCGTACACACAGTGATCCGGCTGACCCCCGTGCAGCTGCCCGGAGGCGACGAACGCCACGTCGTCCGCGCCGAGCAGGTAGTTATCTTCTCCGATGGACAGGCGCAGCGTGCCGCTTACAACATGCAGGATTTCCACCTCGTCATGCCAGTGATAGGGCATCTGGTAACGGCTGTGATGCTCGTCGATATAATGATAATCCAGCGGGAATTCCGGCGAGCCGCGCCGGATGCTTTCGTGATAGCGAAGGGCGTGCATGAACCGTTGCCGCCTCCTGATGAAAAAAGTGAATATTATGCTACTGAATCGGATTATCGCACAAGTTTTTTTCTTGCGCAAGGTGTATGATACCAATAACGAAAAAGAATATCGAGGTGATTGGGATGCGGCAATGTGACCTGGACAGAAAGGAACAGATCTGTGAGGTTTGCCATCGGATGTGGCAACTGGGCTGGGTAGCGGCCAACGATGGAAACGTCTCCGCCCGGTTAACGGACGGAACCTACTGGATTACCCCTTCCGGCGTAAGCAAGAGCTTTATCAAGCCCGACATTCTGCTGCGCGTGGACGCGGATATGAACGTGCTGGAGGGACCGGAAGACTATCACCCGTCCAGCGAGATGAAAATGCACATGCGCTGCTATGAGGTGCGCCCGGATGTGAACGGCGTGGTGCACGCCCATCCGCCGACCGCCACGGGCTTTGCCGTGGCCAATATTCCGCTGGATGATTACAGCATGATCGAAACGGTGATCACCACCGGAGCGGTGCCCGTTGCGCCGTACGGCACGCCCTCTACCGACGAGGTGCCCCGTTCCATCACGCCGCTTCTGGAAAAGCATGATGTGATGCTTTTGCAAAACCATGGCGCGCTGGCGGTAGGCAGCGATGTGATGACCGCCTATTACCGTATGGAAACGCTGGAACTGTTCGCCAAGATCAGCCTGAACGCGCGGCTGCTGGGCGGCGCGAAGGAGATCAGTCGGGAGAACGTCGATAAACTGTTGGACCTCCGGGAAAGCTACTACCATGTATCCGGGCGGCATCCCGGTTATGAAAAGTGCGACTGCAAATAACCTTTTGGGAGGGAAACGTATGGTCTATCCGAAAATCGGCATTCGGCCCGTGATTGACGGCCGCTGGGGCGGCGTGCGCGAGAGCCTGGAAAAACAGACGATGGGCATGGCGGAAAGCGCGAAACACCTGATCGAAACCCTGCGCTACCCGGACGGAACACCGCTGCAGGCGGTGATCGCGCCCTCCACCATCGGGGGCGGGGCGGAAGCCGCGCGCTGCGAGGAGTACTTCGGCACGCAAAATGTGGTGGCGACGCTGACCGTAACGCCCTGCTGGTGCTACGGCATGGAAACCTTCGATATGAACCCGCAGACCATCAAGGCCGTGTGGGGATATAACGGCACCGAACGGCCCGGCGCGGTGTATCTGGCGGCGGTGCTGGCGGCGTACGCGCAAAAGGGCCTGCCCGCGTTCAGCATCTACGGGCGCGACGTGCAGGAGGCGGACGACGGGTTGGTCCCCGCGGACGTGGCGGAGAAGATCACGCTGTTCGCGCGCTGCGCGGCGGCGGTGGGCTGGATGAAGAACAAGGCGTATGTCAACCTCGGTGGCGTAGCCATGGGCATTATGGGCAGCTACTGCGATACCATGGTGTTCCAGAAATACTTCGGCATCCGCGCCGAGTGGGTGGATATGACGGAGATCCTGCGGCGTATCACGCTGGAAATTTACGACCACGACGAATACGCGAAGGCGTTTGCGTGGGTGAAGGCGAACTGTCCGGAAGGGTTCGACTGCAACGCCGGGAAACACCTGCCGGAGATTATCACCCGCTCCAAGGCGGTGCCTGCCGACAAGGACTGGGAATTTATCGTCAAGATGACGCTGGTGGTGCGCGATATCCTGTATGGCAATCCCAAACTGGCCGAAATGGGCTGGCACGAGGAAGCACTGGGGAAAAACGCCATTGCGGGCGGCTTCCAGGGACAGCGCAACTGGACGGACTGGCTGCCCAACGCGGACTTTACCGAAAGCCTGATGGCCAGCACCTTCGACTGGAACGGCCCCAAAGCGCCCACACCCTTCGCCACGGAGAACGACACGCTAAACGGCGCGGCAATGATGCTGGGCACGCTGGTATCGCAGACCGCGCCCTGTTTCCACGACGTGCGCACCTACTGGAGCCCCGACGCGGTGAAGCGCGTGACCGGCTGGCAGCCCACAGGTAACGCCGCCAACGGGTTTATCCACCTGATCAACAGCGGCGCGACCGCGCTGGACTGCACGGGGGCAAGCCGCGACGATGCGGGCCAACCGGTGATGAAACCCTTCTGGGAAATGAAGCAGAGCGACATTTCCGCCTGCCTGAAGGCGACGGACTGGTGCCGCGCCAACTACGAATACTTCCGCGGCGGCGGATTCTCCAGCCATTTCAAGACCGGGGCGGAAATGCCCGTAACCATGCTGCGCGTCAACATCGTGGAGGGCGTGGGCCCGGTGTTGCAGCTGGCGGAAGGCACGACCGTGGTGCTGCCGGACGCGGTGCACAAAACGCTGGACGAGCGCACCGACCGCACCTGGCCCACCACCTGGTTTGCCCCGCGGCTGACCGGGCAGGGCGCTTTCAAGGATGTGTACGGCGTAATGGCCAACTGGGGCGCCAACCACGGCGTGACGGTGTACGGGCATGTGGGCGCGGCGCTGATTACCCTGTGTGCGATGCTGCGCATCCCCGTGAACATGCACAACGTGCCGGAGGAGCAGGTGTATCGGCCGCACAGCTGGGCCGCGTTCGGCACCACGGATACGCAGGCGGCGGATTACGCGGCCTGCAAACACTACGGCCCGATTTACGGCTGAGCGGTTGGCCGGGGACAGATGGGAACCCGAGCGGAAAACGGCAAGCGACGAACATTATCGGGTGTAGAGCATGAAAAAAACCCGCCGAGACTGCCGGCGGGTTTTTCATGCTTCCAAACACCGTCTGTGACTGACACATCGTAAACGGGATTATTTACGAATCATTTTTTCAATCGCGGTGGGATCCAGCAGATTGACCGTGATAAAGTCTCCGCGGTAAAAGACAGCCCAGTTGTTGAACGCGCAGGGAAGCGCTTTTGCTTTTTGCAGCGTATCCACCCGGATCAGCGACAGCGGCACCCCGTTCGTTTCACACCAGGTTTGGATCATCTCAATCCGCTGGGGAATGAAGGGGCATTGCAGGTCATAGTAAATCGTAAGCGTCGGATCGTCGATTTTCATGGATTTCGCGGCGGGGGAGAACTTCGGGGTCGTACCGTCGAAGGAAAGCGCGAGCAGCTCATACCCGTTTTCGGTCGTGTCTGCCACCTGAAACCCGAACTTTTTCGCAAACGACTGGTCGGACAGCCACGCCTTCTGCTTTTCGGAGCCGAGCATGCAGACGCCGGACCTGCCTTTTTGCCGGGCGTCCGCCAGACAGGATTCCATCAGTTCCCGCCCGTACCCCTTGCCCTTACATTCGCCGGATACCCACAGGCAATAGATATAGAAATAATTCTCACCAACCACAGGAACCCAGGCGGTTTCCAGTGGGGCATACTCGATAAAAACGGTGGCTTTAGCGTTTAATTTTCGAAAAACGTGGCCTTCCGCGAGGCGCTCCGAAAGCCATTGCCGCTTTGCTTCCACGCCCGGGTGCGGCTTCCGGCTGCGGATGATGCAGCATAAATGCTCCCGGGGCAGATTTTCGGGCGTTAATGTAATCAGATCGGCGCTCACGCTTGCGTTTTCCTCCGCTTCGTCCATGGGAAGGGGTGTTATTTTCCGTCCTTAATCAACCTGCGCACGTCATCCAGCAGGCTGGCGAGGCTGGGGGATTGCTTGATCGACTCCTCCACCTTGTCGATGGAGCTCATCACGGTGGTGTAATGGCGGCCGCCGAACGCGTCGCCGATTTTTGTCAGGCTCAGGCCAAGCATTTCGCGGGTAAGGTACATGGCGATCTGCCGGGGTACGGTCACTTCGTGGTTGCGGCGCGGGCTCTTCAGGTCGTCTATGGTAATGCCGTAATAGGTAGCGACCGCTTCCTGGATGCCGTCGGCGGTGACACGGCGGGATTCGCTGTGGTTAAACAGCTCGCGCAGGGCTTCGCGCGCCAGCTGCATGTCGATCTGGCGGCGGGTGAGGGAGCTGTAGGCGGTCAGGCGGGTCAGCGAGCCTTCCAGCTCGCGCACGTTGGTATCCACCTTTTCGGCGATCAGGGACAGGATGTCGTCGCCGATGAGCAGGTGATCGTACTCCGCCTTTTTCCGCAGGATGGCTAACCGGGTTTCAAAATCCGGGCGCTGAATATCCGCCAGCAGACCGCCCTCAAAGCGGCTGCAAAGGCGCTCTTCCAGCTTGTTGATCTCCTTGGGGGGCTTATCGGAGGTCACCACAATCTGCTTGCCCGCTTCGCGCAGGTGGTTGAAGGTGTGGAAAAACTCCTCTTCCGTGCTGTGCTTGCCCGCGATAAACTGGATATCGTCCACCATCAGCAGGTCCACGGTGCGGAAACGGTCGCGGAACTGCTGGTTGGTGTTGTTCTGCATGGCCATGATCAGCTGATTGGTAAAATCCTCGCTGGTGATGTACAGGATTTTCATTTCCGGATACAGCTCGTGCGCGTAGTGGCCGATGGCGTGCATCAGATGCGTTTTGCCCAGGCCCACGCCGCCGTAAATAAAAAGCGGGTTATACGCCTTGGCGGGCACTTCCGCCACAGCGAGGGACACGGCGTGCGCGAAGCGGTTGCCCGCGCCGACCACGAAGGTGTCAAACGTGTATTTCGGGTTGAGCAGGCAGGGGTTCACGTCGGCCTGCTTGGCTTCCAGCTCGGTTTTGCGGGAGAGCAGCTCGTCGTGGTTTAAGATCTCGACGGTCAGGGCGCGCCCGGCCGCGGTCGCTACGGCGTTCTGAATCTTCGTCTGGTACCGGTCCACGCCAAAATCACGCATCAAAGCGTTTACGCATTCCAGAAGAAAGCTGTTGTCAATGACGGCGTAAGGTTTCAGGGCGGATTTGATCCACGTTTCGTAGGAAACGTTATTCATATCCTCCTTTAAAATCTTACAGGCATTGCTCCAGATTTCTTCCGCATTCAACAAGACGCGTCAACCCTTCCAAAGTGTATATTATGCAATCCAAATTGATCCGGCGACCGTTGCAGGAGACACCCGAAGACCGTCGCCAATGTGGAAAACCTTACGTTTGGATTTGTCAGGGGCTTTTCCATGTCGGGCTTTATCATAACAGAATCCGTTACGTTTGACAAGCGGGACGATGTGGAAAGAAAATGAATAGGAAAACGAATGTTGAAAACCTTCTCTACCATCGGTAGTAGTGTGGAAATCCCGGAACGCAATCAATCGAGTTTGAAAGGGAAAAAGTAACAAAGAACGATAAAAACTGGCAATTAGTATGAATAAATATGCAGATTGGATGAATATAACTTTTTTATGAATTCGATAAACCCCTTCATATCAGGGTTTCTGAGAAACATGCCGTTGAAATGTGATGAATTTGTGAAGGTACACAAGGGAAAAGTAACGGAATTGTAGAATGATAGGGTATCAGGTTGCCGCTCGGGGAGCGGCCGACCCAGAAAATCAAAGCTGGCGATGGGGGGGAAACGTACGTGGCCATTCCTGTGGACGTTAAGGATGTGGAACGGGTGCTGAACCCGTGGCTTGGCACAATGCTCCTCTCTTCTTCGCCGATCGCCGCCGAAATCGCCCATGAGGTGATGGAGTACGCCCCGTATCGCCAGACGTTTCAGGAACTGAAGGAAACGATTGACCACGATCTGTTCGCTGGCGTCAGCCGCGCCACGGGAGGCAGTATGTGCGTCGTGCTGGACGACTACAGCACCCGACGGCTGTTGCTCAAGGACATGGAATGGATGGCCGACGATGTGATGGGGTTGGCGTTTGACTGCCTCACCCCGTTTTCTGCCAATTTTACCAAGCTGAACGAGTACGCCCTGCACGCGGAAAGTCTGGCGGCCCTGCGGGTGCTTTATCAAAAATACAAGGATTTTTTCACTGAGGAACAGTATGTGTTTATCATTCAGATGATCCGGAAAATTTACCCCAAAGAGCGATACGCCGCATGGCTGAAGGAAGCAAATCTTCCTCCCGCTACTTTGAAAGATTGAATATTTCTCTACGGAATGACCGAAATCTTCCGGTGGTATCGGCGGGCCGAAGCCCTCTGATTCAATTCGTATCGCCCAGATTTGTTTAGGCGGGCGGGGAGCTTGCGGTTTAGCCGCAAAAGATCAAAAGCGCCCGTTTCCCCTTAGGGGAAACGGGCGCTTTTGGTTGCGAAGCGTTTAAACGCTTGATTACTTTGCTTTCGTTGCTTTTTTAAGAGCATCCAGCGTTTTGGTGCCGGCCAGCCCGTCGCCGCTTAAACCGACCGACCACTGGAACCGCTTAACGGCTGAAAGGGTAAGGTCCCCGTATTTCCCATCGGCGGTACCTTTGAAGAACCCGGCCTTTTTCAGCAGCTTCTGCAGGCTTTTTACGCTATCGCCGCGGCAGCCGTAATACAGCGTCTTACTATTCTTCATCACCAGGCCGTGCGCTTTTTTGCTGTCGATGTTGTTGGCTGCGGACAGGCCGTCGTACAGCGCCGTCAGCGTCATGTTGCCGGCCTTGCCGTCTGCGGTTATGCCAACGGCCTTCTGGTAGCGGTATACGGCGGAACGGGTGGACTGGCCGAATTTGCCGTCCACTTCTCCTTTGTAATACCCCTTGGATTTTAAGGCTTTTTGCAGCGAGGTGACATCGCTGCTTTCCGTCCCGAAGGGGATGGTGGAATATGCTGCCATCGCGGAGAAGCTGACGCTCAGCACCAGTACCAGCGCGAGCAGCGCTGAGAGGAACCGCAGTTTCGTTTGTCGCATGGGGCAAGCCTCCTTGATGATGTTTCGTTTCCTGTCATACCAGGGGTCGCGAAGGCGGTTCCGTTACGGGAACTCACCTGTATGGGTCGATCGGGGAGCATTCAAACAGTTAACGTATGTAAAACAAGGTTTATTCCATTCGGTTGGAAAAAAAGTTACCTTTTTTTCCGGCGTACGCGGGAAATCACGCCTAAAAGCGGAGCGGTTTGCTTTTTGGGACGTCAGAACAAGGTTCTTTTCTATTATAATCGTTTCCGTCTCCTGTTACAACTATGAATTTTCCATTGCGCAGGGAGGATAACCAGTCGGCCCCCGCGAGCCGGCCGGCGGCGTTGTGCCGGGGGGAACGTTCGTGCTATAATCCTTGGGAACGGGGGAGAGCGGATGGAACAACTGACGGCGACTGTGCTGGATACCACTTTTCGCAACGAGGAGAACGGGTATACCGTGCTCCGCGTTGCCGTAGGCCGCGGGCAGCAGACGGTGGTGGGGGCCATGCCGGAGCTTTCTTCCGGGGAGAACGTGACATTTCAGGGCGAATGGAGCGAACACCCGGTTTACGGCAGACAGTTTGCCGCGAAAACCTGTGAGATCACCCCGCCGGATTCCACGGCGGCAGTAGAAAAATATTTGGGCTCCGGTCTGATTCGCGGCATCGGCCCGTCCACGGCAAAGCTGATTGTTCGCCATTTCGGCATGGATGCCATGAGCGTGCTGGACGAGCACCCGGAACGATTGACCGAGGTGAGCGGCATCGGCCCCAAGAAGGCCGCGATGATCCTGGAGAGCTTTGCCGAGCAGATGAGCGTCCGCCGGGTGATGCTGTTTTTACAGAATTACGGATTGAGCCCCAACCTGGCTACCAAAATCGCGAAGTATTACGGCGAAACCGCCGTGGAGCTGATACGACAGAACCCGTACCGACTGGTGACGGACATTGATGGCGTGGGGTTTCTCACGGCGGATCGAATCGCTCTGTCGATGGGCGTAGATCCGCACAGCGAGTTCCGCGTGCGCTCGGCGCTGTATTACCTGCTCAGCGAAGCGGCGGCAGGCGGGGGCCACACCTATCTGCCCAAATCCGTGCTGGCGCAGGGAGCAGTGCGGATGCTGCATGTGGAAGAGGAACTGGTGGAAAACCAGATCACGCAGGCGCTGCTGACGAAGATGATCGTTGCGTTCCGCCTGCCGGATCAGGAGGAAAACTGCCTGTGCCTGCCTTTTTACTTTCAGGCGGAAAGCGAGATTGCGGAACGCCTGCATTACCTGATGGAAGCGCGGCCCTATAAAAAGGTGACGGGCTTGCCCGAACGGATCGCGGCGCTGGAGAAAGAACTGGAGCTAAGCCTGAGCGCCCGCCAGCGGCAGGCGGTGCAAAGCGCGGTGGAAGAGGGCGTGCTGATTATCACCGGCGGGCCGGGCACCGGCAAGACGACCATTATCCGCTGCATTTTAAAACTGCTGAAAGATGATAACGACATTCTGCTGTGCGCTCCCACGGGCCGCGCGGCCAAACGAATGACCGAGGCGACGGGGGAGGAGGCGAAAACCATCCACCGGATGCTGGAATACGGCGGCGAGGAGAACGTGTTCGCCCGCGACGAAAACTATCCGCTGGAAACGGACTGCCTGATTGTGGACGAGATGAGCATGGTGGACGTGGCGCTGATGCGCGGGCTGCTGCGCGCGGTGCTGCCGGGCACGCGCCTGATTCTGGTGGGCGACGCGGATCAGCTGCCAAGCGTGGGCGCGGGCAATGTGCTGCGCGATCTGCTGCAGAGCGGTGTGGTGCCAAGCGTACGCCTCACGGACATTTTCCGCCAGGACGAGAGCAGTATGATCGTTGTGAACGCGCATAAGATCAACGAGGGGCAGATGCCGACGCTGAACCGCAGGGGCGCCGATTTCTTCTTCGAACGCCAGACCTCGCAAAGCGAGGCGGCGCGAACCATTTGCACGCTGCTGCAAACGCGGCTGCCCAAGTACCTGGGCTTCCCAAAAGCGGAGTGGCAACGCGAAGCGGTGCGAGCCATTCAGGTGCTGAGTCCCACCAAGAAGGGCGATTGCGGCAGCCTGAACCTGAACCGCCTGCTGCAGGCGGCGCTGAACCCCGAGAAACCGGGGGTGGAAACGCTGCTGCACGGGGAGACGGAGTTTCGCGTGGGGGATAAGGTGATCCAGACCAAGAATGATTATCAGCTGGCCTACACGCGAAAAACATCCACGGGGAGCGAGGAAGGGGCGGGAGTGTTCAACGGCGACGTGGGGTATGTGGAAAGTATTGACCCCGCAGAGCACCTGCTTTCAGTATGCTTTGACGACGAACGGTACGTTACCTACCAAAAACAGCAGCTGGACGCGCTGGAACTGGCCTATTGCCTGACGGTGCACAAAAGTCAGGGCTGTGAATTCCCGGCTGTGGTGATGCCCGTGGTGGGCGGCCCGCCGATGCTGATGGCGCGCAACCTGCTGTATACGGCGTTAACCCGCGCACGTCGGCTGGTGGTGCTGGTGGGGCGGGAGGACGTAATTGCCCAGATGGTGGCAAACAATCACGTGGTGCGCCGTTACACAACGCTGAAGGCGCGGCTGGAGGCGACGGTGGCATGAACAGGGCATGGGAAAGGCTGTTAAGCCTGCTGTACCCGCAGCGGAACCTTTGCCACGCGTGCGGTGTGCCTCTGGTCGCCGGGGAAGGCGTACTGTGCGCCTCCTGTGTGAGGATGCTCGCCCGTGTGGCGCTGCCGCTCCGGCGTGCTCCCGCGCTGCTCAACGACACCGTCGCGTTTGCGGCGTCGGCATATACGTATGCGGGTACGGCGTCGGCGCTGGTGAAAAGGCTTAAATTCAACGCCGATCATACGGCGGCCCTGCCGCTGGCGGAACGCATGGCGGCCCTGTACGCCGCATTCGCTCCGCTGAGAACGGCAGAATTTTGCGTGGCAGTGCCGGTGCACCCAAGGCGGATGCGCCAGCGTGGGTATAACCAGGCGCAGGTGCTGGCCGGCGCGTTTGCGGAGATGGTGAGTGTGCCGCTTCTTACGGACGCGCTGGAGCGTGTGCACCACAAACGTTCGCAGGTCGGGCAGGGGCGGGAGGCTCGGCGGCAAAACATCCGCGGCGCGTTCGCCGTGAGCGCTTCCGGTCGGGACAAGCTGGCGGGCCGCAGGGTGCTGCTGGTGGACGATGTACTCACCACGGGCGCGACGGTGGAGGAATGCGCGCGCGTACTGCGGGAGGCGGGCGCGGCGGAGGTGCTGGTGCTGACAGCTTGCCGTGCCTGAGGGAAATGATCTGTTAAAATAATGCCGGCGGCAACCGGGAGAGGGTGTCTGTCGGATAGCGGACGCAACGGTTGGATGATCGGAAACGAGGATAGAAAAGGTTACTTTGATCGGCTCCGACAGCTTTTTATCCTGTAACCGAAAGAAAGAAATACAATGTGGTCGCATCCGACAGATATTTTACCAGCATGTCCATTAAATACGGAAATATATGGTAAAAACCTTTGTGAAAACCTCTCTTTTTCCTATGATTTTTTCGTGAAAAATGGCGAAAAAGCAGGTAATTCACCATTTTTTGCGCATTTCCGGTTTCCCTTTCTTGCATTTCAAGTTTGGCTCATGTATAATAAAGCCGTAGCGTGATCAGAAAGGAGGCTTTATTCTATGAAGTCTGTCAACATCAAGCTAAGCTTGGCCGAGAATGTTAAGTCGTTCGTAAACATCGTCAACCGTTATCCGTACGATGTCGATCTTCGCGCCGGCCGCCATGTGGTGGATGCGAAGTCCATTCTGGGTATCTTCAGTCTCGACCTGAGCAAGCCCATCACGATGGAGATTTACAGCGATTCCTGCGACGATCTCCTCAGCGACATTAAGCCTTTCATGGCTTAAGGGCTTCGCCCGCGGATGCGGGCAACCATGTGAACACAAATCAGGCCCCTTGCGGGTCATGTTCGGGGCAAAGCGATGCTTTGCCCCGTTGCTGTATTGGGAGGCGCTATGCCGATTAACTCCCCGCCGCGAAAGGTATCCGAAACGGAGAACATGCTCCGGCTTCTGCTGTGCGTCGATACGCTGGACAGCGTAACCCCGACCCAGCTGTGGACGTTTGTGGCGGAGCAGGAGCTGATGGATTACGTATCCATGCGCCTGTGCCTGCATAAGCTGCTGTCGGCCGGGGAGATGGAAACGGGCGGCGGGTCGCTGACCGAACAGCTGATTGTGACTGATCGCGGGCGCGAGGCGCTGTCGCTGTTTGGCACGAGACTGCCGGGGGATGTGAGTGCGCGGATATTGGCCGCTGCGCCGGAATTTCACGGCAGAATGGTGCGCAACCAGCAGGTGCGCGCCGCGTATGAAATTGCGCGGCCCAACGATTACCGCATCAACCTGTCGGTGCACGAAGGGGATTTGCCCACTGTGCGCCTGCATATGGAAACCCAGAACCGGTCGCTGGCCGGGCGGACCATCCATCGTTTCGCTATCAACGCCTCCCGTGTCACCACCTACCTGTATGGGCTGGCGGAGCAGGCGACCCGGGACTTCGCGCAGGCGGACGGTACGCCACTGCCGCCGGGCGCGGTTACGGAACACAGCGCCTCGGAGTATACCGCCCGCGCGACGCTTACGGGCAAGAAAGCGCGCTTTGAAGCGGAACTGCTTTTACCCAGCCGCAGGGCGGCGGAAGCGCTGATCCGTTCGCTGGCTGTGCCGGAGAACGCGACGGTGGTCGCCAACCGGCTGACCGATCTGGTCAGCGTTTCGCGCTTTATCGGCCGCTGATCTTGGCAAAAAGCTTTTGGCGGTTGGATTGATGCGGGCAGGCTTTTCCCGTGCCTGCTGCATGTTTGCGCGGGGAACACGGCGCGCGCGCTCACTCGCCCCGGAGAGCTGAACGGAAAACGCCCTTTGATCCGCAGGCACGAATTTAATACCTCGTTGCGGGCCGCCTGCGAACAGGATGGCCCGTTTTTCCTCTGCTTTACAGACGCTTTCCGCTGTGTTATGCTACCAAATAACCGCTGAATCAATACCCTTTGCGCCTGCCAACGCAGAGTACTGCCGCTTCGTGCTCGAAAAGCCTTGAAATAGCGCCGCTATTCCTTCGTCTTTTCTCACCCCAATCGCCAGCGCTCTGCATGGGCAGCCACAAAGCGATTCAATCATCGGTTACCTAACACATTAAGCCTTCGGGAGGGTTTCGGCGTGGCAAAACTGTATTTCCGGTACGGGGCCATGGGCTCCAGCAAAACGGCGAACGCGATTATGGTGCGGCATAATTATCTGGAGCGCAACCAGAAGGTATTGATGCTCAAACCCCGGCTGGATCGCCGCGATGGAGCCAATCTTGTGGCTTCCCGCTGCGGGCTGGAATGCGAATGCAACTATGTGGAAGAGCTGGAAACGCTGGACGTGACCGAATACGACTGTGTGATCGTGGACGAGGCGCAGTTTATGACCAAGGCTCAGGTGGAAGTTCTGGTGCACATAGTGGACGACCTGAACATCCCCGTGATCGCCTATGGCCTGCGGGCCGATTTCCGGGGCAATTTTTTCGAAGGCAGCCTTTGGCTGATGGCGTGGGCTGATACCATTGAGGAAGTGAAAACCATCTGCTGGTGCGGTAAAAAGGCCACCTGCAACGCCCGCATCATCGACGGTAAAGTGGCAAAAACTGGGGAGCAGATTGTGCTGGGCGGCAGCGAAAGCTATACCAGCCTGTGCCGGAAGCACTGGATGGAGGGCAACCTGGGTGACTGTTCCGGGCTGGAAACGGCTGCCGAAAGGCGCGACGAAGAAGTCCCCTGACGCGGCCGACGCAGGAAACGGCTCGCGGGGCAGGCAGAGAAAGCTCGCTCCGATCCGCTCCAATTGATCGGGATTTTTTCCGCGCATCGGAAGCCGTTATCACAGATTAAATGAATCATTAAAACACAGGGCGGAACCGCGAATCCATGCGGTACCGCCCTGTGCGTTTGTGATTTCACTTCGGGAGGGTCAGCCGACTTACGCGGCTTTACGAATCCAGCGCTTCCTGCGCGTACCGGGCGCAGGCTTCCACATACCGGGCGCAGGGGCGCTCTTTATAATACGCTTCAGTGCGCACTGCGGGAACCGGAGAAGGCGTGATGCCGTTTTGCAGCAGCAGGTCGCGGCAGATCACGGTGCCGAAGGAATTGCGGAAATGCTCCGCCTTCTGCTGGATCAGGGCGTACTGGCGCTCCTTGGCCGCGCGATCCTCCGGGTCGGAGTATCCTTTCAATGCGCCCAGCGCCATGCTCATCCCGGTGAACGCGCCACAGATTTCCCTGAGGCCGCCCACGCCGCCGCCCAGGGAGCAGCTCAGCTTCAACGCCTCGGTTTCGTTCAGGCCGATTTCCTGATGGAACGCGGTAAAAACGGATTGCGCGCAGCTGAAACCCCGGCTGAAATAATCCAGCGCGATTTGCGCCCGTTCGTCACATGTCATTTTCTGCATCACTCGCGCGGCAGGGGCTTCGCGTCCGCGATCGCCTCGGCCAGCTCGTCCAGCCAGGCGCCGGTAAACAGCTCAATTAACCCTTTATCACAGCCGGAGCTTAATTTCGGGTCCATGGGCAGGCGCGCCGCGTGGGGAATATGATAGGCGGCCGCCAGTTGATCCACGTGGCTTTCGCCGAAGATTTCGATCTTTTTATCGCAGTCCGGGCACTGCACGTAGCTCATGTTCTCCACAATGCCCAGCGCGGGAATGTGCATCATGTCGATCATTTTCATCGCTTTTTCAACGATCATGCCCACCAGTTCCTGCGGGGTGGTCACCAGTACAGCGGCGTCCACTGGGATGCTCTGGAACACGGTCAGCATCACGTCGCCGGTTCCCGGCGGCATATCGATAAACAGCACGTCCTTATCGCCCCAGATCACGTCTGTCCAGAACTGTTTCACAGCCCCCGCGATGATCGGGCCGCGCCAAACGACGGGGTCGGTGTCGTGTTCCAGCATCAGGTTGAGGCTCATCACGTCGATACCGGTTTTGGAGCGCACGGGGAAGATGCCGTAATCGTTGCCGCCTGCCCGCTCGGTCAGGCCGAAGGCCTTGGGGATGGAAGGGCCGGTGATGTCCGCGTCCAGAATGCCGACTTTCAGGCCCTGACGCTGCGCCAGTACGGCCAGCAGGGCGGTGACGAGGCTTTTACCTACGCCGCCCTTGCCGCTGCATACGGCGACGACTTTTTGAATATGGCTTTGCTCATGGGGTTTTTCCAGCAGGCTTTCCGGTTTGCGGGAGTCGCAGTTCTGGCTGCAGCTGGAACAATCGTGGGTACATTCGCTCATGGGTTTGTTTCCTTTCTTGGGTTTCGGGTAAACGGCTCAGGGCTGGCTGGCCGCGCTTGCCACGGCCTGGGCCGCTTCGGCGATCAGCTCTTCCATGGGCCGCTTGGTAACGCCGACCACATGCAGGCCGCAGCGGTCCAGCGGTATCAGGATTTTTTGCGCCTCGCTGCCGCTTACGGCGGCGGCGATGGCCGGGGAGATTTCGCCTAGCAGGGCGTTGCTGTGCAGAATGCCGATCACGCCGGTAATCACATCCGCGGTTTTGCACTGGTAGCGGATGGCGCTTTCGCCCGTGGCGCCCTGATCCGCGCCCGCGCGCAGCATGGCGGCGGTGGCGGCGGCGTTGGTGCCCAGCGCCGTAAGGGTCACGGCGGGCGCGATATGTTTGATGGCGGATACCAGCGCCTTGCCTACGCCGCCGCCCTGACCGTCGATCACCAGTACCTTCACGGCAGGTTCTCCTCCCCGTTCGGTTCGTCTTCCGGGGCTGTGGCCCCGGACAGGATCAGCTGATCCTGCCGCGTTTTATGATACGCCTCGAAATACTGTTTTTCAAGGGGAATCCATTCGGTTTCAAAACGCTTCAGAAGGTCCGGGCCGTTACGGCGCAATATCCGCGCCCGCTGCTGCGCAGGGGGTACGGTCAGCAGTGCGCGCACGGCGTGCAGCTTTGTGTAATCGGCCTCAAACGCCGGGTGAAGCGCATAGCTTCCCTCAATCAGCGTAACCGGCTTGGGTTGTACAGCCTGCCGGATGGTTTCGCCGGTATGGCAGTCAAACGCGCCGAAGCCGTAAGGCCCGCCCGCGATCAGCCCGGTCAGCACTTCCGCACGGAACCGCTCGTAGTGCACATTGCCGCCCGGCTGGGCCAGCCGATCGGGCGTGCGCAGGGCATACGGCAGAAAAAAGTCATCCATATGGAGAACGTTACAGTCATACAGTGGCGCGATCCGGTCGATCAGTGTTGTTTTTCCGCCCGCGCAGTCTCCATCCAGCACCAGAACGGCTTTGCCGTTGGCCTGCCGCGATTCTTCCAGCGCGACCAGCGCCGACAGCGTGTCGCCGTAGCGGCGCAGCACCACGCGATACGCGGGGCGGCAGGCGTTCCGGTAAGCTTCGCTGTGCCGGGGCAGGCCGCCGGACTGTTTCCAGTCGGCAAGGGCGGCTTCCAGCTGCGCGAGCGTAAAGGACAGGCGCGGTGCGTTGCCCTGCGACGGCTGATCCGCGCCGAAACGCGCGGCACATTCCCGTAACAGTTGCAGGTTGTCCTGAAAAATGGTTTCCGAACCGGTAAAATGCGCTTCCGTCGTCCGCATCATCCGCGCGATCCGTTCCGGCGGCAGAAGGCGTACAGTGGACGAACGCAGGTTGAGGCGGCACAGCCCGTTTCCCAGCGGCTCGAAGGCTGGCGCGGACGCGTCCGGCTCCGACTGCGCCAATTCTTCACTGATATACTGTACGCACGCGGCTTCATCCGGCAGCAGATGACCGCAGCCGAAAGCGTTCTGGTACAGGAATTTGATCGCGTCCTGTGCCCGTACCTCCGGGCGGTTGGCCAGGGATTGCAGCAGAAAATCCGAATGCATGGGTTCACCCCGTCTGTATGCGAATTTGTACCGGGAGGCCGCGCCCCTCCGGGGAGCGCGACAGGGCCGCCCGGGACCCTTCATGGCATCCGAACGGGCGGCGCGGATTGGTTTGATGATGAGGTGTCTGGATGGTCTCAGGCGGCTTTGGCGTGGCCCAGCGGCAGCAGCTTCGCCTTTTCCAGCGCTACCACAACCAGCGGCACCAGCACCAGCTGAACAAGGATACCGGGCCAGGCGTTTACGAACGCGCCCGCCAGGAACAGGGCAATGGTAAAGGGTTTGGCCAGAATCAGCGAGTACAGGCCCCAGCTGACCAGCCCCCACACCACGCGGCCCAGCAGCATCGCGCCGATCAGCGCGAGGTAAACCCGCGCGGGTTTTTGGGCAAAGCGGGTATACAGCAGGCCCGCGAACGCGCCGTACGCGCCCAGCTCGAAGGCCATGGCGATAGCGGTGGGCATCAGCGGAGGCATCCCGAACAGCAGCGTGCGCAGCAACGGGCAGATCAGCCCCACGGCCAGCCCCCACGGCCAGCCGCAGATCATGCCGCACAGCAGCACCGGCAGGTGCATCGGCAGCAGCGCCGACCCAAGCTGGGGAATCTGACCGGTCAGGAAGGGCAGCGCAAGCGCGAGCGCGAGGAATAAAGCACTCAGGGTAAGGCGGGTTACATCGGTTTTTCGCAAGGAAATCGTCATCCTTTCGTCTGTCGTGCGGCCTTGACCCCCGTTCACGGGAGTACGATGCCTTCATGACATCCGAGCAAAGCGCTTACGGACAGTATACCATAGCGGGGGAAGGGCGTAAACCGCGGGAGTCAGGGAGTTCATCAAAATTCAGAAGATTCTCCCCGGACCGAAGTGCAGACGGAATACGTAGAAAAAGAAAAACAATATATGATAAAAATGATATGATATGGAGAAATATGAAATGGAAGGATGTCTTGATCCGTTTATCATAACAGACAGAGAAAGGGAGGCTTGTGATGAAAAAAATCATTGCGCTGGCGGTTATTTGCTGCCTGCTTTTTACCTGCCTGCCGAGCCTGGCGGCGGGAACGGAACCGGAGGATGCCGAACTGTTTACCCAAACGCAGATTGCCTCTTTGGATGGGCCTGCTTCGTTCACCATCCGGCAGATCGTGATGCTTAACGATACGCTGTATGCCTGCCTGGACGACGCGTCCGTATACGCATGGCGTATCAACGAGAGCAACCCACGCCTGTTCTGCCGGTTGCCGGAGTGTCCAGAACCCGCCTCGGTTGCCTACGGCGCTTTACCGGATGATGAAAAGGCACGCTGGGATGAAACGGTCAGCTTTCTGGCGGCGGGCGACGGCGCGCTGTGGGGGGTGAACGCCCTGATCGGCAAGGTGGGTAAGGTAACAGAACAGGGCATCCAATGGGGCACGGTGCGGCTGGACGTAAGCCCGCTGATGCCGGATGAGAACCCCTGGCCGCTGCGGGTCGTGAACGCTTTCGTATCCAACAACGTTCTGTATACCTGTCTTGCGCTGGATAACGGGGTATATCCCCAGAATAATTATCAACTGTTCGCGTTCGATTTATCGACCGGTTCCTGTACCGAGTTGGATATCCGGAACGCACAGGGGCTGTGCGCCTACCGGCCCGGTTTCGTTCTGCTGCTGCAATCGGCGGAGAACAACGTCTGGTCGGTGGAGGTGATGGACTTGTCCACAGGCGCAATCAGCCCATCCGCTTTCCAACCGTTTTCCAGCGCCAGTGACAAGCCCATCGGGGGGCTTGTCTACGATGCGGCGTCCGACAGCCTGCTTTTTACCAATCAAAGCCAGGTCTGGAAGGCGGCGGAGGGCCAGGCGTATGCTTCCGTGGCCATTGTGCCCGTGCCGGACATGACGGGCGAAACGGTGGCGTTTGCTTTGGACGACGGAAGATATGCCCTGTGTTCCGACTGCTTATATGTGCGAAACGTCGGCGCGGTCATCGCCGCTCCGGAAACGCTGAGCGTTTCCGGCTGCATGGACGATACGGTTTACCAGAGCTTTGCCGGCGAAAACCCGAATATTTCCGTTGATTTTAAAACACACCTGCTGTCGGCGGATGAAATCGCTCAGGCCCTTGTGACCGGCGACCAGACGGCCGACCTGTACGCGACTTTCGCAAACAACACGTTCAGCGCCATCGTGAAGAAAGGGTATGCGGCGGAACTGAACGCTTCCGAAGTGCTGACCTCGGATATCCTGACCATGTACCCAAACATTCAGCACGCGATTACCGACGAAGCCGGAAATCCCGTGGCGTATCCGTACAAGCTTCTTCTGGATCACTGGCAGGTGAACGACACGTTATGGAAGCAGGTTTTTGGCGATACGCCCGTGCCCGCGACCTACGACCAGTTTCTGGACGCCATGCTGTTATGGGAAACGACCTATGCGGATGAATATCCCGACCTTGCTTTCGCGGGGGATTTCGATCATGCCTATTGGATCCGCAAGCTGATGAACGCCTATGCCCAGCAATACGGGCAGGCCGATACCCCCGTGGATATCAGTTCGCCTGTGCTGCGCGGCGCTCTGGAAAAGCTGGAACAGGTTCGGGATGCCCGCAGTGAGAACGGACGGAACACCGCTTTTCTGGGGGACGGACAATATATTCCTAAAGAAGATATTTTCATCACGGCCGGGTTTAATAATGTTTTGCTGGACCCGGCCGCGACGGCAACCGACCCGGACGACAGCGAGGCGGAGGGCATCTATACGGATATGCCCGCGCTCGTCTTTTCGCAGGGGGAGCAATCCCAGATTCCGGGGGAGATGATCGTCTGGTTCGTGAATCCGTATTCACAGCATAAGGAACTCGCCATCCGGTATCTGGAGTACGCCGCGCGGAAGCAGAACAATCCCGTTACCTACTGTGCGACGCATCCGGACGATAACGAACCGCTGGAGCGCGAAGGGTATGCGGCAAGCGCCGAGAAACTGGAGAAGCAGCGGGATGAAATCAAAGCATCGCTCAAAACAGCCGAAGGCACGCAATTCGCCGGTTTGAAAGACCAGTTGGCTTCGGTGGAGGCCGGATTGCAGACCCTTGAAAAACAAAGGTGGCAGATCAGTCCTAACGCCATCGAATCTTACAGGAGCTTTGCGCCCTCCATCTCTTTTTATGAAGACAATCCCTACATCACGCCGGATGGAAGCGCGATGCTTGCGCAGCTCGAAAGCCTTTACCAGCGATATACCGACGGCCTTGTTGATCTGGATGGTTTTTTACGGGAGCTGGACCAGAAAATGCGGATGCTGTATCTGGAGGCGAAATAGCCTGCATCTTCCCGGTTCGCTAAAGCCGAATCCGGAAAACGCCGCGCCTCTGCCTGACCATAAAAGAACGAATCCACAGGGGGGATAAAATGAAACATCTTTTCCGTTTCCTCGGGCTTGTCCTGTGTATCGCGGTTGTTTTTTCGGGCTCGGCGATCGCCCTGTCCGGAGACGAGGAGGTTTTCGGAGATGCCTTTTGCGAACCGCTCAACCCCAAACCGGGAACACCGTTTGGCGTGGGGCAAGTAGCAGTTTTAAATGATGTGTTCTATGGGTATCTGGGGGATACGATCTATGCGTGGAAGCCCGGAGACGCACAGCCGAAACGGTATTCGTCTCCGCTGCCTGCCGTGCCGGAGTGGAAGGAGGAATGGCGGGATCAACCGCTGAAAGCGCTTTATACGGACGACCAGACCGCGCTGACCGGCGCGGTGGAGTACATTGCCGCGGGCGATGGCGCGTTATGGGGGTATAACACGCTGAGCGGGCGATACGGGCAGATTACGGAACAGGGGATTACCTGGGCGGCGCAGACGCTGGATACGGCCGGGCTGTTCCAGGGCGATACGATCATGCTCAACGTTGTGCCGAACCAGTCGTTTGTATCGGATGGGAAGCTCTATATCTTTGGCGATTACAGCAACCCGACGGCGACGTACAGCGATAATATGATCCTGGTGCGTTTTGATCTTTCCAATGGAAAACTCGACATACTGGAAACGAAGACCGCGGTCGGCTGCTGCCTGTACAAACCGGGGTTCTTCCTGCTGGTTCGACACGGAGATTCGTCATCCATGATCTTAAGCACTTTGGATATGGCTACGGGCGCGTTGGAGGACCTGCCGCTGACCGTGCCGTTCCCCGACCGGACGCGCGAAGGGCTTGAAAGCGTTGGCGGTCTGACCTATGACCCAACGAACGACCGCATTCTTTTCTCCATGGATAGCCAGGTATGGGCGTCCGACGGTGGCCAACCGTTCGCGTCTGTGGCGAAACTGCTGATGGAGTCCTGCTACAGTATGCCGGCCTGGGTTTTACCGGATGGCCGGTATGCGATCCTTTCCTGCTCTCTGTTGATTTTGGGAGTGGACTGATCTTTATTCACGCTGAAGATGGGGAAAAAACATACGGGCGCGCCGCTGACTGCGGCGCGCCTTTCCCGGTCTGTTACTCTTTCGGCGGGTGTTTGATTCGTGATGTTCCGGGTCAGTCGGCATTCCGCAAAACGATATGAAAGACCGTCATCATTACGCCCCGATCAGGCTCCTCATCCACCCAGATGCGCCCGCGATGCAGCGAAACGACGTTCCGGCAGAGCGCCAGCCCGAGGCCCCAGTTGCTTTTGGTGGATTTGGTTGTGTAGAATGGATCGAAGATCGCGTTCCACTGTTTGCGCGCGATGGGGGTGCCGTTGTTGCCAATGTTGATGCTCACATACCGTTGTAAAAGCAGAACCTGAAGCTTGATTCGGGGGGGAGCGGCATTGTTTTCCATCGCCTCCAAAGCGTTGCGTACAAGGCATTCCAGCACTTCCTGC
>DAOPZG010000020.1:0-29602 GCA_035353235.1 Candidatus Limiplasma sp.
CACCCCCAAAGTTATTTCAGTATACCATACTGTCTAACTCTGGGGGTGCAGTTCAAATGCTTTGGCCGTTTTCAACGAAAAAAATCGGGAAATGACGAACGTTCACAACTGAGTAACGGTGGATGCGGAGTTTCCCGGAAGCTTCCCCGCATACTCACGCAGACGAATGATTTTCCCGTCGTTATCAAAGTCCATAACAGATACCCCGTCAAACAGGCTTTCCGTGTCGTTGTAGCGGCAGCGAAACGTCCATTCGGCAATCATCACGCGCCCCTGATGCGTATAACGGTGCACTCGCCAGAGCAATACATCCCCATGAAGCATCCAACCTGAGAACCAGTCGCGTACAGCGTTCAGCCCCTCGTACCGGGACCCGTCGCTTTCAATATACACCACATGATCCGCAAAGAAATCCCCCAGACGGGAACCGTCCCGTTTCAGCCAGGCGTCGCAGTACGCCCGGAAAAGCGATTGCCTTTCCCGCACGGGAATCCTCCTTACTCGGTGAAGCGTGGCGGTTTGCGTTCTTCGTCAGGCGCGATATAGGTGATCTCCATTCGGTCAAAATCAATCGGATCGATAAAATGATCCTGCGTAAAACGGGTCAGGCGAAATTCATTCCAGTCCGTCTGATGGCGCGGCAGCCAGACAGGCATGGATAAATCCAGATCATGCGTCGCCTCGCGCAGCGCGGACAGCGGATCGTTCGCCAGACAGGGCAAAGTAAGGTCACGAACAGCGCGGTGTCCGCGAATCAGACGCACCCATAAACGGCCCTGCTGTTTTTTTGCCGCTGTGCTCACGCCTGCGGCACCTCGTAGTCGGCACTGGCGGAATGGTCCATAATGGCGTGCATATGCGCTTTCACCGGTAAATGGACAGGATGAGTCTGATAGACTTCCAGCGCTTCGCGGGTGGTAAAGGTTGCACAAAGGCACAGGTCACAGCTGCGGGGGCTGCTTAAAAAGTCCGCGCCCGCATCCAGCGTCAGCATCCCGGGAATGCGCCCTTCCATCCCTTTGATGAGTGCAACGGTATCTTCCATCACCTTCGGATCTTTTTCCTTCAGCCAGAACATCACGATGTGCCGTATCATGGAAACTCCTCCTCCATGGCGTTGACCGCCGCGCCCATTATACACGGTTGACCGCGTGTTGTCGATACCACGGGGCGTCGGAACGGTTCATGCCTGAAACAACGGGGTCGTAAGGGTTGACGCACCTGAAAAACGATATATAATGTTGTAGAATAGCCAATAATATCGGCTGAGCGGATCAGCTTTTAAGGATGGATGGAACGATGCCCACCTACGACTCCTTTTGCCGCGCCCCGTTGGCGGACCTTGCCTGTGTGGCCTTGCCGGATAACGCTGTGCATACGGAAGGAACCCTGGAAAAGATGATCCGTCGTGCGCTGGGGACGGTGGATCTTGCCGCGCTTTCCCCGCTGGATGCGGCTTTGGCAACCAAACTGAGCGGGTACGATGATTTGCCGCCCATGCCGAACCTTTCGGCAGCGATTGCCTATCTGCCCGCGCGGCCACGGGATTTCATCGATGCAGTGCATGCCGGGCTGATGATTGCCTCGGCGGCGCGCGATAAAGCGGCGATGGTCAATGTTCTGGACGCGATGCGCGCGTTTCAGGCGGCGATGCCGAACATACCTGAGAATATGCTGATGCCCGTGGGCGCGGATGTGATGCGGGTGTCTTCAGAGCTGTATCGGCGTACGGGACAGCGGTTTCTACTGACACTGATGGAGCGTTTGCGCGCGCAGTTGCCGGACGTGTCGGGTATGTTCCACTCCTTTCCGTTCCTGAAACCCTTTACGCCGGAACCTGTGGCGGATGACGCTATGGATGAGGCTTCGCAGTATTTCCGCCGCATGCGGATGCTGGGAACCGGCGCGCTTACGGCGGATGCGCTGGCGATTACAGCGCTGATGGCGATGTTTACCGGCTCATCCCGGGATGCCGGGGCGGCCAAGGCCGGGATTTCGGCATTACAGCGCTATCATGGGATGCCGCACGGCGCTTATTCCTCAGACCCCTATCTGGCGGGGCGGGATCCCGCTCGCGATACCGACCTGCTTTCTGTGTGCGCCCAACTGGAGGCGCTTCACGACCTGCTGGAGGCCAGCGGAGAACTCAGCTTTGCGGAACGCATGGAGCGCATCGTGGAAAACGCGCTGGCGGCGATCCTGCGGGACGAAGGCGTTTGCGCATCACAGGCGGTCAACAGTTTTCCCGGGAATCCGGAGCATGCTCCCGCCCCTGCGCAGCCAGAGCAGAGCACGGCGCTTTTACGCGCGCTCTACGCCGTGCGACGTTCCATATGGATGCTCAGGAGCGAGGATGAACTTGTCATGATGCTGCCGTATGAAGGCTGCTGCCTGGCCCGGATGGATGGCACGCCCGTGCGCCTGACGGCACAGCAATCGGCAAATACGCTGACCCTTTCGCTGGAAACCCGGCAACCGGCGGAATTTACCCTTTCTCTGCGTGTGCCGGCTTATGCGCGGGGCGCTTCCGTAACAGTAAACGGCGAACGGCCCCAAACCGCGGAAAGCGGGAAACTGTTTACCTTGCGGCGCTTGTTTAAAACGGGCGACACCGTTGCCCTGACTTTGGATTGCAAGCCGTTTCTGGAAAATGGATTCCGTGGCAGCGTGAGTGTCTATTCCGGGGCATTGCTGATGGCGCTTCCGGTGCCGGACGAAGCCGCCGCATGGCAATACGCGCTGGACGAAGAAGCTGCGATGGAAGCAGACTGGGAAAACGGCCGCCCCCGTGTGCGGGTAGACGCCTGTGCTGTGGAGGAGTGGCGTACACGCAACGGGGTAATGATGCCGCCGCCGCAGGGGTGCGGCATGGGGGAAGCGTACGAGCTGACTTTGCTCCCATACGCGGATACGCAGGGCTGCGTTGCTGCATTCCCTCTTGCGTCCCGTCGGGCATGAGTACTTTGCAGGAAAAGGTAAAACCCCTTCCGCTGATCGGACTGGCGCCCATGGCGGGCGTGACCGACCAGCCCATGCGGGTTCTTTGCTACCGGATGGGCGCGCAGTATGCCTGTACGGAGATGGTCAGCGCAGTCGGCTGGATGTGCGCCAAGCCCAATAATCCTGCCTATCAGATTCTGCTGTCGACCGCGCCGGAGGAGTACAATACGGCGGTGCAGCTGTTCGGTAAGGACCCGGTGGTGATGGCGGAAGCCGCCGCGCGCGCCTGCGAACTGGGCCGGTTCACTTCGATTGACCTGAACATGGGCTGTCCCGCCCGCAAAGTAACCTCGGGCGGAGAAGGAAGCGCGCTTCTGCGCACACCGGAGCTGGCCGTGAAAATTATGGATGCGGTGAAAACGCACAGCTTTCTGCCGGTTACGGTTAAAACACGGCTCGGGTACGATGCGGACAGCATGAACGCGCTGCTTCTGGCCAGGGCTGCGGAGGAGCTGGGGCTGAAATGGATTTGCATTCACGGCCGCACGCGCGCGCAGATGTATGGGGGCCACGCCGATTACGCAGCAATTGCGGCCATCACGCGACAGGTGGGAATTCCCGTGATCGCCAACGGCGATGTGTTTACCCCGGATGACGCTGTACGGGCGCTGGAGGAAACCGGTTGTTCCGGACTGCTGGCAGGTCGCGGCGCGATGGGAAACCCATGGCTTTTTCGCCGAATCCGGCAACGGCTTGGCGGCGAACCGGAGACAGAGATTTCGCCTGCGGAGCGTCTGGCAACGGCACTGGAACACATTGACCGCATGGTGGCATATAAAGGGGAAAGGCTGACCGTTGCGGAAATGCGTACGCATATCGGGCATTATATTGCTGGCGTCCGCGGGGCGGCGGCTATGCGCCGGGTTTTAAACACCGCGGGTACCACAGAAGAGCAGAAATCACTTTTACAGGCGCTCTTTACCCGGGCAGAACAGGAGGAATCAAATTGACCAGACGTTTGCTTTCCATTGTTTTATGCCTCGTGCTCATCGCAGGATGTTGCCTGCCCGCGCAGGCGGATATTACCACGCTGGATACGGCGCTGTCCCGCTGGCTGAAGGATATGCCTTCGGTACAGTTTGCGGCTTCGCTTCAGATTAAAAAATTATTACCGTTTGACGATGCGACTGTAACGCTGCTCAACGGTGTGCTGAAACATGTGACAGTCAACACCGCTTTGAATTTTACCGGGAATGACAGTCAAACCGACGCGCAGATCGCGGTCGACAGTCAAGTGCTTGCAAGCTGGTCGGAACGCCTGCAGAGCGGCGCATATACCCTGACGACATCTTTGCTGCCCAACCGTACCCTGACGTCGGCAAAACAACCGCCTGCCGACCTGCTGACCGCACCGGATGAAACAGACCGGAAGGCGGCCGATACGGTGGCCGACCCTGCTTCTGCTTTCTCCGCGCTGGATGCGGTGGCGGAGCTGCAGCAATGCTATCAGGCGCTCACAAATGCGATCCAGCCCTATACAACAGAGAAAAAGGCCAATTATAATATTAAGGGGATTGGTAAGGGGAGTTACAGCCTTGTAGCCAAACTGACCACGGAGCAGAGCCAGAGCCTGACAGAGCAGTTGAAGGCGGTGCTTGCCTGCGGGATGGACACCGCGTACCGGGCGGAAATCGCCCAGATGACATTTGAAAAAGGGTTTGTTGTCGCTCTGTATCGAAACGCTGATCATCAGGACCTGTGTGTGTATTTAAAAGGCAACGCGGCCATGCCGGATAAAAGTAAACGCAAGGTTGCTTTTCAGTGGGCATTTTCGACGAACGGACTGGAGCGCAAGGACCTGTATCAGTTCTCGGTATCCAAAACATCCGGCGGAACGGACAAACGTGTTATCACCGCGAACCTTACCCAGGAGAATAAAAGCGACCGTCTTGGTATCCAATCAGAATCCGAAACGGCCCTGAAACGTAATAAGATCACCGACACGGTTGAAGCTTCAATAGAGCTGACCGGTAACCGGGATGAAAAAGGCACGCTGAGCTGTAAAGGAACGGTGGGGAGCAACACCACTCATATTGAAAATGGGGAGACCACGACAGGCGGTTCCTCAACCGAAGCAGATATCACGTTCGCAACTTCGGGCAATGCCCGCTCCCTTACGGGCACAGCGGATAGTAAAACGGTAGGGAACGGCGGAATCGTGACCGAATTGATTTGGACTTTCGCACCGTGGGACGGAAGCGGCCTGAAAGCGGAGGGGAAAGCGAATGTCGCCAGCCCGGCGGCCTCGCAGACCGTGGAACCGACGGCCTCCGCAGTTCCTGCCAGCTCGTTGCAGCAGTATACGGAAGCGACTGCAACGGATGCGCCGCAGGTAACAACGACACCAAACGCTGGGACGGAATATCTGGTAGGTTCGTCACCGGAAGGCATGAAGACATACACGGTGCCGTCTGCGGAGACAAACATCGATCTGGACGATGCGAGTACGGAAATACTGCAAAGCCTGCTGGCAGAGGCGGCCCAGAATCTGGCCGGTAAAATGGTGCTGGCTGTGGCTGCGCTGCCGGAGGAGGACCGGGCGCTGCTGAAGGACGGAATGACGGATCAGGACTACGCCGCGTTCGAAGCCCTGTTGGGCGCGCTGTAAGAGAACGCCGGAAGACTACAGGGCTGTACAGGGTAAAGGAGGGTGTTTATGAAACGGTTTGCGAAGCGCGTGCTGGCATGTGTCATGGCGGCGGGTCTGTTCGTAACCTGCGCTGGAGCGGATACGACTGACAACCTGGATTACACGGTGGAACAGAAGCTGATAAAGCAATTGGAAGCGGGAAGCGGCTTCCAGGGTACGCTGACCGTGGAGTCCGATGCTGCGGCTGGCCGCGAAAGCGATGCCTTTACAACCCTTAAACCTCTTACTTTTGATGTGAGTTATATTTATGCGCGACCGGACGCGGCCACAAACGCTACTGCGGAGAACCGCATGACCCTTGCCTTTACCGATGGGGAGAAATCGCTGGGCACAGCGGAGTTTTCCCTGAACGGAGGGCTGCTGGCAATGACCAGCTCTTTGTTGGGAGACGGCTGGTATACGCTGGATGCTCAGGCGGAGACGGCTGCGGCGGACGGCGCGCAGGCGGCGGGGGCGATCGGCGGCGCAGCGAAGGATCTGGTAAATCAGACCAGTTTGCCGGGGCTGACGGCGTTCGCGTTGAAGCTGGCCAATCGCGTGATCGGTGCGGATACGTCGAAACTGTCGGAATTGCTGGAGCCATATTCAACCAAGGTTGATCTCTGGCTGGAGGGATATCGGCAGGATGCCGTGCTTGGCAAGACTGAGGATGGCACAGCCACCATGAAGGTGGACTACAGCATACCCGCCACGGCTGTTAAAGCTCAGCTGAAGCAGATGGTGATGGATCTGCTGGCCGATGAACCGATGCTTCAGGCTCTGAAAGCGCTTTTACCGGAAGAAGATATTTCGCAGTTTTTGGATCCGGCTCAACAGAATTACTATTTCTATACGGTTGATATGCTGCCCATCGACAGTGATCTCACCATTTCCCGTACCGTAAGCCTGAAGGGAGATACGCTGGCGCTCTCCCTGGCGCTTCCGCTGTACGACAGCCGCGGTGGTAAAGCGACGATCCGTTATGACCGCAGCCGTGGCGCGGGCGATGTGCCGGATGAGAATACCTTGGAACTGCAGACGGACACGCGTTTGCTCCGCTTGAAATACCAGACCTACTCCACCCTGACCGGGACTACTGTCTATCAGGGCACGCTGCTACGGGAACCTCAGGGAACCGAAACGTACGAAGTGAATTCGCAGTCGGGTGCAGAAGCCGGGGCCAAAACGTTCTCGACTGCCTTTACCCTGACCAGTGAAAAGAAGTTGGGTACAGATGAGTCGGGAAAGGACACCGTGACCCGGCATATCGAGTTCTCACTTACTCCGGAATACACGCCGGAGAATGATCAGGACGAAACAGCCTTACCGACAACGGATCAGCAAGCGGAATATGTTGTGTTCCCGCCGATTGATATTCTGGCAGACAGCGTGTTCACCAGCGGCCAGGCGAAAAATGCTTCTACCGAAGCCAACATCACCGTCGTGGTGTCCAGCGAGCAACTGCCGGAAGTGTTTAAGCTGACGCTTAACGGAAAAACCAAGAGCAAATGGACCCTCGACCCTGTGGATACGGCGAACGCGATTGCGCTGGACAACATGGACGAGAGCACGTTGCAGGTACTGCTGGCACAAGCAGGGGTGAAAGGCGGCCTTCTGTTCCTGCCTTACGTAGGGCTGCCCACCGCACAGAACGCAACGGTTTCAACGGATGCGTCCACCGCGCCGGATGCCACGGTTTCGCCGGAAGGGTCTGCCGTGCCGGATGCAGCGGCAACTCCGATAACGGTCGCGCCAACCAATGTGCCGACGTTGGCCGCGCCAACCGACGCGACCGCCACGCCCGATCCTGCCGAGGCAACAGACACGCCCTCGGTAAGCCCCGCGGCCTAATCCCTGCACGGCGCAGGGGGTGGTGAAATACAACCGAAATACAGATTTGGGCTTGACACGTTCGGGTTTGCGGTATATACTCCACCCATACAGCAACGGCGCTGTGGATTGTTTAGCATTCCATCAGCGCCGTTTGTCGTATTTCCAACGGTTGTAAGGCCAGAATACACAGGAGGGACAGCACGTGAAAAATTCTTGCGAGAAGTTTGGAGAGTGCGTATTCAACGACGCTGTCATGCAGAAGCGCTTGCCCAAGGAAACCTACAAGGCCCTGAAACGGACGACCGAAGAGGGGCGCTCGCTGGACCCCGCGATCGCGAGCGTGGTCGCCAACGCGATGAAGGACTGGGCCCTTGAGATGGGCGCAACCCATTACACGCACTGGTTCCAGCCGATGACCGGCATTACCGCTGAAAAACACGATTCTTTCATCAGCCCAAAGGTGGATGGAAGCGTTCTGCTGGAGTTTGGCGGCAAAGAACTGGTTCGCGGCGAGCCGGATGCAAGCTCGTTCCCCAGCGGCGGTTTACGCGCCACGTTCGAAGCTCGCGGCTACACCGCGTGGGATCCCACCAGCTTCGCTTTCATTAAAGAAGGCACGCTGTGCATTCCCACCGCGTTTTGCAGCTACGGCGGCGAGGCGCTGGATAAGAAAACCCCGTTGCTTCGCTCCATGCAGGCGCTCAACAAGCAGGCGCTGCGTGTGCTGAAACTCTTCGGCAACGAGGATGTGCAGCATGTATTCCCCACGGTAGGCCCGGAGCAGGAATATTTCCTGATTGACAAGGAAGATTATAAAAAGCGCCCCGACCTGATCAACACCGGCCGTACCCTTTTCGGCGCAAAACCGCCCAAGGGCCAGGAGTTGGATGATCATTACTTCGGCGCGATCCGTCCCCGTGTGGCCGGGTTTATGAAAGAACTGAACGAAGAACTGTGGAAGCTGGGCGTATACAGCAAGACCGAGCATAACGAGGTTGCGCCCGCGCAGCACGAAATGGCGCCGGTGTTTGCCACCGTGAATATCGCGGCGGATCATAACCAGCTTGCCATGGAAATGATGAAACGCGTCGCGGACAAGCACGGTCTGGTCTGCCTGCTGCATGAGAAGCCTTTTGACGGAATCAACGGCAGCGGCAAACATAATAACTATGCCATGTCTACCAATACCGGCGTCAACCTGCTGGAGCCGGGCGACACGCCCAACGAGAACGCGCAGTTCCTGCTGTTCCTTACGGCAGTGATTGAAGCGGTAGACAATTATCAGGATCTGCTTCGCGTGTCCATCGCGTATGCGGGCAACGACCATCGTCTGGGCGCTAACGAAGCCCCGCCTGCGATCATCAGCATTTTCCTGGGCGAGGAACTGAATGCGATCATCGAATCCATCGTGAACGAGAGCGCTTATAAGAGCCGTGAACGCGAACAGATGCGGTTGGGCGTGCACATCCTGCCCAAGTTCCCCAAAGATACTACGGATCGCAACCGTACGTCACCCTTCGCGTTTACCGGCAACAAGTTTGAGTTCCGCAGTCTGGGCTCCTCCCAGTCGATCAGTGGCCCGAACGTGGTGCTGAACACCATCATCGCCGAAAGCCTCGAAAAATTCGCTGATGAATTGGAAAAAGCGACGGACTTTACCGCGGCTCTCAATACGCTGATCCGGCGGGTACTGCGCGAGCATAAACGGATTATCTTCAACGGCAACGGTTATGACCCCGCCTGGATCACCGAGGCGGAGAAACGCGGTCTGCTGAACCTGAAAACGACTGTGGACGCGCTGCCCAGCTACATTGCCAAGAAGAATATTGACCTGTTTATCAAGCACGGCGTATTCTCCGAGTCCGAAGTACACAGCCGTTATGAGATCAAGCTGGAAAACTACGTTAAAGTGATCAACATTGAGGCGGCGTGCATGTCCGATATGGCCCGCAGGATGATCCTGCCCGCCGTGCTGGAATACACCAAAGAAGTAGCGAAGGAAGCGGAACTGAAAAAGAGCGTTTCCAGCGCGATCTCACTGAAAGCCGAAGAAGCGATCCTGACCAAGCTGAGCGCTCAGACCGACGCCCTGTATACGGCGATTGAAACGCTGGACAAGGCGATCGCCGGACAGAACAGCGAAAAAGGCATGCTTGAGCAGGCCGCTTACTGCAGGGATGCGATCATCGCCGCAATGACAGAACTGCGCAAACACGCGGACGCCCTGGAAGGCATTGTAGCCAAGAAGTATTGGCCGATGCCGACCTATCAGGATATTCTGATGTACGTATAATCAGTTGCGTCGCCGAATCCGGCACGTTAACCGAACGCTTTCTTCACGGAAGTGGCCCATGCGCCCACTTCCGTGAAGAAAGTCGCGGGGCTGACGGATGCCCCATCCGGAGCGCACAACGATGTGACGCTCCCCACTATCTTGGATCAAAGAACAAGCTTGCGCCGCAACTGGGAAGCGATTCCCCAAACGGCAAACCAGCGTTCAACGATGAACGGATGGCAGGCTTGTTTTTTAATACCCAAAATAAGGAGGAGAAGCAATGGAGTCGATCGTATCAACCGTATCAAGCATGGACACCGTCTGGGTGCTGGTCGCTACCGCGCTGGTTTTCTTCATGCAGGCAGGTTTCGCAATGGTGGAAACCGGCTTTACAAGGGCGAAGAACGCCGGCAACATCATCATGAAAAACCTGATGGATTTCGCGATCGGGTCGGTGGTGTTCTGGGTCATCGGTTTTTCTCTCATGTTTGGCAAAGACAACGGCGGTCTGATTGGTTCGTTCAGCCTGCTGATGAGCGGCGACATGTTTTCCATTCCGGCGAACCTCTCAAAATTTACTTTTGTGATGTTCCAGACCGTATTCGCGGCCACCGCCGCGACCATTGTCAGCGGAGCGATGGCCGAGCGTACGAAATTTATCAGCTATTGTATTTATTCCGCGATTATCTCTCTGGTGATTTATCCGATCAGCGGCCACTGGATCTGGGGCGGCGGCTGGCTGGCCCAACTTGGCTTTCATGACTTTGCCGGTTCGACCGCGGTTCACATGGTAGGCGGTACGGCGGCGCTGGTAGGCGCGGCGATGCTTGGGCCCCGTATCGGCAAGTATGACAAGGACGGCAAATCGCATGCGTTCCCCGGCCATAGCCTCACGCTGGGCGCGCTGGGCGTGTTCATCCTCTGGTTCGGATGGTTCGGCTTCAACCCCGGCTCTACGCTGGCAATCGAAGGCGCCGCGGCAACGCTGGCGGGCAATATCTTTATGACAACCAACCTGGCTGCCGCAACCGCTACCTGCGCCGTGATGATCATTACGTGGGTCCGCTACAAGAAACCCGATGTCTCGATGACGTTGAACGGCTCGCTGGCCGGTCTCGTGGCCATTACCGCGGGTTGTGACGCGGTGGATCCCGTAGGCGCGTTCTTTATCGGCCTGATCGCCGGTTTCCTGGTAGTGTTCGGCGTTGAGTTTATTGACAAGGTTGTTAAGATTGACGATCCGGTCGGCGCGATTGCGGTGCACGGTCTGTGCGGCGCTGGCGGCACCCTGATGGTGGGTCTTTTCGCCACAAATGGCGGCCTGTTCTACGGCGGCGGGTTCCACATGCTTGGTGTGCAGGCTTTGGGCGTGGCTTCCGTACTGGCTTATGTGGTGGTCATGATGGCAATTGTATTCTGGGTCATCAAGAAAACCGTGGGGCTGCGCGTATCCGCCACGGAGGAAGTCCGCGGTCTGGATATTGAGGAGCACGGACTGATCAGCAGCTATGCGGACTTCATGCCCATGCTCAGCCAGGGCGAAATCCCCATCGGCATCTTGCAGGAAACCGCTGCGCCCGCTGTGCCTGTCCATCAGGCTGTGCCGGTAGTTGATCAGTCCAAACCCTGCGCGGATGGCACGAAGATCAGCAAAGTTGCGATTATTACCAAGCAGAGCATGTTTGAGACGCTCAAGACCGCTATGGACGGAATCGGCGTAACCGGCATGACCGTTACCCAGGTATTGGGCTGCGGAATGCAGAAGGGCCGGCCGGAATACTATCGCGGCATTGAGATGGAAACCACCCTGCTGCCGAAGATTGAGGTCGAGATCGTCGTGTGCAAGATTCCGGTTCGCACAGTGATTGAAACCGCGAAGGCCGCTCTGTACACCGGGCACATCGGCGATGGCAAAATCTTCGTTTACGACGTGGAAAACGTGGTAAAGGTTCGTACCGGCGAAGAAGGCTACGATGCCCTGCAGGATGTAGAATAAACGATTATACAGCGGCGCGGAATGCGCCTGCGGGGGAGCGAAGGTAAACAGTGCATGCCTGAAAACCCCCGGTGATGATATGCGTGTAAACCCTTCCCTGTGGGGTTTGCACGGGGCCTTCCTGTGGGAGCCCCGGACGGTTTCTCCCTTTCGGAACCGTTCGCGGGCTCCCTGTCGTTTCCCAAATTTCGGGATGAAGCGAAACGAAAAGCCGGAAAACAGCATGAAAAGTAGAAAACGGTTATTGAAACAGGATCAAGAACAGGGCAGTGTTCTGAACCATAAAAACACAGGCTCCCGCAGAGCATCCTCTGCGGGAGTTTTTATTTGAAATATGGGTCCGGATGGAGTACGTGCTCCTCTTCCGGGTTGATCTTTCCCAGTCCCCGGTCGTAAAGCATGATGGCGCGTTGAATGGCGAAGTGGCCGTACCGTTCGCGGATTCCGTCGATCGTCTGCTCCAGAATTTGCCTCTTCTGCCGGGAAGCTTCTTCCGGCAGGAAGGAAAGTTGCATCAGCGCCCCGGCGGGGGAGAGCATGCTTACGCTGACACCGAGGGAGCGAAGCGGCGTGCTCTCCTGCCAGTTGGCAAGTAAAAGGGAATAGCTGGTCTCGAACAGGTCAAAGCTGCAATCGGTATCGAAGGCCAGCTTCTGCTGGCGCTGAAACCATTCCAGCGTCGTGCTGCGTACGGAAAGCTGCACCACCCGCCCGACCACGTGGTGTTTGCGCATCCGGGAGGCGACGCTCTCACACAGACCGTACAGGGTGATGCGCGCGTCGTGCAGGGCCAGTATGTCGTGCACGGTGGTGATGGAATTGCCCACGCTCTTCATTTTGGGCTGGGTATCCTCGGCAATTACCGAGGCCGCGTCATTTCCGCGGGCGAAACCGCTTAACATCAGCCCGGCTTTGCCCAACGCTGCCTTCAGCACGGCGGGGTCAACCGCCGCGAGCTGGCCGATGGTAAAGATACCGATGGCCTGCAGCTTTTGCGCGGTCGCCCGCCCGATAAAGAGCAGATCGCCCACCGGCAGGGGGTCAAGGATCGTTTTGCGGTTGCGTTCGCAAACTACGCTTACGCCGTCCGGCTTTTTCAGGTCACTGCCCAGCTTGGCGAAAATCCGATTATCGCTTACCCCGATGCTCAGCGTAAGCCCGGTTTCCTCCCGCACGGTATGGCGCAGGTGGTTGGCCAGAGAAAACCCCTCGTCAATGTCTATCCCGGGACCGCTTACATCCAGCCAGGCCTCATCCATGCCAAAGGGTTGCACGCGGTTGGTATAGCGTGCAAAAATTCCGCGGACGATGCCACTGTAGCGCAATACCTCCTCAAAGTCGGGCGCTACCGTGCGAAGGTTCGGGCAGACCTGCCGGGCCTGCCATACGGCCTGCCCCGTAATGACGCCCCGGCGCTTGGCGGCCATGTTTTTGGCCAGCACGATGCCGTGGCGAAGCGCGGGGTCTCCACATACGGCCAGCGGAGTTTCCCGCCAGTCGGGGTGCGTAACGCTGGCAACCGAAGCATAGAAATTGTTCAAGTCCGCGTGCAAAACAACCTTACCCATTCCGATGCCTCCAAACGATCCCGCGCTTTCCATATAAAAGAACTAATGTTCGCTATTATTATACAAACAAGCGTTCTTATTTTCAAGCCCTCCCGAGAAAAATTCTTCTCTTGGCTTTTTAAAAGAAACGGCGCGATGAGGGATGAATCGGATCATCCTGCTGCCGGCCGGGATTTAAACGTGCGTCCGATGAGCTGTATTCTGCTGGGAATGCAGGGACGGGCAGAAATTGGTTATCGGGAGGAAGAATGCGTCGACGTTGTTTTAAAGCGAAACGAAACTATAATACCGCTTTATATAATGCAATATATAGGGATAAATAGACCTGATCATCAATTAAAATTGTCCGAAATTTCACAAAATGCTTGACAATAAGATGCTATCATTGTATATTATAGTCAAAAAGAAACGTTACGCTTTTATGAATGAACGAATCGCTTTTCAACCGCGCAAACAGCTCCGAACGATGCCTGACTGTGGGGAATCGTTCCGGGTAACGTCCTCTGAAGCGTAGCCGGAAGGAAGGGTCGTTGTTGAACGAGGTCATCTTGACGATGGAAGGGATCGACAAATCGTTCCCAGGCGTCCATGCGTTGGATCACGTCAGCCTCGAGGTGCGAAGGGGTGAAGTGCACGCGCTGATGGGGGAAAACGGCGCTGGAAAATCCACCCTTATGAAGGTTCTTACTGGTATTTATACCAAAGACTCCGGAACGATCCTTTATGAAGGCCGTGAAGTTTGTTTTGCCAGCCCGCGCGAGGCGCAGGCGGCTGGAATCGTGATTGTGCATCAGGAGCTCAACATGATGGGGCACCTGACCGTTGCGCAGAATATTTTCATCGGGCGGGAATTTAAAAAGGGCCTCCTGATTGATGACGCCAGAATGAACGAGGAAGCTCGCAAGCTGTTCCGGCAACTCAATATCGACATTGACCCCCGCGAAACCATGAGCAGACTCACGGTGGGCAAACAGCAGATGTGCGAAATCGCAAAGGCTATTTCTCACGAAGCGAAAGTGATCGTTTTTGACGAACCCAGCGCAGCGCTGACCGATGCGGAAATCGATCAGCTGTTCCGCATTATTCGGGATCTGCGCGCAAAAGAATATGGAATCGTTTACATTTCTCACCGTATGGACGAAATCAAAAAGATAACCGACCGTGTGACCGTGATGCGCGACGGGCAAACCGTGGGCACGCTGGTGACCGCGAAATGCACGAAGGACGACATCATCCACATGATGGTGGGCCGTGTGATCTACGAGGAGCCCAAAACCCAGAGCCGTGTGCCGAAAGACGCGCCGGTTGTACTGAAAGTGGAGCATTTAAACGCGGGGCGGATGGTGCGGGACGTCAGTTTTGAACTCCGGAAAGGCGAAATCCTCGGCTTTTCCGGTCTGATGGGCGCGGGGCGCACCGAAACGGCGCGCGCCCTGTTCGGCGCCGACCCGAAAGATTCCGGTGACGTGTATGTCGAAGGGAAGAAAGTGAATATTCAATCCCCGCAGGATGCGGTGTACGAGGGCATCGGTTATCTGTCGGAGGATCGGAAGCGTTACGGCGTAGTATTGCAGAAAAACGTTACGGAAAACTCTACGCTGGCCTGTCTGCACGATTATATTAAATACGCCAACATCATTGATGATGCGGAAGAACGAAAAATCACCCAGAAGCTTGTGGATATGCTGAAAACCAAAACGCCGAGCGTGGACCAGCTGGTAACGAACCTCTCAGGCGGCAACCAGCAAAAAGTAGTCGTTGCCAAATGGCTGATCAGCAACAGTAAAATCCTTATTTTCGACGAACCGACCCGCGGCATCGACGTAGGCGCGAAACAGGAGATATACGAGCTGATGAATCGACTGGTTCAGGAAGGCCGATCCATTATCATGATTTCCTCCGAAATGCCCGAAATCCTCCGCATGAGCGATCGAGTCATCGTGATGTGCGAGGGGAAAAAGACGGCTGAATTCGACGTGTCTGAAGCGACGCAGGAAAAAATCATGAATGCTGCGACACGCGAAATCTCGGTATGAGGAGGAAAGGTATCGTGAAAGAAGCTCTGCGGAAGTTTAAAAACCTGAAGTTTGTAAGGGTGGTCGGCTTCAACCGCGTGGTACTGATCCTGATCATTTTTCTGATGTACGGATTGTTCACACTGCTGACGCCGATCCTTCGCAACGGATCATCATTCGTGAACTATAACCGGATCATGAGCGCGTTCAATTACGCGTACTTTATCGGTTTTCTGGGGCTGGGCGTTACTTTCGTGATCGCGACCGGCGGGATTGATTTCTCAATCGGACCGGTGATGTTCTGCTCGGCGCTGATCTCCGGCTACTGCCTGACCACGTTCAACCTGCCGCTTTGGCTGTGTATCCTGATCAGTATCGCGGTGGGCTCTATCTTTGGCAGTGTGGGTGGTTACTTTGTCGCCTACCGGCATCTGCCCTCGTTTATCACCTCGCTGGCGCTGATGCAGGTAGCCAAGGGTGTGGGTTCCATTTTCACCAAGACCCAGTCGGTCACGTGGCCGTCGGATAACCCTTCGATTTCGTGGTATCGCGATCTGGTGAAATGGAATAACTTTCCCACGGGGTTTGTTATTTTCCTGATTGTGGCGGCAATCTGCGCGGTAATCCTGTTCCGGACGACGGCAGGGCGCTACATGCTTTGTCTTGGCAGTAATAAAGAAGCCGTTCGTCTCTCGGGCGTGGATACGCGAAAGTGGGAGATGCTTGCTTACATTCTCTGCGGTACGCTGGCAGGAATCGCGGCCATCTTCTACGTCGGCGCATACACCACCGTGCAGCCGGGATTGGGCGATACGTTCAACAACGAAGCGATCGCCGCCTGCGTAATGGGTGGCACCTCCATGGCAGGCGGATCGGCCTCCATCCTCGGTACGGTCATCGGCGCAATCATCGTGGCGCTGATGCAGGAAGGCATTCTGGCAATGGGTTTTACGATTTCCTATCAGTACGTGCTCACCGGCCTGATCGTCCTTTGCGCGGTGACGGCTGATATCACAAGCCGTAAACGCAAGAATTGATCACCGCATAAAAGCAGAATGGGGGCACAGAATATGATGGCTGGCCAAAAAAAGAAATCACTCGTGCAGGCGGTGGGCGTGCAGCAGCTGGTAATAGTCGGCGTAATCGTGATCCTGTTTGCGTTTTTCTCCCTGATGAGCGCATCGTTCCGGAAATACACCACGATTATTACGATGTGCAGTTATATGTACTATATTATGCTGATGGCGATTGGCGTCACCTTCCCGCTCATCACGGGCGGAGTGGACCTTTCCATTGGTACCGGGCTCGTTTGTTACTCGATCGTCGGCAGTTACCTGATGCGGCAGATGGGGTTGCCCATTGGGATCGCCATAGCAGTCACGATCGGGATGGGAATCATATTCGGGTTTGTAAACGGCATCATTGTCGCCAAGCTGAACCTGCCGCCGTTTATTACCACACTGTGTACCATGATGATCGCGCGGGGGCTGGGTTCCATTCTGACCAACGGCATGACAGGGGTATGGCCTATGGCAGGGCAGCCTGGCAGCTGGTGCCGGGATATTCTCAAGTATAAAATCGGCGATACGATCTATCCGATCGGGATGATTATTATCCTCGTGCTGGTGGTGATTATGTCCATTGTACTCAACCATACGCGCGTGGGCCGCTATATTATCGCGATCGGAAGCAACAAGGAAGCGTTGAAGCTGTCCGGCGTAAGCGTGGTGCGCTGGCATGTGATGGCGTATGTGATTTCAGGTTTCTTCGCAGGGCTGGCCGCTATTGCCTATGCCTGCACGTTTACCAGCATTACGCCGGGGACGGGCGCGGGACTGGAACTGGACGCGATAGGCGGCGCCATTATTGGCGGAACGGCCATGACGGGCGGCAGCGGATCCATCGTAGGAACATTCCTTGGCGTATGCCTGATCTCTCTGCTAAAAACCGGTCTGCCCAATATTGGTTTACAGGCGAACTGGCAACAGATCATCACGGGAGGTATCCTGATTGCCGCGGTAACGGTCGATATGGCGCGCCGTAAAAAGTAACGCACCATTCTCACAGTATGAACGCCGGAAAAGGCGTCATAATAAAAAAGGGGGTTAACCTATGAAAAAGGCGCTGTCTCTATTCCTGGTATTGGCTATGGTCGTCGGTCTGTGTTCCTTCGCATATGCAGACGATGCGAAGAGCTACTCCTTCGAGATCGTTTCCAAGGGATTCCAGTCTACGTACTGGCAGGCAGTTCTGAAGGGCTGCCAGGCTGAAACCAAGACGATTAACGATGCCGCCGGTTACGAGAAAGTCAAATTCAACATGGTTGGACCCGACTCCGAGAGTGATATCGCCGTGCAGGTGAACGAGTTCGAATCCGCGCTGAATGCCAAGCCCGACGCGATCGGTCTTGCCGCTCTGGACGTAAACGCCCTGAACGACAACATCGCCGCCGCGAAAGCCGCCGGCATCCCGATCATCGGTTTTGACTCCGGCGTGCCCAATGCTCCCGAAGGGGCTGTGCTTGCGAATGCATCCACCGATAACTATGCGGCCGGCGCTGTAGTGGCCACGAACCTCTACGACAAAATCAAGGCCCGCATTGCCGCCGCGACCGCACCTGTGCGTATCGGCGAGATTAATCAGGATGCCACCTCCGAGTCCATTACCAACCGCGGACTGGGCTTCATCGACAAGTTCATTGAGCTGGCCGGTGCAGATGGTTACAAAGTGGCCGTGACAGGCAACGACAAGTACGTGAATGATTCCAAGGGCGAAAAAGTTGCCGAAGCCGACGCGAAAATCATCATCGAAGTCCATGTGCCCTCTCAGACCACGACGGAACTGTGCGCGACCGAAGCTGGCGTTGTGCTTAACCAGCCGGATACCATCGCGATCTTCGGTTCCAACCAGGTTGCTGCCGAAGGCATCATTACCGCCAACGAGACCCTGAACGTCTGCGGTTCCGAAGACACCCAGATCATCGCGGTCGGTTTTGACTCCGGCACCGTCATCAAGGCGGCTGTGACCGCGGGCACCATGTACGGCGCTGTTACGCAGAGCCCCGTTGGCATCGGCCAGAAGCTGATTGACCTGCTGCTGGCTGCCGCGCAGGGCGAAGCTGTGCAGGATACCGACACCGGCTGCGCTTTCTATACCGCCGCCAATATCGGTTCTGACGAAATCGCCCCCAACCTGTACGACTAAACAAAAACGCAAAAAAGCCGCGCCTCTTGATGGGGCGCGGTTTTCTGTTGCATGCGTGCGCGAAATCTGCGGGTAAAGAGGGATATCCATGAATAGGTTATCCCTTCTTCAACTTCCGGGTACTGCCGCCCTCATGCAGTTGGGTAGAGAGGGTGATGATCTGGTGCATCTGGCTGGCCGCGGGGTCGGTCAGCAGGCGAAGCAACTGTCGCGCCACGCACTCGCCGATGGCATTTTGCGGCTGCTTCACCAGCGCGAGGTTGGGGAATATCGCGCCGAATAAGTCCAACTTATCAAAGCCGATAAAGGAGATGTTTTCCGGTACTTTCAGGGACGCCTCGTTAATCGCGATCATCGCGCCGAGCGTCATTTCAAAGTTCGTCACGAATACGGCAGTGGGGCGGTTGGGGAGAGCGAGCATCGCTTTCATTGCCGCATAACCGCCGTCCATCGTGTAATCCCCGTAGCGGATCAATTCGTCGCGCGGGTGAAGCGAAAATTCACTGCAGGCGTTTAAAAACCCCTCTCGACGTTTCTGGGTGGTAAAAATTCCTTCGTTGCCAAGGATCAGGCCAATCTCCTCATGGCCGGATTCCAGTAAAAAGCGCGTCGCTTTCTCGGCTGCGTCCACATTATCAACCACCACGGCGCTAACCTGTCCGGTCATCGCTTTAATCATACGGTCTACCAGAACGATCGGGATGCCGGCATCCAGCGCAGGTTTCAGGTGGTCGCCGCTGCTGTCGGTGGGCATGTTGATCAGCCCGTCCACACGCTTATGCACCAGAAAAGATACCGCTTCCTTTTCGCGGCGCGGGTCGGTGCGGCAGTCGCAGACGATGACGGCGTAATCGTGCTTGCGCAGCATATCCTCCATAGTGATGATGATGGAGGTGATAAACTGGTTGCCAAGCTCCGGTATCACCACGCCGACAGTGCGCGATTGGCTTGTTTTCAGGCTCCGGGCGAATTCATTGGGTACGAAATGCAGCTCTTTAACGGCGTCTTCAATAAGCTTTTTATTCTTTGGTTTTACGGTGCCGCCGTTCAGGAACTTCGAGATTGTCGCCAGCCCAAGTCCGGTCCTTTTCGCGATATCTTTCATGGTGGCAGCCATCCGATTGATCCTCCAAAATTACCATAATATCCCTTTCAGTTTAACTATTATAACAAAAAACATAAACGATTACAATGAAAAACGCATTCGGTTCACCAGAAATCCCTTTGAAAAATGCGTGAAAAACCTTGACAGAACGACAGGATACGCCTATACTGATAAAAACGAAACGTTACGTGTTGGGGGTTGATTCATATGGCGTTGGTATCCTCAAGGGAATTGTTACTGGCAGCGCAGCGCGGCGGTTATGCCGTAGGCGCATTTAACGCCGAAAATATGGAAATGGTACAGGCAATCATCGAAGCCGCCGAAGAACTGAACGCTCCAGTGCTGGTGCAGACCACCCCCGGAACGCTGAAATATGCGCCGCCCAGCGCTTTTGCCGGGCTGGTCAGTCGACTGGCCCGAGGGGTAAAAGCACCGATTGCGCTTCATCTGGATCACGGCAACAGCATTGCGCTGGCCGAGCAGTGCGCCCGTGAGGGGTATACGTCGCTTATGATTGACGGTTCGCTTTTACCGTTTAACAGTAACGTTACGCTTACGCGCAGCGTGGTAGCGATGGCCTGCGATCTGCCGGTTGAAGCGGAACTGGGCACGGTTGGCGGCAAAGAGGACGACCACGAGGCCAAACCGCAGTACACTGATCCGGCGGAAGCGGCGGATTTTGTGGAGCGCACCGGTATTTCCAGCTTTGCGGTAGCCATCGGCACCGCGCACGGGGTCTACAAAGGCATTCCCAAGCTGGATATCGATCGGCTGAGCGAAATCCGCAAAGTGGTTGAAATCCCCCTCGTACTGCATGGCACCAGCGGCGTACCGCACGATCAGGTACGTGCCTGTATCGAGCGGGGGATTTGCAAAGTGAACTACGCGACCGAACTGCGCATCACCTTCAGTGACGCGGTGAAGGCTAATATTGCCGCTAAACCCGATAACTTCGATCCGAAAAAGTTCCTTGGAGCTGGCCGCGATGCTGTGAAAGCCCGTGTGATGGAGCTGATCCGACTGTGCGGCTCGGACGGAAAGGCTTAAGCATGAGCGCATATCTGCTGGGGATTGACGTGGGCACTTCTGCCTGCAAAGTCGCGTTGTTTAACGAGGACGGTGCTGTGCGGGCGCAGGCCATCAGCGAATACCCGGTGTACTATCCCCATCCCGGCTGGGCCGAGCAGAAGCCCGAGGACTGGTGGGCCGGGGTTAGCATAGCGATACGGGAGACGCTGAATCAAAGTGGCGTTCAGCCGGAAGACATCGCTGGTATCGGCGTGGACGGGCAAAGCTGGTCTGCTGTAGCTACGGATCAGCAGGGAAACGTGCTCTGCAATACCCCGATCTGGACGGATACCCGCGCGCGTGCGGAATGCGATGAGATACGCTCGTGCGTACCAGAACAGGAACTGTTCGACCTGTGCGGAAACCCTGTCCAGCCCAGCTACACCCTGCCGAAAATTCTGTGGTATAAAAACCATTTGCCCGATGTATACCGCAAGACCGTATATATTCTGCAATCCAACAGCTTTATCGTGCAACGCCTGACCGGGATGTTTACGCAGGATGTTTCGCAGGGATACGGGTTGTGCTGCTTTGATATGAGGCAGGCGAAATGGGATTTGCCGATGGCCGAAAGAGTAGGGATACGGCCGGATCTGTTGCCGGGACTGTATCCGTGTCATGCCGTCGTGGGACGGGTAACCCATGAAGCCGCGGCGATCACCGGCCTTGCGGAAGGTACTCCCGTTGTGGCGGGCGGGTTGGACGCTGCCTGCGGCACACTGGGCGCCGGAGTCAGCGAACCGGGGGAAACCCAGGAGCAGGGGGGACAGGCGGGTGGCATGAGCCTGTGTATTGACCGTTACGCAGCGGACCCGAGGCTGATCCTGAGCTTTCACGTCGCAATCGGCCGCTGGTTACTGCAGGGTGGAACCACAGGCGGTGGCGGAGCCCTGAAATGGCTGCGGGAAAATATCTGTCCGGAACTGAGCTTTGCGCAGATGAGCGAGCTGGCCGAAACCGTCCCGGCCGGGAGCGATGGAGTCATCTTTTTACGCTATATGGCCGGAGAAAGAAGCCCCATCTGGAACCCGAACGCAAGCGGCGTGTTTTTTGGCCTGAATTACGCAAAAACCCGTGCGCATCTGATCCGCGCGGTGATGGAAGGCGTGGGATACGCGCTTCGGCATAATCTGGAAACAGCGGAATCCGCAGGAGCGGTCGCAGGCACGCTGCGTGCCATGGGGGGCAGCGCGAACAGTGAGGTATGGACGCAGCTCAAGGCGGATATTACCGGCAAGCGCATCGAGGTGCCAGCCAGCGACACGGCGACAACGCTGGGCGCGGCGATCCTCGCGGGAGTGGGCACCGGCATATATCCAAACTTTAAAGCGGCAACCGCTCGCACTGTCGCGGTGAAGCGAACCCACGAGCCGGACGTGACAAAAAATGACGTTTATCAATGCGGATACAAGCTCTATCGCGAACTGTATCAGCGGCTTGCGCCGATGATGACGGAGAAGACAGGCCAAACAAAGGAGGACGAACAATGAAAGCGGCTGTATTGTACGGCAATGAGGACATCCGCTATGACGACTGGGAAACACCCGTAACCAAACCGGGAACGGTGAAGGTGAAAATAAAGGCGACGGGCATTTGCGGCAGCGATGTGCCGCGCGTGCTCCACAATGGGGCGCATTTTTACCCGGTCGTTCTCGGCCACGAATTCAGCGGCGATATTGTGGAAGTCGGCGAAGGGGTTACCAACCTGTCCGTCGGGGATACCGTCAGCGGCGCGCCGCTGGTGCCCTGTATGAAATGCGATGATTGCCAGCGCGGCAACTTCGCGCTGTGCAAGCACTACAGCTTTATCGGAAGCCGGGAACAGGGCAGTTTTGCCGAATATGTGGTCATGCCGGCACAGAACGCGGTGAAATATGATCCAGCAATCCCGTATCAGCAGGCGGCGATGTTTGAGCCTTCGACCGTGGCGGTGCATGGCGTATTGCAGTCCGATTATCGTGGCGGCGGAACGGTCGCGATTCTTGGGTGCGGAACGATCGGTATTTTTACCGCACAATGGACCAAAATTTTCGGCGCGAAAAAGCTGGTGGTTTTCGATATCGACGAGGGTCGGCTGGCGCTGGCCAAACGCATGGGCGCGGATGAAACGGTGAACACGCTGGAGGCGGATTACCTGCAAAAAGCGATGGCGCTGACCGGCGGCGCAGGTTTCGACCATGTGTTTGAGACCGCCGGAAACCCCGTTACCATGCGCATGGCGTTTGAACTGGCGGCCAACAAAGCCCATGTGTGCTTTATCGGTACCCCGCACACCGATGTTACCTTTACGCCCCGGCAATGGGAGAATATGAACCGGAAAGAATTCTACCTGACCGGCAGCTGGATGAGCTATTCCGCGCCTTTCCCCGGCCGCGAGTGGGAACTGACCGCGCATTACTTCGCCACGGGGGAGCTTAAGTTTGACCCCGCCTTTATCTTCCGTACGTTCCCCATGAGCCGCGTGGCGGAGGCGTTCTCGCTGTATCACGATCCTTCGCAGGTACACGGCAAAATTATGCTGGTGAACGAATGAGGACCGACCGATGATACTGACAGTAACGCTGAACACCTCCATCGATAAGCTGTACATGCTGGAAAAGTTGAACCCGTATACCGTGATGCGGGTACAGCAGGTTCGCAACACCGCCGGAGGAAAAGGGCTGAACGTATCGCGGATCGCCGCGCAGCTGGGTGAGCCGGTAACGGCGATGGGTTTTGTCGGCGGATATAACGGACAATATTTCGAGTCCCTGATTACGGAACCGCTGATTTGCAAGTCGTTTACCCACGTCGCATCGGAGACGCGCAGCTGCATCAACGGCTGGGATCAGTCCTGCGGAAAAAGTACCGAATATCTTGAGCCGGGCGCACCTGTGACCGATATGGATGTCGAGAGCTTTCTGGAGCATTTTCGGCGTGAACTGCCCAAGGCCGACGTTATAACCCTGTCTGGCAGCCTCCCGCAGGGGGTGCCAGCGTCGATGTATGAGCAGCTGATTCTTCTGTGCCGAAATACAGGGAAACCAGTGCTGTTAGACAGCAGCGGCGAAGCGTTGCGCAGGGGCGTTGGGGCCAAACCGGCTTTTATCAAACCTAACACCGACGAAATCGGCCAATTATTGGGGAGCGTGCCGGGTTCACAGCAAGAACTGATCAACGCAACGCAAACCCTGCACAGAGAAGGTATACCCATGGTGGTACTGTCTCTGGGCGCGGATGGCGCGGTGGCAGCGTGCGACGCGGGTACTTACTGGGGTAAACCACCGCATATCGAGCCGAAAAACACGGTTGGCTGCGGCGACAGCATGGTGGCAGGGTTCGCGGTTGGCATGGTACGGGGTCTTGCGCCCGCCGAACAGTTACGGCTGGCGGTGGCGGTATCGGCGGCTAACGCGCTGTCCATGAGTACGGGCGGGTACGATCCGCGAGATCTGGAATCGTTAACTCCCAGGGTGGAGATTCAAAAGATCCAGTAGATAGAATGACACGAAAGAAAGAAGGGTATCCTATGGCGGAATTTATCAATCCCACACTTGTCCCCAAACGCAGACTTTACACTGGTGAGGAAATCCCCTGCATCGGTATGGGTACATTTGGCAGCGACCGTTTCACACCCGAACAGGTATCCAGCGCGGTTGGCGGAGCGATCCGTTGTGGCTACCGTATGTTCGACTGCGCAGCGATTTACGGTAATGAGGACCTGATTGGCAAGGTGTTTGAACAGGCTTTTGCTGATGGAGTTGTAAAGCGCGATGAGCTGTTTATCACCTCCAAAGTATGGAATGATATGCATGGCAAGGGCGATGTGCTGCTTTCCTGCGCAAAGACCCTGCGTGACCTCAAACTGGACTACATTGACGCGTTTTTCGTACACTGGCCGTTCCCTAACGCCCATGCGCCGGGATGCGACGGCGACAGCCGTAACCCCAACAGCAGGCCCTTCTCGGTGGAAGAGTTTATGGCAACGTGGCGGCAGATGGAACATCTGTACGATATGGGGCTGGCAAGGCACATTGGCATGAGCAGCATGACCATCCCCAAGCTGGAGGCGGTCTTGCCGCTGTGCCGCATCAAACCTTCCGTGATCGAGATGGAACTGCATCCCTGCTTCCAGCAACAGGAACTGTATGACTATGTCGTAGCTCACGGCATCCAGCCGATCGGTTTCTGCCCCATTGGCAGCCCAACCCGCCCGGAACGGGATATGACGCCTGACGACGTTGCCGATATCCAGGTGCAGGAAGTGGTGGAAATCGCGAAGGCCCACAATGTCCACCCCGCCGTGATCTGCCTGAAGTGGGCAGTTCAGCGCGGACAGATTCCCATCCCGTTCTCCATCCACGAGAACGAGTATGTGTCCAACCTGAAGTGCACGGTTGTCGACCCGCTGACGGATGCTGAAATGGCGAAACTTAAGACGGTGGAGCGCAATTGCCGCCTGATCAAAGGCCAGGTGTTCCTCTGGGAAGGCGCGAAGGACTGGCATGACCTGTGGGATGAAGACGGTTTTATTGTAAAGTGAGGACGAGAAAGAATGCTTAAGAATATACCGGCTTTAATGCCCCCGGAACTGATGAAGATCATGCTGGAAATGGGGCACGGCGATGAATTGTTACTTTGCGACGGTAACTATCCCAAGTTCGGTTGCCCGGAGCGTTGCGTGCGGATGGACGGGAACGGCATCAGCGAAATTCTGGAGATGATTCTGCAGTTTTTTCCGCTGGACGTATACGTGGAACATCCGACGTCCCTGATGGCTGTGGTTGCCGGCGACCCCTATCAACCGGAAATCTGGGAAGAATACCGCGCGATCGGAAACAAGTACGAATCGAAAGGTCTGCGCGAAGAAACGCTGGAAAAGCCTGCGTTTTACGAGAAGGGCCGACACTGCTACGCATGCGTCGCTACGGGCGAAAAAGCGCTGTATGCCAATGTGATTCTTAAAAAAGGCGTGGTTAAGTAAATTCCGTCGGCGTATCCTCCTATGCGCCGACATCTGCATCGACCGCCTCCCCGAATAGCAGGGGAGGCGGTTTTGTGTGCTATATAACGATTGTTTGTACCCTGATCATTTGGCAATCATTTTATCGTTGTATTTCGCGATAACTGAATATGGTGATTTGAAAGGCAATTGCATCCGCTGCGAAGGTATGCTACGATGAGCGCAGAAAAAAATCGTAACCCGATGCAGCCAACCTGACGGCTGCTTACATGCCGGAGGCAAAACGATGAAGAAGAAGCCCCTGATTGGCAGAATCATTTCCTATATGGCAATCTTAATCGTTCTGTTAGCTGCGCTGCTAGCGGTATATGCGTTTTCGTCCTATTCCATCCTGAACGATGAACTGCAAACCGAAGCGACCGGTATCCTGGATGTGTATGGAGGACAGCTGAAAAGCCGCGTAACGCAAATGGATACTGCACTTAAAAACCTGCTGTTGCAAAACCAGACAAAACTTCTGTTGCTGAAAAGTACAGAAGAAGCCAAGCGGTTTTATGCATCGCAGGATATCCATAATTCTATCAGTAACGCAGTGCAAACCGATCTAAGCGTTAATGCCTTTGTGGTAGCGGATAACGATTACGGTATATGCGTGGACGCGGCTGCCAAGTCGTTGGGGTATTGGGACCGAACGGCGCTAAGGGAGTATACCATTGCCTGCGCAACAAGCGCTGACATTCCCAAAACATGGCGATTTGTTACGCTTGGCAACCGCGTTTACCTGTGTAAAATGTATGTGTATCGCGGGCGCGCGGCGGTAGCTTTCACTACGGTGGACGATTTTCTGGAAACGGTGCCACGGTCTGACAGAGATGGACAAACGCTGATCGTAACCGACTCGGAGGGCCGGATCGCCGGGTTTGCGGGTGGCGCGCTGGCTGCGAATCAGGTTGGATTGAACCTGTATACGATTCAAACGCAGGGCACTCGTGCCAAACCGTATGTGATTGTGGAAGGACAGGCGCTGCTCCATCTACGCATCCGGAGTGTAATCGTTTGGAACCAGACCCGTATTATCATGGCGGTCATTCTTGCGGTCATTATCATTACGCTCATTTTTGGCGCGTTAATTGTGCGCTATATTGGCCGGGAAATGGTCAGGCCGATGGAGAGCATGACAGAGGATATGCGCCGCATGGATAGCGAAACCGATACGCTGCGTATTGAGGGCGAATATGGAACGGAAGAATTCACCCGGCTTAAAGATACCTTTAACCGCCTGATGGATACGATTGTACACCTGCGGATTCAAACGTATGAGAAACGCATTGAACTGCGGGAGATGGAGCTGAAGAGCATTCGTCTGCAATTGCGGCCGCACTTCTTTTTAAACGCAATCACCACACTGTCCAGCCTTGGCAGCCAGGGCAAGGAGCAGGAGATGAAAACCTATGCGGATGCGCTGTCCAGAAATATTCGGTATATGTTCAAATCCGGGTTTCACACTGTGCCGGTTCGGGAAGAGATACGCCATGTGGAGAACTACTTTGCAATGCAGGAGTGTAAATATCCCGGTTGTATTTTTCACTTTACCGATCTTCCGCAAGAACTGGAGGAGTGGCGAATCCCGCAAATGGTGATACAGACCTTTGTGGAGAATGAGTATAAATATGCTTTATCTGTAGACGATGTGCTGACGATCCTCATCCATGTTTCGCTGGAAACACTGCGGGGAGAAGAAATGCTCTTAATCCGCATTGAGGACGACGGAAAAGGGTATCCGCAGGATGTGCTTCAATACATGAACGGTAACGCTCCTCACCCCGCCAACGATGGTGAGCGCATCGGGCTTTGGGGGATCAGGCGGATGATGGCGCTGATGTATGAACGGGAGGACCTGATTGAACTGGCCAACATCGAACCGCATGGCTGTGTGAACCTGATCCGCGTACCGCACGCACCCGTGCACGAATATCAGGAAAAATCGGTCTGGATAAGCGCATGATTCGAGAAGGAGGAAACCGAATGCGGCTGTTGATTGTGGACGACGATATCCCTACGGTGGAGGCTATTCGCCGTTCCATCGACTGGAATACTTTCGCTATCGACACGGTGGAGGTTGCCTACAGCGTTGCGCAGGCGAAACGGATTTTACAAAACGGTCAGACTGATATCGTAATCAGTGACATCGAAATGCCGCAGGGTTCAGGGTTGGATCTGCTGAAGTGGGTTCGTGCAAATGGCATTGTGGCGGAGTTTTTATTATTGACTTGTCACGAACGGTTTGATTACGCAGCCAGCGCCCTGAAACTGGATGCTGCGGAATATCTGACTAAACCGTTTAATGCGAAAATTATGGCGCTGTCTCTGCAAAAAACAGTCTCCCGTATCCATGAGAAGCGACGTCTGCAGGAGGGCAGCCGGTATGGGGAATGGCGTTCGCAAAACCTGCATCGCGAAGAAATTAACTTCTGGCTTTCACTGTACAACAGCAGTGCGCCACGTGACCGTGAACAGATTCGTAGGGAGATTGAGGCGCGCGGGCTACCGATTGACGCGGATGCCCGGTATCGCATGGTGGTAACCCGCATTGCGGAGTACGAGTCGCAGGCGGAGGAACTGGGGCAGAGTCTGCTGCATTACATTTTAGAAAACGCGCATGCCCGCAACCTGTTTGGCCGGGAAGAAAATGCCCGCTCCATAAGACGTGTCAGCCCGAACGGCCTTTGGTACTTTACGGCTGTGGAGAACCGACCGGAAACCGAACTGCGGGAGCGTTGCGCAGAGGTAATTGCCGCCTGCAATGAAGCGGCGCATGTGAAAGCGACCTGTTGTATTGGCGGAGAAGCGGCAATTGAAGCGCTTCCGGATCGAACGACGACGCTGCAGCGGCTTGTGGAAAGCAACGTGGTTTTTTATTCACAGGTTTTCACAGAAAGCGAAGCGGTGACCGCGGGAGAAGAGACGCAGGTGCTGGAAGTGGAAAAACTGAAGGACATGCTGATCCGCTGCGATAAAGTATCCCTGCTGAATGCGCTGAAAGAAGCGCTGGCAAACCGAACAGCCATGAAAACCCTGAGCGAACGTACCCTGTACCTGATGCAGCAGGAGATGCTTCAGGTGGTATATGCCCATCTGGCCGAGGCGGGTGTGCAGGCAACACGACTGTTTGCGGATGACAATTCCGTGCGGCTTGCAGAACAGGCATGCCGTTCCGCCGTAGATATGATCCGTTGGGCAAACTACCTTTTAGAACGTACGTTTGCCTGCGATGAAGAATTACGCAAGGCAGGTACGCTGGTGGAACGGATTAACGCTTATATTCAAAAGCATTTTCAGGAGGAGATTGGCCGTAACGAAATCGCGGCGGAGTTCCACCTTGCACCGGAATATCTGGCGAAACTGTATAAAAAGAAAACCGACCAGTCGCTGAAAGACGCTATTCGTATTTATCGCATTGAACAGGCAAAGCGAATGCTTCGCGATCCGAATGCACGCGTCAGCGACGTTGCCGGTTCGATTGGTTTTGATAACTTTTCATATTTTTCAACAGTTTTTAAAAAAGAAGTCGGAGCCACACCACAGGAGTATCAGCACGACCCGGACCGGGAGCGCCCCGTTGAATAACCCAAGGGAAGAATTGAAGGATGTTTTTACGGGGCGGTCTGAAGCCAACTTTGGAATACGGGTAATAATAAAACACTGGTTAATCCATGTTATGAAGCAAAACACAATCCGGAATATTGGGGAACATTTCAATTTCAAATGACTGGCGTATAACATTGAGAATATGAAACGCAACATGCTGTTTTCTGATATGGCGAAATATCTCCCAAATTTGAAAAAGAATAGCCCAAAATTGAAAGAGAAATTTCAGGGATTTGCATTATACTCACCATAAGAAAAGGAGGGCGAACCTATGAAATTTTCAAAAAGGCTTTCCCGGATTACCCTTGCCGCGATGCTG
>DAOPZG010000021.1:0-22883 GCA_035353235.1 Candidatus Limiplasma sp.
GGCGGACGAGTGTGCCTACGACTCCGGTTTCCGTTTCGACTGCTTCAACGACACCTTCGATTTCACCCTGTATGTGAATGACAGCCGGGACATGAACCTGAAGGATTACGCAGCTTTCTTCGCGGACCGCAACCATATGAAAGCGGAAGCGGAAACCGTGAACGGTTATCCGTGCTATCGCCTGACCGATCCGGCGAAGACGGACGGTTCCTTCACCCTCCTGATCGCGGATACGACCGAAGACGACACGCCCCCGGTTTATCAGCTTGCCTTCATGTGTGACGGTGATAAGGATGTGAAGCTGGCGAACGATATTCTTTCAACAATCGCACCCTACTAAGCTCGAAAAAGTAAAATTGTTAGCACTCGTTATTGACGAGTGCTAATTTTCTATTGCATTTCATTTTTCGTTCTGCTACAATACCTTACGAAGGCACGCGGCGCAGGGTCCCTGTCGCCGTGCTACCGCAGCAACAACAGTGGCATGCCACTTTCAATACGATTTGGGGAGGGTTCACAATGTCCGTATCCAAGGGGAATATTTCCATTCACGCACAAAATATCATGCCAATCATCAAACGGTGGCTGTACTCCGACAAAGACATCTTCATCCGCGAAATGGTTTCCAACGGTTGCGACGCAATCGTAAAACAAAAGCTGGCTCATCCGGGTGACGGTATCGAGTACCGCGTGCTGGTCACGCTGGACGAGCCGGCCGGTGAGATTCGTTTCGACGATAACGGCATTGGCATGACCGATGACGAGGTAAAACGGTATATTAACCAGGTCGCTTTTTCCGGTGCCGAAGAGTTCCTGAAGAACTATCAGGGCGACCAGAAAACCGGCATCATCGGCCATTTTGGTTTGGGCTTCTATTCAGCGTTCATGGTTGCCGAAAAGGTAACGATCCAGACCTTGAGCGATAGTGAAGGGGCAAGCCCCGTCTGCTGGGAAAGCGAAGACGGCATGAAGTATAAAATCAGCGACGGTACCCGCGCGGAACGCGGTACCACCATCACACTGAAGCTTGCCGAGGATGCCAAGGAGTTTCTGGAAGAATACAAGGTACGCGAAATTCTGAACAAGTATTGCGGCTTTATGGTGCAGCCGATCTATTTTGAAGCCGTCAAACCTGAAAAACCGGTGGAGAAGAAAGAGAAGTCCGCCGAAGATAAAGCGGATACCACCGAAACCCCGGAGGAGAACGCCGAAAAGAAACCCGAACGCATCCACATCAACGATCTTCCCGCGCTGTGGCTAAAACAGCCGAAGGATTGCACAGAGGAAGAGTACAAAGAGTTTTATCAGCGTGTTTTCCACGTGTATGACGAGCCGCTGTTCTACGTTCACCTGAATGTGGATTATCCCTTCAATCTGAAGGGAATTCTGTATTTCCCGAAAATCACGAACGATTTCGGCACCCGCGAAGGGGAGATTAAGCTGTTCAGCGGTCAGGTTTTCGTCGCCGATAATATCAAGGAAGTCATTCCGGACTTTCTGATGTTGCTCAAAGGTGTGATCGACTGCCCGGATCTGCCTCTGAACGTGAGCCGCAGCTTCCTGCAGAACGACGGTTATGTAAAAAAACTGTCCGCATACATCACCCGTAAGGTTGCCGACCGTTTGACCGGCTTGTTCAAATCCGAACGCGAGAAGTACGAAAAATACTGGGATGATATCCATCCTTTTGTAAAGTACGGTTGCGTGCGCGATGCGAAATTTTTCGATCAGGTGAAGGATACGCTCCTGTACAAGACCACCAAAGGCGAGCATGTGACGCTCGCCGAGTACATGGCTAAAAACGAAGGTAAACTCGGCAAGAAAGTGGTTTACACCAGCGACCCGATGCGTCAGGCAGCGTCCATTGCGCTGTATGAAAACAAAGGGATTGACGTCGTCGTGCTGGATGCGCTGATCGACCTTAACTTCGTAAGCTTCATCGAATATTCCGCGGGAATCGAAGGCCTTTCTTTCGCCCGTGTAGACGCCGACGCAGCCACCTTTACCCAGGAAGAGCCAGCCGCCGACGAAGACACGAAAAAGGCGCTGGAAGCGGATCAGGAGAAGTTGAAATCGCTGTTTAAAGACGCAACCGGAAGCGACACCCTCCAGATTAAGCTGCAAACGCTCACCGACGCGGATACCTCCGCCCTCCTCACCCAAGACGAGCAGGGACGCCGCTACAGCGACATGAGTAAAATCTACGGCCAGGATTTTAAACTGCCGGAGCAGCACACCCTGGTGTTGAATCGCGCCAATACCGTCGTGCAAACCCTGTTGACTGAGGATGACAGCGAAAAACGCAGATTGATCGCCGCTCAACTGTACGATTTGGCCCGCATGAGCACCCGTCCGTTGGAAAAAGAAGAAATTACCCAATTCCTGAAACGCAGCAACCAGCTGCTGTCAATGCTGAAGTAACCCAGCACACAGAGCAGGGGGAGGAAGGGCTTAGCCCTTCCTCCCCCTTTGTGGATCGTGGATCATTCGATCCCCGAAACGAAAACAGATTAACAGTTTCGATTTTTCAAGCGATCAGGGCCCAAACGGCCCCGCTTTCGAAACGTCACAGTTTTTTCTGAGTCAACAATTTCTCATAACTGTCAATGTCCACGTTACGCACCATAATTTCCAATTCCTCGTCGCCCATCACGGTGTTCCGGCCCTCGGCATACAGCGCGTCCACCATCGCCTTCACCGTCACCACCAGCGGGTTTTGTTTATCCACAGCGTTTTCCCCTTTAAGGCGGAAGAAGCTGTTCATCCAATGCGCCACCCCCGCAAGCCCGCTATGGCTGTCCACGGCTACGCTGGCAGGGCGGTTGAGGATTTTGGTGGTATCAAAAATGTTATAAATCTCCTCGTCTTTAAGCATTCCATCCGCATGAATGCCTGCGCGCGTCACGTTGAAGTGGCGACCCACAAAAGGCTGGCGCGGACTGATCTCAATCCCGATCTCCCGTTCCATAAACTCCGCGATTTCGGTTACTACGGTCAAATCCATACCATCGGTTGTGCCGCGCAGGGCTTCATATTCGATCGCCATAGCTTCCAGCGGGCAGTTGCCCGTGCGCTCCCCGATGCCCAGAAGCGAGCAGTTTACGCTGGAGCAGCCATACAGCCACGCGGTACCCGCGTTGCTGACAACCTTGTAGAAATCATTATGCCCATGCCATTCCAGCTGTTCGCTGGGTATCTGCGCGTAGTGGTTGAGGCCGTAGATGATGCCCGCCACGCTGCGAGGAAGAGCCGCACCCGGATAACTGACGCCATACCCCATCGTATCGCAGGCGCGCACCTTGATAGGCGCTCCGCTTTCGGTGGCCAGCTTCATCAGCTGCTCGGCAAAAGGCAACACAAACCCATAAAAATCAGCGCGGGTAATGTCTTCAAAGTGGCACCGGGGGATAATCCCCTCATCCAGCGCCGCTTTCACGATGCCCAGATACTGATCCATCGCCTGTGCACGGGTCATGTGCATCTTCTTGAAAATGTGATAATCGCTGCAGGATACCAGAATGCCCGTTTCCTTGACTCCCGCGGCCTTTACAAGTTTGAAGTCGGATGCGTTGGCGCGAATCCATGTGGTAATTTCCGGAAAAGGCAGATTAAGAGCCTGACAACGCTCCAGAGCTTCACGATCTTTATCGGTATAGAGAAAAAACTCGCTCTGGCGCACAAGCCCCCTCGGTCCGCCCAGCCGGGACAACAACTGAAAGATATGCTCAATCTGCCGCGGTGTAAAGGGGCTCACGCTCTGCTGCCCATCCCGGAAGGTGGTATCCGTCATCCAAATCTGCTCAGGCATGTTAATCGGCACAAGCCGATTATTAAACGCAATCTTCGGCACACTTTCGTAGTCGAAAATCTCACGGTACAGGTTGGGTTCCCCCACATCCTGAAGCTGATATTGATATTTGGATTGTATTAATTGGTTGGTTTTGGGACTGAAAATCAACATGTTGAAGTCTCCTTCTCTCCGGGCAGCATCGGCGTCTCATTCTCTGTGGTCTCCGGTCATGCCATACCATATTAGGTTCTGGAATAGAACCTTTTTTCCTCCCCGTGTTCCTAAAAACCTCCGAATGATAAGGATTTTCGATCATCAATGTGGAAAACGAGGAGAAATATGCAGAAAATTGTGGAATACATGTGCGTAAGAGGCGCAAACCCTGTGGTCTGCCTGTGGAACATCTGTGGAAATGGAAGCCATCGCAGGGTCCGTCCCAGGTCAGATCAATTTCTTCACAAAAGCCTCAATACGGCGTAAACCCTCCAGAATTTCCTCCATCGAGGTCGCATAGCTGAGCCTGCAAAAGCCTTCCGCCATAAAGGCGCTACCGGGCACCACAGCCACTTTGCCATCCGTAAGCAAGGTATCGGCGAATGCCGCGCTGTCGTTAACCAATCGGTTCTCATACCGTTTCCCCATCAGTCTGGTGATGTTCATCATCACGTAGAACGCGCCCTCCGGTTTCAGGCAGGAAAGTCCTTCAATCGCGTTAATCCCCTTCACGAGCACATCCCGCCGCTCTTCAAAGGCTTTACGCATGGTTTCCACACAATCCTGCGGCATTGTCAGCGCTACAGCGGCAGCATGCTGCGCGGGGGTGTTTGCCGATGAAGTCGCCTGACTCTGTGCATTCACCATGGTTTGAATGATTTCTTTAGGTCCAGCAGCGTAACCAATACGGAAACCTGTCATGGCGTAGGTCTTGCTGACGCCGTTAATCAGGATCGTGCGGGCCTTGATCGCTTCCCCAAGGCTTGCGATGCTGATATGTTTCTTGCCGCCATACACCAGATGTTCATAAATCTCATCTGCAATAATATAAAAATCGTGCTTAACAGCCAGTTCCGCCAGAGCGGCCAGCATAGCTTCCGGCCAGACGCAACCGTTGGGGTTACTGGGCGTCGTCAGGATCATCGCCTTGGTTTTCGAGGTGATCGCCGCGGCGATTGCCGCGGGGGCTGGTACAAAACCATCCTTCTCACAGGCAGGTACGAAAACAGGCACCCCGCCAACCATGCGCACCATCTCCGGGTAACTTACCCAGCAGGGCGTAGGGATAATCACCTCGTCGCCTTCGTTCAGCAACGCGAAAAAGGCGTTGTAAAGGGAGTGTTTTGCTCCGTTGGATACGATAATCTGGCTTGGTTCATAGGTCAGGCCGTTGTCTCTTATTAGCTTCTCAACAATCGCGTTGCGCAGTTCCAGCGTGCCCGCGACCGGCGTATACCGCGTCATTCCACGATCCAGCGCATCCTTCATGGCGTTGCGAATCGGCTCCGGCGTATCAAAATCCGGTTCTCCCGCGGCAAAGCCTACCACCTTTTCTCCGGCGGCTTTCATGGCTTTCGCTTTCGCATCCATGGCCAGGGTAGCGGAGGGCGCGATATTCGTTGCTTTTTCAGATAATCCCAACGGCATGATAGTTTTCCTCCTGCAACAGCCCGCCAATGCGAGCCTTGATTGCTGCAAATGGCGGATGCGCCATTGCATCTTGCAAATCGTCCGAACCGCCCCTCCCGGAGACGGGCAGTCCAACGAACTGTTTTGCATTATAGCATAGCACGCCGTCAGAGTAAATAGCCACGGGGTGATATTTCGCGGAAATTTGCGATAATATGAATATTCACCATCGTTTTCCTTCATTTATTGACATATTGTAAACATCCGTTTTATCATTGCTTCTCTGGTTTCAATGCATGCAATCCCGGTTTATGCTACATTCGGGAGGTAGATAACTTATGAATATTAAATGGCGTCGGTTTCTGGCCTTATTCCTGATCCTTTCGGTGCTCCCCTTCTCCGCGATTGCGGAAGCCACAAGCACGCCTGTTCCGACCAACGCGGCAGGTTATCCCTATGTGTTGGATTATTTTACCGATACTCCGTTGGATGTGACACAGTATGAAGGAAAAGCGCTGTTCCTCAACTTTTTCACCGGATGGTGTCCCTACTGCATGCAGGAAATGCCGGAGATCAAACAGATCTTTGACACCTACAGCCCGGACGATGTTACGATCATCCTGGTGCACGCCTGGGATGGCGAAGACGCCAGCGACTCCGCAACCGTGGTGGAGAAGTATGGCCTGCAGAATATGATTCTGCTGGAAGACGAACAGATGACCCTGACCAGCACAATTGGTCTTACCGGATTTCCCACCAGCATCTTTATCGGCAAGGATGGATATCTGGCAAATTATACCCCCGGAGCGCTTACCTTTGATACCATGTCGGGAATTTTAGACGGTATGGGCATTGCGAAGCGCGATGGGACCGTTGCGCAGACCGCATCCACCAACGTGCCAAGCTTAACTGCTACGCCGGAGGCGACTGCAACGCCCGCACCAAAAGAGGCGGACGCTACAAGCGGCGCAACCTCCAAGGGAGGTAAAAAGTGAATCTGGCAGCAGCTGTCGTTTTACCGCAATACACACTGTGGGCCATGTTTGCAGGTGGTTTAGTCGCTTTCCTTTCTCCGTGCGTACTGCCGATGCTGCCGGTTTATACGCTGTATCTGGTTGGTGAGGGTTCGGAAAGCGCAGACCCCAAAGCAGCCTGGTTTGGCGTACTCAAACGCAGTCTTGGGCTGATGCTTGGCTTTGTAACGTTGTTCACGCTGCTTGGCGCAGGCGCGGGGCTGCTGGGCTCCGCATTTCAGAATATCGACCGCGGAACGCTGGATATCGCAACAGGCGCGCTGATGATTGTGTTTGGCGTCTGGACCGCTGGTTTTCTGCATTGGAAAGGGTTACGCGCCCCAGTATGGGCTGGGAAAGTGAAAATCAAACCGGACGGTTTTTTCACCGCCGCGCTGTTTGGAATTGTGATCGCTTTGTCCTGGACACCCTGCCTGACCCCGGTGCTGGCGAACGCACTGATTTTAGCCGCGTCCAGCGCTACCGTGGGGCAGGGGATGGGCGCGCTGGCTGTGTTCGCCTTGGGGTTGAGCCTGCCGATGCTGATCCTTATGGTGCTGTATCAATGGCTGAAAGGCATCTTCGCCTGGCTGCGTGACCATCAGCCATTGTTGCGACGGATCGGCGGCTTCCTGATGATCGCGTACGGGCTTTGGATGATCCTGTCCTCGCTGCTCTGAACCTCATGCGCCCGGTGCTCCAACAGAAGGAGAACCGGGCGCTTTTCTTATAGGATAATTTCCGACTGGAAGTATTTTTCCGCAAAGGCCGTCGCCGCACGGATTTCCTCCGCCGTCGGCTTCTCGCCCGGTTTGGCGACCACCCACTTATCCTCCACATCGTTCAGCCGATGGATGACCGCGACAACCTCTCCTTCAAAGAACTCAACCGGTTTGGCAACCCCGTACACATACGCATCCTGCCACTCGTTATCCGCAGCCAGCACATCCGCTACATAGCCATAATTCAAGCCGTATACGGTATCCCGGTGTTCCGGATGCCGCGTTCCCAGGGGCCTGTCTACCGTGACGCGTACCCGACGACCAAGCGCGGCACGCAGGCCGCGTTCGGTTTCCCTGATGCAGGGATGGATGCTCCCATCGGCCATCTCCACCGGTTTCAGACCAGTCGTTTCTTCCGATGCTTCATAAGCAGCCGGAAACTCCACATTTGGAACGCGGGAGGCCCCGTTCTTCACCAGTGTTTCCGCCGCGCATCGATCCACCACGTCCGGCACACGACCCAACGCATCGCAAAGGTCGGTCGCCAGCATGCCCCGTTCCCCGCACTTCTCCGCTGCCAGTATCCCCGCCAGTCCATGCAGCGCACAGCCTGTCTGTAAAAGCCTTACACCCGCAGTACCGTACGTGTCATGTCCTGCCAGCAGCGCGGCCAGAATGCCGGTGAGTACATCCCCGCTTCCGCCTTTAGCCATCGCCGGAGTGCCGAAAAGGTTAATTGCCTCCCCATCTTTTGCGATCAGGATGCTTTCCGCACCCTTGAGCACCACTTTAGCATCGTATTTTGTGGCGATCTTATGCGCGGACTCCACCGTATCGGAGAGAATTCCAGACACCGTCTTATGCAGCAGCCGCGCCGCCTCCCCGGGATGAGGAGTCATCACCACGCGCCCCTCAAAGTGGGGCGTTCGTTTTTGCTCCGCGATCAGGTTCAACGCATCCGCATCCAGCACAGCAGGCAAGATATGTTTTTCCAGCCAGGGGACCAGTTGTTTTATCAGTCCTGCCGCCAGCGCCTCCCTGCCCAGCCCGCAGCCTGCCGCCAACGCGTCGGTCCGTTCCAGCGCTGGTTGTAATAATGCCCACGCCGTTTCCACATCCGTTTCCGGCAGGGGCAGGCAAGTTGCGCAGGGGCAAAGCGCCTGCACGGTTGGCACCACAGTCGTCGGGCAGGCGACTGTTACCAGCCCCGCGCCGGTACGAAGCGCCGCCATGGCAGACAGGGCCGCCGCCCCCGCCATGTCGAACGACCCGACCAGAAGGAGAACGCGGCCATAATCCCCTTTATGGGTGTTGCGTTTTCGGGGCGGCAGCAACAGGTCGCCCTTCGTCAGTACCGCAAAGCCCTGTGCATCATCCCATTCGGGACCGATACCGATTTCCGCAACCGTCACCCGCCCGCAGTAATCCGGACCGTCGCCCAGAAACAAACCCGGTTTCGGTCGGTGGAATGTCACGGTTTCCGTTGCGCGGATCACCCCGCTTAAGGTGCCGCCATCCGGAGGGTTCCCAGTCGCGCCGTTCAGACCGCTGGGAATATCCACAGCCACCACAGGCACATGGCCCGCATTCACCCGTTCTGCGATTTCCAACGCAATGCCCTCCTGCAGCGGTCGGTTCAGTCCCGTGCCGAACAACCCGTCCACAATGCAGGCGATTCCAACCGGCAGGGCTGGCGCCGCCTCCCCCAGCGTCAATCGGCTGACACGGCGGCCGAAAAGAGCCAGCTTCTCCCACTGCGCAGCCGTTTCCGCGCTCGTCTCCCCCGGCAATTGCCATACGACGGCTTCCAACTTGGAATATCGGCCCAGCAAAATACGCGCGGCGGCGATTGCATCGCCGCCGTTGTTGCCCGTTCCGCAAAGCGCAAGCAGTTTCCCCCCGTCCCGCAGATAGGGTGCAGCAATGTCCGCCACAGCCTCGGCGGCCCGCTCCATCAGCGTAAGGGCCGATACGCCTGTCTTTTCCATAACCCGGTTTTCAATGCGTTTCATGTCCGATGGCAGGATGGTGTATAACATACCGCGCCTCCTCACCGGTCTTCAGGGTAGTAAATCCCGTTCTGTATTTAGATACTATTCCAGCACGCATACCGCCGCCGCGATCCCCGCGTCGTGTGTCAGGCTGAGGTAAGCAGTTTTCGCACCCTTTTTCGCCATTAACGCCTTAGCCTTTTCCCCGGGCGCATAGGTGGGGCATCCCAGCCCATCGTGCATCACTTCCACGTCCGCCATAGCGATTCCGCCGGAAAGGCCTACGCCCAGCGCCTTTAAAAACGCTTCTTTGGCCGCGAACATCGCTGCGGCGCTCTGCCCGGCGCTTTGCCCGCGCTTTGCCAGATAATCGCGTTCTTCCGGTGTATAATACCGTTCCAGAAAGCCACGGGTATGGGCGATCGCATTCTCTATGCGCTTCACTTCGCACAGGTCCAGCCCCAGCCCGATCAAGGTTGTGCCCCCATCGCCACAGCATTGGCGATTGCGCGCGCTGTTACTTCCGCAACGGCCGCGCACAGCTGCACCATGTTCACATCCGCGTCCACGCGGCCCGTAGCCAGCGCAAAGGCCGTATCGCCATCCATCTGGGTATGCACAGGGCGGATTGCGCGCGCAAAACCGTCATGCGCGCAGGTGGCCAGCCGGTTCACCTGCGGTTTGGTCAGCGCCGCGTCGGTCGCGATCACCGCCAGCGTTGTATTTGCCGGTTTGGTGATCTTGAGCGGTTCCGCCATCGGCTGGGAACCGTACAACAGGCTTTCGCACAACACTGCCCGCCCGTCGGATAAGTGCCCGCACGCCAGCGCTTTGCCCGTTTGGGGATCAAACACGTCGCCGCAGGCGTTTACGCACACCACCGCGCCCACGGTAACGCCGCAGGCCAGCGTAATGCTGGCGCTTCCGGTTCCGCCCGGCGCAGGCAGCGCGCCGGGCACAAGTTTGCCTACCCTAGCCCCCGTACCCGCGCCGTGCGCCCCCTGTTGCAAGCCCTTGGCAGCGTTGCGGCAGGCCTCGTAGCCCATGGAGGCGTCCGGGCGCACGCGGCTGTCGCCCACCCCCAGATCAAACAGCACAGCGGCAGGCACGATGGGCACTTTGCATACGCCGGTGTCCACGCCCACGCCCGCCTCTTCCAGAAACCGCATCACACCAGCCGCCGCGTCCAGCCCAAAAGCGCTTCCGCCCGCAAGCATCACCGCATTAGCGCATTCCACGGTATTTTCACTCCGGGTTAACGCAATTTCGCGGGTACCCGGAGCAGCGCCGCGCACATCCGCGCCGATCGTCGCGCCGTCACGTCCGCAAAGCACCACCGTAACACCCGTTCTGGCCGTACGGTTTTCCGCCTGTCCCACGCGGATGCCATGCACATCGGTAATGCAACCCTCATACAGCGGTTTAGACATAACCCATCACTCCTCGCACCGATACGTCCCCGCTTAGTACGCGACGGGGTTCTCCCCCATCAGGGCGCACCCACAGCGCGCCCGTTTCATCAACCCGCTCCGCAATGCCCGTGAAACGCTCGTTTACGCCAATCACCTCTACACGGCTGCCCAGCGTAACGGAGCGATCCGCGTACTCCGAAAAAAAGCCCTGCAAATCGTTGGTTTCCAGCAGCCGCATCGACCGTTCCATCGCCAGCAGATACCGGCAAAGCAGTTCCCGCCGGTTCACCGGCGCGCCATCCTCCATCAGAAGCGAGGTCGCCTTGTTTTGCAGCGCTTCCGGAAACGACGGCTGGTTCACATTAAACCCGGCGCCTGCAACCACGCAGCGTTCCCCCGCCGGGTCGGTGACCGTTTCGCACAGGATTCCCACACACTTGCGCGTGCCGATCACCACATCGTTGGGCCATTTGATCTTCGCATCAGGCCCGTAGCTGCCGATCGCCTCCGCCGCAGCCAACGCCACCGCCAGGGTAAGCAATGGCACCCGGTCGGGCGGCAGGGTGGAGCGCAGCAGCAACGAACTGGTCAGCGCCGTTTCTGCCCCGGTATCCTCCCACACGCGGTTGAGCCGACCCTTGCCCTGCGTTTGCCGGTCGCAGATCGCAAGGCTGCCTTCCGGCAGTACGTTCAGCGCCGCCGCATGTTTCAGTTCAATATTGGTGGAGCCCATCTCCGGCGCGTACAGGATTTCCCCCCGGCCGTAACGCGCGGTTTGAAGTTCCGCGCGTATGTCTCCCGGTAAAAGGCTGCCCCAGTGCGGCGTAAGCTGCCATAAGCCCGCGCGGTCAATGCGATACCCTTTCGCCTCCAGCGCGTCCGCATTTTTCGCCAGTTCCGCCCGGGTAAGGCGCAGTGCGCGGCACAGATCGTCTTCCGCTGTCGGTTTACCTGTTAATAAAAACGCCAGTAACTCATCCATACCGCAGCCTGCTCCAATTGTGATCTGTTGTGTAATTTCTTCAGACATGCCCGTGATTCCTGCCCAGCAGCAATTCTGCCGCCTCCGAAAGCGACTCGCATACCGGCACGCCCGCGGTGAGCAGGGTTTTACGGCTCTGGTGCCCCCGCGCAATCAGCACTGCCGGGCAACCCAATGCCGCGGCCACCTCCGCGTCGTGCAGGGTATCGCCCAGCATCACGCAGCGGCCGGGTTCCATCCCCGTTTCCTCCAGATAGGCCCGGCCGATGGCTTCCTTGCTGGTAGCGTAAATATGGTTCAGGCCCAGCACCCCGGTAAATCGGTTCAGGATGCCCGCACATTCCAACTGCATCGTCAGCGTATCCAGTTTGCTGGCGGATAACACCGCCTGTGCGCAGCCGGCCGCCGCGAACGCGTCCAGTGCTTCGCCCGCGTCCGGAAACAGCGGCACTTCCCGGCAACCCCGGATATACTCCTCCATCCACGCGTGGGCAACCGCCACAAAGTTTTCTTCCGTTACCCCCGCGCGCGTGTAGTACAACCGAACCGGAAAGGTGAATTGCTCGTGATACGCTTCCAGACTGTCGATGGTCGGCAGGCCGAAACGCGGGAACACACGGTTTCGCACGCCCATGGCATAAGCCGCGTCATCCAACAGGGTACCGTTCCAGTCCCACAAAATCAGCCGCGGGGTTCGGTCGAAGGTTTCCGGCATCGCTTCTTCGTGTGGCATCAAGCCTTGATCCTCCTCATTCGTGAGATTCCGTATGTACCGTTCCGCCGTTATCGCCGGGGAACGCCGGCTGTCGGTTCAATTGTCAAAACGCGCGGTTTCCCGCGCGTTTTGACGTATCGTGTATCCCTTAATAGGCTTTGGCGAAGTAAATCAGCTTTGTCGCGGGCTTGCCACAACATACGCAATGATCTTCAATGGGTGTCTGGTCAAAGGGCATGTTGCGGCTGGAAGCGTTAAACTTTTCCTTGATTGCGTCCTCGCAGGCGCGGTCGCCGCACCACATGGCCTTGGCGAAACCGTTCTCCACCGCTTTGCCCAGTTCTTCCATCGTATGGACGGTGGTAATATGCGCGTCACGATAGGCTTTGGCCTGATCATACAGCCCCTGTTGAATGTCGTCCATCAGGCCGTGCAAATCCTCCGCCAGCGTTTCCAACGCCATTGTGGATTTTTCGCACGTGTCGCGGCGGAACACCGTCGCAACGCCGTTTTCAATGTCGCGGGGGCCGATCTCCAGCCGCACGGGCACGCCCTTCAATTCCCAGTCATTGAACTTGTAGCCGGGAGAAACGGTGTCCCGATCGTCCATTTTAACGCGGTATCCGGCGGCTTTGAGCTGATCGAACAGCTCGCCGCATTTTTCCAGCACGCCGCCCTTATGCGACGCCACGGGCACGATGACAACCTGGATAGGCGCGATACGGGGGGGCAGGCGAAGGCCGCGTTCGTCGCCGTGGGTCATGATGATGGCGCCGATCAACCGGGTGCTGACGCCCCAGCTGGTTTCGTACACATATTCCAGCTTGCCTTCACGACTTAAATACTGGATATCGAACGCCTTGGCAAAGTTGGTGCCAAAGTTATGGCTGGTGCCCGCCTGCAGGGCTTTGCCGTCCTGCATCATGGCTTCCATGCTGTAGGTGGCCTGCGCGCCCGCGAACTTTTCCTTGTCGCTCTTGCGACCGCACAGAACCGGCAGCGCCATCTCGGTCTCCGCTACCTCGCGGTATACGTCCAGCATCTGCATAGTTTCCTGTTGGGCTTCCGCATCGGTTTCGTGGATGGTATGCCCTTCCTGCCACAGGAACTCGCTGGTACGCAGGAAGGGCCGGGTGCTTTTCTCCCAACGCATCACTGAGCACCACTGGTTATATTTCATGGGCAGATCCCGATAGCTGCTGACCCACTTGGAATACATGGAGCAGAAGATGGTCTCGCTTGTGGGGCGGATAGCCAGGCGCTCCGGCAGCGTCTCGTTCCCACCCTGGGTTACCCACGCCACTTCCGGCGCAAAGCCTTCCACATGCTCTGCTTCTTTAAGCAGCAGGCTTTCGGGAATCAGCATGGGCATGTATACGTTCTCGTGTCCCGTCGCCTTAAAACGCTTGTCCATCTCCTGCTGAATGCGTTCCCAGATAGCGTAACCGTAAGGCCGAATGACCATACAGCCGCGCACGGGCGCATAATCCACCAGTTCGCTTTGCAGGATCACATCGGTGTACCACTGCGGAAAATCCTCACTGCGGGGGGTAATGTGCTCCACAAATTTCTTTTCTTCCTGTTTGGCCATAAAGGGTTCTCCTTCCGCGAATAAAATAAGGTTCCGATCGCTCCCACACACGGCAAACTGCCGTTGTTGGGACGAAGGGAGCCTTCGCGGTACCACCCGACTTAAAGCACATTTCGGTGCTTTCACTTTCACGGCCGGATAACGGGGGCCTGCCGTCGGGGATTAGCCGATGGGGTCGGGTGCGGGAAACCATTCCTGCCGCGTGACCGCCCTTTCAGCCTGTGGGGACGGCTCTCTTTCCGGCGGTCCGGAGCGGGATTCACCCGTTTGGCTCCCCTTCCGGGGAGGTTGACGATATCATAGCACAAGCAAGCGGCATTGTCAAAGGCAGATCATCCAACAAATCCCAAAGATTTAAACAGGAAAACCCACAGGAAAACCGTTCCTGCAGAAAGCGCCGTTGTCAGTACCACCTGCGCCGCGGCGTAATCTTCGTCCCCGCCCAGTTGCTGCGACATCGGATAACTGCTCACCGCGGTAGGCGTAGCGAAAACCGCAATCAGCGCCGCAAGGCTGATGCCCCGGATGCCAAGCAGCGCCGCCAGCGGAAGAAAAACCATAGGCACCAGCACCAGCCGCCCCAACACCCCCAGCGTAAGTAAACGCGCGTTAGAGCGCACCTTGCTGTAATCCAACGACGCGCCCAGCAAAAACAGCGCCAACGGCGTCGCGATGCTCCCCAGACTGGAAAGCGGCGTATACAATATATCTGGTATCCGCCACCGAAACAGCCACAGGGCGAAACCGGTCAACGTACCGATGATTAACGGGTTTAGCAGCACACCCTTGACGATGCTCCACGGTTTTACGTTTTTTCCGCTGTATACCAGCAATGCGATGGTGGACATCAGGTTAAACAACGGCACCACAGCTACCACCATCAGCGCCGCTACGGACGTATCCTGATCCGGATACATCATCAGCACCAGTGGAATTCCGTAAATCGCGTAATTACTGCGTGCTACGCCCTGTATGAATACGCCCCGGGTTCGCGGGTTGCCGCACAGGTGCGGGGCCAGCACAAACAGCGCGGTAAAAGTAAGCGTCACCGCCGCCATCGCATACCCGAGCGCAAGAAAGTCCGGGGCCGCATCGTGCGGGGCATCCATCATGTTCAGGCCCAGCAAGAGCGGTAAAAAAACGAAAAACACGGCCCGATTGGCCTGTTTCACGCCTTCCGCGTCGATTACCTTCAGGCGACGGGCAACCAACCCCGCCAGCATCATCAATAAAAGCGGAAAAACCGTACGCACCGAGAAAAGCAGATCGTTCAGCAACCGTTTTACCCCCGAAATCAAACAGCATAGGCGACGACGCTGAGCGCCAACGTTGCCTGTGCCGTGTAGTAGCACCCCAGAGTAAGCCGTTCCACAACGGCTCGCCTGCGTTCCGCCCGCAAATCCACGGTCCCGTTTTCCGCTTCACGGGCACGCGCCATCCGATGAACCACACTGTTGCGGCACAGCAGCGCATCCGACAGCACAAACAACCCCGCGCCCACCGCGCCGAGCGTTTCACGCAACCCACCCTGTATAAACGGTGCGGGAAGCGCCACGGCAAGCAGCGCACACAGCGTGAGAGCGTACATTGAACCGCCTACCCGCAGGGCTGCTCCCATGATGCGGGCGCCATATCGACCCAGGAACAGAAATGCCAGCCCAATCGCCACCAGCAAAACGATCACAGTGGCTCTCCCAGGCGGGCACAGGCGCAGGAAGGCTGCTATATAAAGGCAATGCGCTGAAAAGAAAAGAAAACCGCCCAGCTTGAAACGATACTCCAGCACCGCGTCCGCCACGGCCCCCAGACAGATTCCGGCGCACATCAACCAGGCGGCGGTATCCGCCAGTCCTGTCAGGCAGGAATACAGCGCCACCCCTGCCGCCATCAGGGTGGGGATTACTTTCCAAACCGTGGAGAGAGCTCGTTTCCCCTCATGCTTCGCCCGGCTGTGCAGAGGCATCCAGACCAGCCAGATCGAAACATATCCCGCGATAAGCCATGGCATGGAACATCCCTCCCGGTCGGTACAGGAGAACCTGAACAGTACAGCGGTCATTCTGCGTGATGGAGATAATTGGCTCACACAACACCATGCAAGTTCAGTTGCCGTAATGCTCCTTGATATATTCAAAGATGGAAGCGGCAATCGGGGCGGCCACGCTGCCGCCGCTGTCGCCTTCCTCCACCAGCACGCAGCAGGCATACGGCAGAGCATCGTCGTCGATATAGCCCTCAAACCAGGCGTTGGTCACGTCCTTCCCGTTGATGGAGGCTTCCGCGCTGCCGGTTTTACCGGCAATGGTGAGTCCCTGTACCCGCGCGCCCGATCCTGTGCCGGATGAAACCACTTCGCGCATATACCCCTGAAGGGTTTTTGCGATGTCTTCCGGTACCGCGCGGCGATACTCCTTGCTGGAAAAGCGCAGCCGCACCAGCCCTGCCGGGCTCTTCACCTGGGTAAGCAGGCGCGGCTCCATCATCACGCCGTCGTTGGCAATGGCGGACGCGACCATACACATATGCAGCGGGGTCGCGCCGATCTGGCTTTGCCCCGCGCCGCTCCACGCGATCTGCACAAGGTTGCGGTTGGTGGTGGGATATACGCTGTTTTCCACCACAATATCCCGGAAGAGGAAATTGTCGTTAAAGCCGAAATCCTCCGCCGTTTTGCGCAGTTTATCGTCCCCCAGCATCAGAGCGCATTGGGCAAAGGTGTTGTTGCAGCTGACGGTGAACGCCTTCTCCAGCGATATTTTCCCATGCTGCGCCATGTTGTAGTCGTGGATATACTGATCCATCACCTTGGTAGCGCCCGTGCACACAAAGGTGTAATCCGTAATACCGCTCAGGTTTTCCAGCGCCGAGGCGGCGGTAATAATTTTAAACGTGGAACCCGGAGCAAGCGTGCTTTGCAGCGCACGGTTCCAGAATGGATGCTGGGTATCGCTCTTTACGCTGTCAGTGATGTTTTGCGGATCAAACACCGGCAAGCTCACCAGCGCCAGTACCGCGCCGGTTTTATAGTTCATCACCACTGCCGCGCCGGTTTTCCCCTTTGTGCGCGTTCCCGATTGAAATGCTTCCATAATTGCGGTGCACAGTTTGCTGTCAGCTGTCAGGGTGATGTCGTCACCGTGGCGGGTCTGGCTGGTAAACAGATCGGTAATCCGTTCCCCCAGCGAGGTTTCAAAGCCCAGCAGGTAGTTGGCCTGAAAGGAGTCAACACCGTTGGCCACGTTGCCGTCCCGGTCACCCAGTAAATGTACTACAGCTTCGCGCGACTTAAGGCTGGACTGGTACACGCGGTCGCCGTCCTGATCGGTCGTCGCAAGCGTAATCCCGTTTCGGTCGATGATATCGCCTGCGATCACATTATTTTTCGCAGCCTGATAGCGGGTGTTCTTGCTGTTGGAAAACCACCGTCTGCCGTAGATATTCACGCTGTAAACGCCGTAAAGCCCCGCGATAAACAGCAGCGCGATCACGATGAACGTAATCAACCGAAAGCGCGTGTGCAGCTGTTTCAACGGCGTTTCCTCCTTAATGGTGCTAATCAGAAACGGTCTGCCCTTGGCAGATCATCCTGATCCCGCAAACTGCGGCTGATCTCATAATCGTATTCCATATCATCCTGATTCACGCTGGCAACGCCCTGTATCAATCCGATCATTGCCATACAGCTCACCATCGACGTACCGCCATAACTGACAAATGGCATGGTTACACCGGTCAGCGGGATCAGCTTGAGCACGCCGCCGATGATCACGAAGGTCTGCACCCCAAGCATCACAGTCGCGCCCATCGCCAGCAGACCCATAAACCCGCGCCTTGCCCTCAGCGCGATGGATGCGCCCCGCAGGATGAGGATGACATACATAACCAACACCAGAATGCCGAAAATAATGCCAAACTGCTCGCAGATCACAGCAAAAATACAGTCGGTAAAGTATACGGGGATTACACGCGGAGCGCCCAGCCCGAGGCCTACGCCGAATAAACCGCCGGAGGCAATCGCCATCAGCACCTGCGCAATCTGGTAGCCGCTTTTTTCGTAATACATCCACGGATTCTGCCAGATGGCCACACGTACCCGCACATGGTTGAACATTTTATATCCCAGCACTGACGCGCCTGCGCCGCCCAGCAGTCCAAGACCAGTCATTGGCAGGTTGCCGGTCGACGCAAAATACATCAGAAGCGCTGTGATGTAATAAATCAGCGCCGTGCCCAGATCCTTTTGCAGCATCAGCACCGCCAGACAGAATCCGGCGAAGATGAGCCACGGCCAGAAACGTCTGCGGCTCATGGAGTAACTGAGCACCAGAAGCAGCGACACTTTCACCACTTCGCTGGGCTGCAGGTTCATCCCGGCGATCCGGATCCAGTTGGTCGCGCCGTTGACCTCCGTGCCGATCACCAATGGGAGCGCGATTAACCCGGCGGAGCCAAGCGCGACGATTTGCACAAACAGTTTCCAGCGTCGCACATATCGTACCATCAGGATGCAAAACAGCATTGCGGCGATACCGACGCTGTAGTTGATCGCCTGTTGCAGCCCGCGCGACGTGCCCGCGTCCAGATCCGTGGAATACAGCACCAGCACGCCCAGCCCGCATAAAAAGTTGGCGATGGACAACAACAGCTTATCCGCCGGGAAAAAACGCGGCAGCCACATTGTCGCGATGTAGATCAGCACAGGCACCGCCACAGCCAGCGCGAAACCCTGCCAGCGCAGTTCGCCTTTCAGAGCAATTAACAGAAAAGCGCTGAAAAAGAACAGCATCATCGCCGCAACCAGTCTGCGGTCCGGGTGGCGGCGGGAAGGCGCTTTCGGCGCAGGACGCTCTCTCACCTTCGCCCGCCCCCCTTCAGGTACTTATCCCAAAGCAGGCGCTTGGCTTTTTCCGCCTCGTCCGGGTCCACGTAAAGATCACGGGGCGGCGGATCGGTTTCATCCACAGGTTCATCTGTATCCAGCTCAAAACGGACATGCGCGGGTGGCGCGAATGTTTCCCCCGATGGAAAACCGTCGTCGGTCCAGGCATGCTCCATGCTGTCTGACGTTTCTTCCTCCATCACAGGCGGGTAGAAGATTGCGCCCGAATCGGGAACCGTCTCCACATCAGGCGGCATAGGCGGTTCCTCCGGTAGGGCAAACACACCCGCGGGGCCGCGCGCGTCCGCCCGGCGCGACGCGCCGGGCTCCGCTTCCGCCGCGATCGGCGGAAGCGGGGAGAGGCGGCTTCGCCTCGACGCGCGCGGAGGCTCGGATGGGGATTCCTCCAGTCGAGTCGGTTCATCCGGCTCCTCCAGAATTTCGCCTTCGCCAATCAGAATTTCGCTCCGTTCGCCCATTTTGGGCGGCGGGATAAACTCACCTTTTTCCGTCATCAGCACGTTGGTCTGCGACGCAGGCTGCGCCTGCTGCGCGGCACGGACTGCCTGCATGGCGGCCGCCCACTGCATCTGCTGCAGTACTGCCACCTGCTCGGCCGTAAAGGTTACTCCGCCCGCTACGGTGGGCGATGCCTGTTGCTGTACAGTCGCAGTTTCCGTCACCGCTACCGTTGGCTGAGGTTCCGGTTCATGGTATTCCGCATGTCGGATGCCCGCATACTCATATCCAGCAAACAGCCTCAGCTTCAATACCGCTTCCCCTACTGTGAGCTGGGAACCGTGCGTCATCTGGATATGTCCATGACGTCCGGCGGGCGCCGTCCCGTCAACCTCTGCCTGTTGCCTGCGGAACGGTTCGATCCTCAGACCGTCTTCCTCATCAAACTCAAACCAGAGGTGCTTTTTCGCGACGCCTTTTACCGGCACACAGATGTCGTTGCCGCGCAGGCTTCCAAGCGTTCCTTCAAAGCCGACCGGAAGCGCCTGTCCCGCCTGCAGCTCTTCGTTTCCCTTCAGCACCACCAGTTCGCCCACGAAACCAGCGTCCGGGAGCAATCTGAGCCGTTTTTTCTGCTGCCTGCGGTCGCGACGAAGCCAACGGTAGCTGCGCCAGGCGATCAGCGCCATCAGGAATAAAAACCAGTAGCGCGCAGCCTGCGATACCACTTCGTAAATGTTATCCGGCAAGCCGCGCACCTCCTTTGCAGGCATTCTGTTTTATCGGGAGAACTACCGGAAACGGTTGCCCTTGTCAATCGTCGTCGTGGGCTTTGGTTTCCTCCATAAACTTCTCCAGCTTACGCTTCACGCGCTGCAGCGCGTTATCGATGGATTTCACGTGCCGCCCCAGTTTATCGGCGATTTCCTGATAGCTCTTTCCATCCAGATAGGCTGACAGTACTTCCTGCTCCAGCGAGCTTAGCACCTCGTCCACCCGATCGCGGACGCTCATAATATCCTCGCGGCCGATAATCAGCTCTTCCGGGTTTTGCGCGTGGCCCTCCACGATCACATCCATCAGGGTGCGGTCGCTTTCCTCGTCGTAAATCGGTTTGTTCAGGCTTACATAGCTGTTGAGCGGCACATGCTTTTGGCGAGTGGCGGTCTTGATGGCGGTGATGATCTGCCGGGTGATGCACAGCTCCGCGAACGCGCGGAAACTGGACAAACGTTCCGCCTGATAATCGCGGATTGCCTTGAACAGGCCGATCATACCTTCCTGCACGATATCCTCATGATCCGCGCCGATCAGGAAGTAGCTTCGCGCCTTGGAGCGGACGAAATTTTTATATTTTCCCAGCAGATATTCCAACGCAACGCTGTCCCCCGCCTGCGCCTCGGCTACGATTTCCTCGTCGGTCTTATCGCCGTAACGGGTCTTTAAAGAGGCTTCCCAGGACGGATCATCCACGGGCTGCACATCTTCCTCCGGCTCGGGAAACGCTTCTTCCGTTTCCTCTTCCTGCGCATGCAGCAGTTGGGCCATGTCTTCCGCCGCATTCAGGATGGGGTCGCGGTCGTCTTCCGTTTCGTTCTTCGACTTCCGTTTGGGTTGGGTGGTCATGGGTGTTCTTCCTGCCTTGCTTATGGTATTTCATCTTTGATCGTTGCCGCGGAGCCGCCTGAAGTGTCCGGTTCCGTACCGGGCGTTCCGTACAACTGATTGGCGGCCCGTCGGCGTTCTCCCGCGCCCTTACTTGCGCCGCCGCCATTCCTCCAGCGTTTCACGCTGTTCCTCGCTTAATGCGCTGCGAAAGGTAGTGCGCATCTCTGCCGCGCTGGTCATATGGCGCTGGCGGCCTGCGCTCCGGGTTCGGGTCAGTTCGCTGAGCAATTCACGTGAGGAGAGGCGCGTGGCTCCGCGTCCCAAAATCATTGTCTGCTCCAGGTGGTCGCTGGTGGCCACCCGTGCCTCGCGGTAAACCGGCAGCCTGCCACAGGCGTACTCGATATACTGGTCTGCGGTCTGGCCGTGTGCGGTAAAGACCACAGTCATTCCGGCGCGGGTTTCGATGGAGGGGGTCAGCCGTTCGCCGTGGTGCCCGTCGAAAACCAGCACAACTTCCTGTCCGGAATAGCCCGCGTAATCCTCCAACAGGTGGGTCAGCCGGTCGCGGGACTCGTCCAGCGGCCAGCCTTCCCGTTTTGCTTCCGGCCACGCGCCGATCACGTTGTACCCATCCACATACAGTATCGGTTTCACGGCTCAGCGTGTGCGCAGTACCGCATACAGCAGGATGCCCGCCGCTACCGACGCGTTCAGGCTGTCCAGTTTGCCGCGTATCGGCAACGATACGCGTTTGTCGCTCTTTTCCAGCACCAGGCGGCTTACGCCCTCGCCTTCCGAGCCGATCACCAGTGCCACGCCGCCCTTGAAATCAATGGACGCGTAATCCTCGCCCTGCATATCAGCGGCGTAAACCCAGATATTTTGCTTTTTCAGTTCTTCCAGCGTTGCCACAAGGTTCACCACGCGCGCCACCATGATGTGTTCAATCGCGCCCGCGCTCGCCTTGACAGCCGCCGGGGTCAGGCCCACGGCACGCCGCTCCTGCACGATTACGCCATGTGCGCCCGCGCATTCCGCCGTACGGATGATCGCGCCCAGGTTGTGCGGGTCGGTAATTCCGTCCAGGATCACAAGGAACGGCGCTTCACCGCGCTCTTTCGCAAGCGCCAGCATTTCTTCCACAGTATGGTACTGGTAGGCTGACGCAAACGCCAGCATGCCCTGATGGTTGGTAGTTATCGCATCCAGCCGGGCACGATCCACTTCCTGCACGGGCACACGTTTTTCCTTAGCCATCGCAACGATTTCGCGGGCCGATCCGCTCAGGTCGCCGCGCGCAACCAGCAGTTTTTCAATATCCCGCCCGCTCTTGAGCGCTTCCCGGATGGGGTTGCGGCCGCTGAGCAGGTTCTCGTTGGGCACAACCTCCTCTTCGGAGGGTTCCGGCGCATCATATACCGGTTTTGGCGGGCGTGCGGGCGCTTCGTAACGGTAGGGTTCGTATCCACGGGGTTCCTCCCGGCGCTCCCCACGGCGATCCTCATACGGGCGTGGCGCAGGGCCTACATCGCGACGCTCCCGGCGCTGTTCATTATAGGGCTTGGGGGTTGCTCCCGTTCCACGGCTGCGGTACGGCTGCTGTCCGCCCGGAGCATAACGGAAATCGCTGTTGTCACGGGGTGTACGGTCACCGCCATACGCGGGCCGGTCGCCGCGCGGAGCGCGGTTCTGGTACGGGGCCTGACCATCGCGGGGAGGTCTGTTGTCACCGCGCGCGGGGCGGTCGCCACCATACGCGGGCCGGTCGCCGCGCGGAGCGCGGTTCTGGTACGGGGCCTGCCCGTCACGGGGAGGCCTGCTGTCGCCGCGTGCGGGGCGGTCGCCGCCATACGCGGGCCGGTCACCACCATACATGGGCCGGTCGCCACGGGGCGCGCGGTTCTGGTAAGGGGCCTGCCCGTCACGGGGAGGCCTGCTGTCGCTGCGTACGGGGCGGTCGCCGCCATACGCGGGCCGGTCACCGCGCGGGGCGCGGTTCTGGTACGGGGCCTGCCCATCGCGGGAAGGCCTGCTATCGCCGCGTACGGGGCGGTCGCCGCCATACGCGGGCCGGTCACCGCGCGGGGCGCGGTTC
>DAOPZG010000021.1:22983-28973 GCA_035353235.1 Candidatus Limiplasma sp.
CGCGGGAAGGCCTGCTATCGCCGCGTACGGGGCGGTCGCCGCCATACGCGGGCCGATTGCCTCGTGTTCCCCTGCTTCCACTGTAGTGGGAACCCTCGTCGTCAAATCCTCCGCGCGCCTCCGCGCTCTGGCGCTTATCCGTGCGCGTTTTCTTGTCCGAAAAACCTTTATAAAATGCCATATGCTTCCCTTTCCTTATCCGGGCCCGTTACGGGTCCCGCTTTCCGTTGGTTTATTGTTCTTCCACAGTCGGGTGCGACGCAAGAAACGTCCTGCGCGCCTCCCGCTTCTCCCCAGCCTTGCCGCAGGATTTGTCGCCTTCCGGGCAGGGGCCGTTCAAACAGCTTGGGCCGGCATCCTCAAACAGTTCAGGAGCTTCCCCGTAGCACAGCTCGAACATCTTTTCCGCGAGGGCCCGTATCTCCCACTGCGCTCGTTCGCACATCCTCAGGGCGAAGAAATGCCGCAACTCCCGCGCATTCATCGTTACCAGCAAGCGGGTCTCACAGGCGTTGGGCAATACGAAACGAGCGTCTTCATTCGAACCCAGCTTCTGCTGCCAGCCCTCGTACCAGCGCTGCATCTGGGCCATCTGGTCCTCATATTCGGCCTCCGCTTGCTCCCCCAGCGCGTGTACCGCTGGCGGCACCACGTAGCCAAAGCCTTTCGCATAACTGACATACCGCTGGCTCTGCACACTGAAACTGGCAATCCGGTGGCGCGTCAGCTGCGCCAGCAGCGCGCGGCTCACTCCTTCCGCCAGAAAGGTGAACGATACATGTTCCAGCACACTTTCATGGCCCATTTCCCGTACTTTTCGGATAAAGGCCCGCTGGTCATTGGCGGCTATCCTGCTCAGCAGCGAGTCCAGATCGCCTCCCGCGTAGCACAGCTTCGCAGCCAGCGCCACGATGGCTTCGCCGTCTAAAGTACTGCGTACCAGTTCCACCCGCTGGTAAACTTCCGGCATGAGTATCCTCCTTCACGTTGAGGGCGCGTATTTCACAGCGTTGTTTTCCAGCCTGTCGGAGATATTTCCGGGACGCCCGCCGGGAAAGCGGCGGTAAAAAGCTCCGTCAGCCGTTCGCGTTTGCCGCACAGGTACAGCCAGCCCAGCAAGGCTTCCAGCCCGGTCGCACGGCGGTAATCCACGGGATCCTGATTTCGGGGTGTCACATGCCCGCAATGGGCGTTAAACCCGCGGCGGACAATCGCTTTCTCCGGTTCCTCCAGCAGGGGTTCCAGCCGTTCCAGCGCGCGCGACTGCGCACCGGCGTTCACTACTGCGGTCGCCCGGCGGTGAAGCGTGTTGACCCGCGCGGAGGTATCCAGCAGCGCCTGCCTTACCAGTAAATCCCACACGGTATCGCCGATAAAGGCCAACGTCAGCGGGTTTTTCAGCTCCGCATCCTTATCACTCATCGGTTCGCGGGCCAATCCCCACTCCTCCATACAAGGCCGCCTTTCGATGTTTATCCATCGTCCATCATAGCATGAACCGCCTCCGGTTTCAAGCGTAACCGCCAGAATTCACCAGCCCGGAAGGTACGGAAGCGTTTCAGCCTCGCGCTTCGCGCCCCTCGGGTCCGCGTTTGCGTGTATCTCGGGCAGCAAACGACAGGGATGAAAAAAATGTTGACAAATCTCTTGACTTCACCGCCAGACGCGATATACTGTTTATGAAGGTCAAAGTTAGTCAAACGCATTGGATCGCTCCAAGTGATCCGATGAGCAAGACGGATTTCAACCTTCAACCCGAGCGTACACGCAGGCGGCGGTTCTGTTTCCGGCCCGCGCCCACAGGTCGATCCGGCGCATCCCCTTCGGCCCGCGGCTGCCTTTACCCGGCGGTTCCAACCCGCGGCGTGCGCTCCCGTTTTCTGTTGCCGCCACCCAACACCGGGCACGCCCGCAGATCGAAAAGGAGGTTTGCGCATGACAAACCAGCAATTTACTGAAAAAAGCCGCGCCGCCTTAAGCGACGCGCAACAAATGACGATTGAATATCAAAATCAGGAAGTTTCGCAGGAGCATCTGGTAAAGGCGCTTCTGCAGGATCCGCAGAGCCTGATCCCTCAGTTACTGCATAAGATGGGCAAGGACCCCGGCAGGATCACCGAGCGCCTGGATACCTTGATTTCCCGCATCCCCAAAGTAACCGGTTCTGGCCGCGAGCCCGATAAAATTTATATCAGCGCCGACGTGGAACGCGCCCTGCTGGCAGCTCAGGAAGCCGCCAAACAGATGAAGGACGAGTTTATCAGTGTTGAGCATCTGTTTTTGGGCCTGATCCGCCGTCCCAGCCCGTCTCTGCGCCAGTTGTGGAGTGATCTGGGTATCGATGACAAGGCGTTTCTTACCGCTTTGCAGACCGTGCGCGGCAACACCCGAGTAACCAGCGAAACCCCGGAAGATACTTACGACGTGTTGACCAAGTATGGTCAGGACCTTGTCGAGTTGGCCCGCAACCAGAAGCTGGACCCTGTGATCGGCCGCGACCAGGAAATCCGCAGCGTCATCCGCATCCTCACCCGGAAAACGAAAAATAACCCTGTGCTGATCGGCGAACCGGGCGTTGGTAAAACCGCCATCGCAGAAGGCCTTGCCCTGCGAATCGTACGCGGCGACGTTCCCGAAAGCCTGCGTGACCGTAAGGTGTTCAGCCTGGATATGGGCGCGCTGATCGCGGGCGCCAAGTACCGCGGTGAGTTTGAGGAACGCCTGAAAGCCGTGCTGGCGGAAGTGAAAAAGTCCGAAGGTAAAATCCTGCTTTTCATTGATGAGCTGCACAACATCGTGGGCGCGGGGCGCACCGAGGGCAGTATGGACGCGGGCAATCTGCTCAAACCCATGCTGGCGCGCGGCGAACTGCACCTGATCGGCGCGACCACACTGGACGAGTACCGTAAATACATCGAGAAGGACGCGGCGCTGGAACGCCGTTTTCAGCCCGTGATGGTGAACGAACCCACGGTAGAGGATACCATCAGTATCCTGCGCGGGCTGAAAGAACGCTATGAGGTTTTCCACGGCGTCAAGATCACCGACTCGGCGCTGGTCGCCGCGGCGGTGCTTTCTAACCGTTATATCAGCGACCGTTTCCTGCCGGATAAGGCGATTGACCTGGTCGACGAAGCCTGCGCCATGATCCGTACCGAAATCGACAGTCTGCCTGCGGAACTGGATGAAAAACAGCGCCGCATCATGCAGTTGGAGATTGAGCAGACCAGCCTGAAAAAGGAAACCGACGAAGCCGCCATCCGCCGCCGCGAGGCGCTGGACGAGGAACTGACTAAACTCCGCGAGGAGTTCGCCGCCATGAAGGCGCGCTGGGAAAACGAGAAGACCGCCATCCAGAAGGTACAGAAACTGCGCGAGGAAATCGAGCAGGTCAACGCGCAGATCCAGAAAGCGCAGCGCGAGTACGACCTCAACAAAGCCGCCGAACTGCAATACGGCAAGCTACCGGAGCTTCAAAAACAGTTGCAGAGCGAGGAAGAGATTGCAGAGAAGAACCGCGGTGAAAACTCCCTGCTGCGCGATAAGGTCACCGAGGAGGAGATCAGCCGGATCGTCAGTCGCTGGACGGGCATCCCCGTTACGAAGCTGAAGGAAAGCGACCGTGCCAAGTTGCTGCGCCTGCCCGAGGAGCTGCATCAGCGCGTCGTGGGCCAGGACGAGGCCGTACAAACCGTAAGCGAAGCTATCCTGCGCAGCCGCGCAGGCATATCGGATGAGAACCGCCCCATCGGCAGCTTCCTGTTCCTGGGACCGACCGGCGTTGGCAAAACCGAGCTGGCCAAGGCGCTGGCGCAAAGCCTGTTCGACGATGAGAAGAACATGGTGCGCATCGACATGAGCGAGTACATGGAAAAGTTCTCCGTCAGCCGTCTGATCGGCGCGCCTCCGGGATACGTGGGCTACGACGAAGGCGGGCAACTGACCGAAGCCGTTCGCCGCAAACCCTACTGCGTCGTGCTGTTGGACGAAATCGAAAAGGCGCACCCGGATGTGTTTAACATCCTCCTGCAAGTACTGGACGACGGCCGCATCACGGACAGTCAGGGCCGCACAGTGGACTTTAAGAACACCATCATTATCATGACCAGCAACCTGGGTTCTCAGCTTCTGCTGGAAGGGTTGGAAGACGGACGTATCAGCAGCGCGGCGCGCGACGGCGTAATGCGCCTGCTCAAATCCACCTTCCGCCCGGAGTTCCTCAACCGGATCGACGATATCGTATTCTATAAACCGCTGGAACGGGACGAAATTGTGCAGATTGTGCGTTTGCAGGCCAATCACCTTGCCAAACGGCTGGAGCAGCAGGATATTCACATGAACCTGACCGACAAGGCGGTCAACGCCATCGTAGACGCCGCCTTCGACCCCGCCTATGGCGCGCGCCCGCTAAAGCGCTATATTCAGAGCCATCTGGAAACGCTGATTGCGCGCAAGCTGGTCGCAGGCGAAATCTTCCCCAGCGAAGTGGTAACCGTGGACGCGGACGACGAAGGCCGCCTGATCGTAGCCGACGGCGCTCCCACGGGTAACAGCACCGCAACGGTATCGGAACCTGTTTCGGAATGAACGCCTCTGCCCTGCCAAGTTCAGGCTAAATAAATCGAACTGCCTTCGATGGTCAACCGGCCCGTACCTGTCGTACGGACCGGCTTTATTATTTTGATTGCACTTTTCCGAAGCCATATTTTCTCTGGCTCCTCTTTCTAATTTTATGATTCTCCATTGTTTTTTTCCACCCGCCATAGTAAACTGGAATCACTATTTTCCGGAAGGAGATGTTGCGTAATGAAGCAGCTGAACAGCAAGGCGTCCATTGTAGCAAACAGGGAGGTGCGGGCGGCTTAAGGGTTTGCCGTTTCGATCTTTCATCCGGCTTCTCCTCCGCATCCGAACCTCCCATACGCGCTGAAACTTTACACAATACGCTATGGAGGGGTAAACAATTGAATATTCTTACTCAATATGGCGCTGATGAGCGCCGGTACTTTAATATTGCATCTGAAAACGGCCTAAAGCTTGCGCGAGTCGTTTCACAGCATCGTTCTCTTTACGAACTTGTCACCGAAACCGGCATGGTCCCCGCGGAAGTAAGCGGCAAGTACCGGCACGAAGCCGCGCATCCCGCGGATTACCCCGCAGTTGGCGATTTCGTACTGGTTACTCCAGCGAACGCCACGGGTGGAAAAACGCTGATCCAGCGGCTTCTGCCGCGTAAGAGCGTTTTTCTTCGCCGTGCGGCAGGAAGCGACGCTTACACACAGGTTGTGGCTGCAAACATTGATGTGGCGTTCCTTTGCATGTCCCTGAATGAAAACTACAATATCAGCCGGCTGGAACGGTATCTGGCTGTCGCATGGGAAAGCGGCGCCCGGCCGGTTGTGGTGCTCACCAAAGCCGACCTGTGCGCCAATCCCGCAAGCGCCTTCGCCGAAGTATCGGCCATCGTCTCCGGTGCGGAAGTGTTACTGACTTCCGCGATAAACAGCACCGCCCTGGCCCTGCGGGATGTTCTGAAGCCGGGCGTTACGGCCGCGTTTCTCGGCTCCTCCGGCGTTGGTAAATCGACGCTGATTAACCTGCTGGCGGGAGAAACACGGATGGAAGCTTCCGTGATCAGCGGGGATGGGCGCGGGCGACATACCACGACCTATCGGCAACTGCTGTTGCTGCCCTATGGCGGCCTCGTGATCGATACCCCGGGAATGCGTGAACTGGGGATCGAATCCGTCAACCTTGATAAATCCTTTGCAGATATCGACACGCTGGCCGGCGAATGCCGTTTCAGCGACTGCACCCATACCGGCGAACCCGGTTGCGCGGTGCGCGAGGCACTGGCTGATGGCAGGCTGGATGCTCGCCGATATGAAAACTACCAGAAGATCCGTCGCGAAGCCTCCGCCGTCACCCTGTCTGCCCGCGGGCGGGAAAACGCGAAGATTCAACGGATGTTCGGCGGGAAAAAGGCCATG
>DAOPZG010000022.1:0-26704 GCA_035353235.1 Candidatus Limiplasma sp.
CAACAGCTCCGCCTGCCACGGGATGGAGGGGCGTAACACGGCGTGGGAAAGTCCACGCAATAAAAGAGGCTCGACAAACTTTGCGTAAAGTGTGCTGCGTTCTGTCGCGATCAGCTCCGGCTTAAACAGCAGGGTGGGCAACTCCGCGCTTTGAGGCACGTCGTATCCGTGGATCACGCCGGACTGAATGAACAGCCCTTCGCCCCGGCGCAGCACAATGCGCTGTCCGCCAACCAGACAATTCGCTTCGCCTTTTCGCACGTAAACGATTTCCACATCCCGGTGCCAATGCCATGGGAAACCAGGCTTATCATTCTGGTCGTAATAACTGTTATAATATTGAAAAGGAAACTGTGCCGAGCCGTGTGCGGTCAGCTCGTGCAGGGTTTCGTCGATCCATGCGCTTTCACAGCCTTTCATGGCGAATCCCTCCTCATGGTTCTGGCGATATTGTACAACATAACGCCCGTAAAATGCAAGATGGAACAAAAAGCATGTGATATAATACAAACACCCGAAATGGAGGGATTTGGAAAATGACTTCTTTGCTGCTGGCCGTAATTTACGTGGCTTTTATCAGCCTGGGGCTGCCGGACTCGTTGCTGGGTTCTGCCTGGCCGATCATGCACACCGACCTGAATGTGCCGATTTCCTATGCGGGTATCGCGACTATGATTATCGCCGGGGGAACGATCCTGTCCAGCCTGATGAGCGAAAAGATGATCCGCCGATTCGGCACCGGGATCGTAACGGTAGGCAGCGTAACCCTGACGGCGTTGGCGCTGTTTGGTTTCTCCCTGTCCAAGTCATTCGCCGCGATCTGCCTGTGGAGCATTCCATACGGGCTTGGCGCGGGCAGCGTGGATGCGGCGCTGAATAACTTTGTGGCGGTACACTACCAATCCCGCCATATGAACTGGCTGCACAGTTTTTGGGGGATTGGCGCTACCCTTGGACCCTATGTGATGGGGCTTTGCCTTACACATGGTTTGAATTGGACAGGCGGATACCGGGTCGTTGGGATTTTCCAGACAGTACTGGTCGCGTTCCTGCTCTTCAGCCTGCCGTTATGGAAAAAGCAGCAGGTCAGGCCGCTTACACAGGCAAAAATGACCGGATCGCTTGGAATACGCGGCGCGCTGGCGCTGCCCGGCGCCAGGCAGACGCTGATTGCGTTTTTTTGCTACTGTTCGCTGGAAACCACAGCCGGTCTGTGGGCCAGTAGCTATATGGTCACCAACAGGGGAATCGGCACGGAAACGGCTGCGGCGATGGCTTCGCTGTTTTACCTTGGGATTACCGGGGGACGCCTGATTTCCGGTTTTATCGCGGCAAAGCTGGATGACCGGCGCATGGTGCGCCTTGGGCTTGCGTTTACGATGCTTGGCGTAGTGCTGATGCTGCTGCCGCTGGGAAACGCGGCGCTCTTCGCGGGGCTGGTTACGTTGGGCCTTGGTTGCGCGCCGATTTATCCGGCGCTGCTGCACGAAACGCCGGAGAGCTTTGGTCAGGAGCAATCCCAGACGCTGATGGGGATGCAGATGGCGACCGCCTATACCGGAAGCACGCTGATGCCGATGGTATTCGGTCTGATTGCGCAGAGCATCGGGATCGCGCTGTACCCTGTCTATCTGATGCTGTTTCTGGCAGGGATGGTTGTGGCAACCGAAAGCGCGACCCGTATCTTTGCCGCCCGTCGAAAAGCGAAAACGGCAGAACCCTGAATGTGAAGCGGTTCGGTCGGAAAACGGAGAAGCCGAACAAACAGCCGCAGCAACAGAACCATTTCTGATGCGGCGGCTGTTTGTTTGGGTGCGGATCACAGTTCAATATACTTTCCGAAGAGGTAATCCGAATTCGCGGAGACGGTATTGAAACCAAACTTCTTATCCATTCATCGAAGGTGGATGGAAGACTCGCGTTCCCAGCTCCTGATCCAGCAGGTACAACCCTTTCGCGTCCCCTCCGAACAGAGTCAGCTTGCGAATCAGTTGATCCGCGTTGGTTTCCTCCTCGTCCTGTTCTTTAACGAACCAGTCCAGAAACTGCATCGAACGGTAATCCTTGGCCAGGACGGCTTGCTCGTAGATGTTGTGAATGCTACTGGTCACGTACTGTTCATGCGCGAGACCCGCCTGCAGCACATGAAGGTGGCTCAGCAGGCTGGCTTCCGGCTTCTGGATCGCTTCCAGCGTTACCGGCTGCCGGTTGTTTTGCATGTACTGAAGCATCAGCATGGCGTGAGCATTTTCCTCCTGAACCTGCACGAGGTACCAGTTGGCAAACCCCTGCAATCCCTGGGCGGTGAAATAGTCTGCGAAAAGCAGGTAAAGGTAGGCGGAATAGAATTCCTTATTGATCTGTTCGTTCAACAGCTTTGAAACAGCGGCGTCTATCACGGTAAACTCTCCTTTCAGACAGGGTGGGTATCTATCGGAAGTATGGACCGCTTTTTGAAAAGAATAACATGAAAAGAGACCGGCGTAAATCGGCCGGTCCCAGAGAGCTATAGTACTTTTTTCAGAAAATCCTGTGTGCGCTGCTGCTTAGGATGCTCGAAAATTTCCTTGGGGGTGCCTTCCTCCAGCACAACGCCGCCATCCATAAACAACACCCGGTCGCCCACCTCACGCGCAAAGCCCATCTCATGGGTGACAACCACCATGGTCATGCCGTCCTCAGCCAACCGCTTCATCACGTCCAGTACTTCGCCGACCATTTCGGGGTCCAGTGCGCTGGTCGGTTCGTCAAACAGCATCACATCGGGGTTCATGGCCAGTGCGCGGACGATGGCGATGCGTTGTTGCTGTCCGCCCGAAAGTTGTTTGGGATAGGCGGTCGCTTTTTCGGCCAGTCCCACCCGGTTGAGCAGTTCCATGGCGCGCTGTTGCGCTTTCTCGCGGGTCATCAGCTTATGGGTGATCGGGGCCAACGTGATATTATCCATTACGTTTAAATGGGGGAAAAGGTTGAATTGCTGAAAAACCATACCCATCCGGCAACGAAGCTGGTCAATGTCCGCTTTGGGGGCGGTGATCTCGTTCCCCTCAAAGAAAATCTGACCGCTGGTCGGTCTTTCCAGCAGATTCAGGCAGCGCAGGAAAGTGCTTTTTCCGCTGCCGGAAGGCCCGATGATCACAACCTTCTCCTGCGGTTTGATATGCTGGTTGATGCCGTTGAGCACCTCCAGCTTCCCGAAGTGTTTGTGTAAATCCTTAACGGTTATCACCCTGACGCAGCCTCCTTTCCAGCTTGCCCAGCAGCTTGGTCAGCACGCCGGTCATAATCAGATAAAGAATACCGGATACGATGTAGGGGGTAAAGGCGCTGTAGGTTTTACTGCGGATATAGTCGCCCGCCTTGGTCAGCTCTGTCAGCGCGATATATGCCAGAATGGAGGTTTCCTTGATTAGCGTGATAAATTCGTTACACAACGCAGGGAGGGCAGTTTTAAGCGCCTGGGGAAATACCACCAACCGCAGGGTTTGCCAGTTGCTCAGGCCCAGCGAACGCCCCGCTTCGGTCTGACCCTTGTCAACGCTTAAAATGCCGCTTCGGATGATCTCACTAACATACGCGCCGCTGTTGAGGCCGCAGGCGATGACGCCGATAATGACGCGGTCAATGGCAATGGAGCCGAAAATACCGAAGTTGATAATCAATACCTGTAAAAGCATTGGCGTGCCGCGGATGATGCCCACATAAACGCCCGCGATTTTCTGCAGGGGTTTTACGCCGCTTAAGCGCATCATAGCGACCAGCAGACCCAGGAAAAGCCCGACTAGCGCCGCGAAAAACGACACTTCCAGCGTGATCCCCATGCCGCGCAGATAATTAAGCCACCGGTCGTTATACAGTACGTTCTGGTAAATTTCTTTATAGATATTCTGCCAGAAATTCAATTGGCCGGCCATGGCCTGGTCTTTCATACCCAGCCACCACTGATCGAAGATTGTGGAGCTGGCCACTTCGGTTGCGCTGAACAGGAAAGCTGATAGCATGGTAATCCTCCGTTATGGCGTTGGCGCACCGCGCGCTTGGGGATGGGGCGGGCAGAAACGAAAGGAAAGCGGGAAGGTGTTCCTTCCCGCAATACTCCTTACGGCACAGGCAGACGATTGTTACTGCGCGGTCGTTGCGGCCGGAGCTTCGGTGGCTTCGGTGTCCGCGGGTGCGTCGGTCGCTTCGGCGGCGGCGGCGTCACCGTAGATGTCCCATTTCTTCACCAGCGCGTCGATGGTGCCATCGGCCTGCATGCGCTGAATCGAAGCGTCAATCTTGGCCTTTAGGTCGGTATTGCCCTTGGTGAGCGCAATGCCGTAATCCTGAGAGGGGAAGGAGATCGTGTCGCTGATGACAAGGGTGCTGTCGTTCAGTTCCGCCAATATGCGCTTGGCAACCGGCGTATCGGTGATGACCGCGTCCAGCTTGCCGCCCTGCAGATCCATCACGGCATCCAGCGCTTTGGTGTAGCTGAATACGTTGCTTTCATCGGTGCTGGCTTCGGCGGAATCAATACCGGTGGTGCCGGCCTGAGAGCCGATCTTCTTGCCTTTCAGGGAGGCATTGTCGGCAAGACCGCTGTCTACCTTAATGATGCAGCTCTGCGTATCCTTCAGGTAGGGGATGGAGAAATCCACGTTCGCCATACGCTCTTCGGTGATATACATGCCGGAAATACCCAGATCGTACAGACCAGTCTGCACACCGGTTACAATGCTGTCGAAGTTGGTGGCTTCAAACACGATCTGCATGCCGATATCCTTGGAGATCTCGGCGGCGAGGTCTGCATCAAACCCAATTACGTTATTGTTATCGTCCATGGATTCAAAGGGCGGAAAGTCCGGGCTGGTGCCTGCTTTTAGGGTGGCGGCGGTTTCGGCGGTCGCCGCGAAGGCTACCAGTGCAAGGGACAGGGCCAGTACAAATGCGATCAACTTCTTCATAGGGTTTACCCTCCTGTTTGCTGTGGTTTGTTTGGAATGTGCATAGTATACATCGCGACAGGAGAGATGTCAACATAAAAATGAATAATTATGCAAATATTCTCTCGGCATCACTCATCGCGCCAGATAACGGCTTTGTCCAAGCGAGTAAAAATTATTGCCTCGTGCGTCGATCGCCACGGTGAGCGGCATATCGCGAACCACCAGCCGTTTGACGGATTCGGTTCCCAGGTCGTCATAGGCGACAACCGTTACGCTTTCCACACACGCGGCCATATAGGCCGCGCAACCCCCGACGGCGGTGAAATAAACCGCGCCGTTTTGCAGAAGCGCATCCCGTACCGAATCACCGCGATCGCCTTTACCAATCAGCGCCCGGACACCATAATGCAATAACTGGGGCGTATACGGATCCATACGGACGCTGGTGGTCGGGCCGATGGCGCCGCATGCGCGGCCGGGAGGAGTAGGGGTGGGACCTGCATAAAAAACCGTCTGGCCGCGCAAATCCACAGGCAACTCCTGCCCCTGATCCAGCGCCTGACAGAAACGGGCATGCGCCGCGTCGCGCGCGGTATAAATAACTCCGCTCAGCAATACGCTGTCTCCGGCGTGAAGCTCAAGCAACGCCTGCGATGAGAACGGAGAGAGAATCGCTTGAGGCATGAAGATTCATCCCTTTCAGAAAGATTGACGTGATAATGTCCGGGTGAATGGCGGTTTTGATGTATATGCGTGTATAATCATACATGAGTACAGGAAAAGAACAAGAAAGCCTGATGCGCATGCAGGAAGTTCTACAGTGTCTCACTAGCGTGGCGGGTGACATGGCAACCTACGTTGACTGCTACCGGCAAGCCCGCGATATGTGTGGGAGCGGTCTTGATCCGGACGGACAAGGCGGTAGTCTGCCCACCGAACCCCTGTGGCCCAATCCCAATGCGGTTGATCTGCTCCAGCAGTTCCTGCTCCAGATGGTCATAAAAAGGATCCGGGTGCGGTCCCTCCCGCAACTCGGCCAACGCTTCCTTGGCCAGCAGCGCAACCTGCTCGAACGTTCCCCCGATGCCTACGCCCAGCATCATGGGTGGGCACGGATTTGCGCCGGCCTGGCGTACGGTATCCAATACAAAGGCCTTCACACCCTCCAGTCCGTCGGCGGGGGTGAGCATGGCAAGGCGGCTCATATTTTCGCTGCCGAAGCCCTTGGGGCAAACGGTGATTTTTAACCGATCCCCGGGAACCAGACAGACGTGAATCACGGCAGGGGTATTATCGCCCGTGTTGCCGCGTCGGATCGGGTCCGCCACAACCGATTTGCGCAGGTATCCTTCGGTATAACCGCGCGCTACCCCCGCGTTTACCGCATTCTCCAGCGTATCGCCGGAAAGATGCACATCCTGCCCCACATCGGCGAAAACGACCGCCATCCCCGTATCCTGACAGATGGGCAGAGGCTCCGAGGCAGCGATTTCGGCGTTCCGGCAGAGCAGAGCCAGCGTTTCTTTCGCAGGGGCATAAGGCTCCTGATCCCGCGCGCCCGCCAGCAATGCGGCAACGGAGGGCGGAAGCTGGGTACAGGCGCGGATGCAAAGCCGGGCAACACAATCGGATACGGCTTGAGCCTGGATCGTGCGTATATTCTCCATCAGGAGAGACCTCCTTATATATGGATACCGGGCGATCCGGTGAAATGGTCAAGCGATGCGTATACGGAACAGGAGATTTGGATTAATCCAGGTCGATCAGCAGTACCTCCCGTGGGTTACCAATCCTTGGTACCGGCGAAGGATTACTGGCACCTGCGCTGATGATCATCCGTCCGTCCGCGACTCCGTGGGTATATTTGGGAAAGAACCCCTGCCCCGGGGCGTAGAGACCCTGCCCACCGAGCCGGATCTGTCCGCCGTGCGCATGGCCTGACAGTACCAGATCTACCCGGCTGCCTCGCAGATAGCGTATGTAGTCTTCCGGGCGGTGGCACATTAACACCTTTACGCCGGGTTCGCCTTCCATGTCGGATAGCATATCCGGTTGATCGTACTGATCCGGCCGATACCAGCAGCCGATCACCAGCCCATCCCAACAAAGGTAGGTATTCATCATCAGCTGAGCCTGCGTGTGATCCAGCGCCAGACGAAAACCCTCAAAATCCTTCAGGCGCATTTCATGGTTCCCGATCCCGACAAACGTGGGCATTTGCCGCGAAGCAATGGCAACGAACTCGATAGCCCTGCGGTAGCTTTGCCGGTAACGGTTCACCAGATCACCGGGCATCAGCAGTGCGTCCGCCAGGGGGAGCATGGGCAGCAGGTCACGGTAGTCCGCATCATGCAGATCGCTGATTACCAATACACGCAAAGGGCGGGAGAGCCTACCGGTATGCCATGGGTAAACGGTCAGCGCACGCAATCGGATTCCCCTTTCTGCTCCTGTGGCGGCGGAACAATCACAGAATTGTACCATACCCTATGAGGATTGACAAACCTTTTCCCGGCGGAAAAGCAGGAACGAAAACGGAGCGGCCGATGTTGCAGCCGCTCCGTCAGGTGTTGTGCTTCAGTCCGCCAGACGGTCTTTGTATGTCTTGGCGTTGGCTTCCTTGATCCACTGATCCAGCGTGGTCTGGTACAGATCGTCTTGTTTCGTTTTCAGCACGTCCGCGCTTACGGCGTCCTTTACCTCATCAAGCGGTACGGCGCCCTCGGTGATGTCGCTTACATATTTCACAATATGAATGCCGTATTGTGTCTGGAACGGTTCGGAGACGTCGCCGACCTTGACGAGGGTCATGGCGGCGGTGGTGAATTCTTCCACATAGTTGGTGTCGCCCGCGCATACCGGGTAGCCGTTCGTCTTGCCCGGATCGTTCTGCATGCCGGTGTCTTCGCCGTATTCAGCCATCAGCGCGTCGAAGTCTTCGCCTGCCGCAAGCTTGGTTTTCACCTCGTCCACTTTGGGCTGGATGGCGGCGTATGCTTTGGTCTTCGCGGCGTCAAGCTGCTTGGTTAGATCGGCGATATCCGCTTCAAGCTGGGTTTTCGCATCGGTCAGCGATGTGCGGCTTGCCGCCTGATCGGCGGTGTCGGCCGTGGCATCCGTAGGCAAAGCGGCAATCGATGTGGTATTGGTATCCAGATCGCTCTGCTTGCTGGTGAGCTGAGTATTCAGATCGCTGATGGTTTTACTGTCCTCGTCGCTGAGCTTGATCAGAATGTTCTTCACATAGCGGTAACCGGCGGGACGGTAATAGATGGTGGTTCCGTTGCTGACGTCCGTACCGAACTGAGACAGGTTCTGGGCGTAGCTGCTTTGCGCGGCGGTAACTTTGCTGTTATAATCCGCCGTGATATCGTCGTCGGACACGGTTACATCCTTTACGACGGAGTCTTTCAGCTTCTCTTCGGCCTTGGTGCTCTTCTGGCTGGCAAGCAGAGCATCTTTATTGGAGTAGCCGAGTTCAAGCATCTTCGCTTCAACGGCCTTGTCCAGATCATCGCCGGTCAATGTCGTATCGGCGAAATAATTCGTCTTTACAGACGCAAGATTGTCGCTGTAGGATTTATCCACCTCAGTCTGCATGGTGGCGAGCTCTTCATCCGTGAAGGTGTCAAAGCCCAGCTCTTTTTCCTTCTGCTCGATTACAGCCTGTTGTACAAGGGCTTTGATAGCCGAATCCTGCGCACTGGAGATGGTGTCTTTGTCGGTTGCGTCGAACGACATGCCATACATGCTGTACATATAGGACTGATAGTTCAGCGTACTTTCAACGGCTTGCTGCACTTCCGCCTTGGTATAAGTTTTCCCTGCCACGTCGATAATTACCGTTTGCGCGTCGACGGCCGCGTCCTTTTCGATGAGGCTGCAGCTTGTGCTGAGCACCAGCGCGGCAATCATCAGAAATGCCAGAAAGATACGCTTGCGCATGTTTTTGGTCTCCCCTATCGTTCCTAAGTATTCCAGTAGCTTCGACCATTATAACCGATTCTTCCCTGCACGGCAAGACGTTATTCTTCAATTCACGTTTTATTCACGGGTCAGGCGGTATTGATTATTTCAGAAGGAAGGAGGTATAATGCCTTGGGAAATTCAACGAAAAGGCGTGATCGCATGAGTGCCCCGCATATCCGGGATTATTATGGCAAACGGGTGCATATGATCGGCATTGGCGGCAGCAGCATGAGCGGGCTGGCGCGGATGTTGCTGGCGCACGGCTGCGCACTGACCGGCAGTGACAACCTGGAAACCTATGCGACCGAAGCTTTGCGGGAGATGGGCGTGCCGGTAACAATCGGCCATAAACCGGAGAATGTTCACGGTGCCGATCTGGTTGTGTATACCGTGGCTATCCTGCCCGATAACCCGGAACGTGTGGAAGCTGTAAAACTGGGCCTGCCCATGCTGGAACGCGCGACGCTGCTGGGACAGCTGATGGAAGGCTGCAAAACCGCCGTAGGTGTGTGCGGTACGCACGGGAAAACGTCCACAACTTCGATGCTGGCGCAAGCGCTGGTGGAAGCGGGTACTGATCCCACGGTACATATTGGCGGCTCGCTGGACTTTATCGGCGGCAGTACGCGAATTGGCGGCGGCGATGTCTTTTTAACCGAGGCATGCGAATTTAACGCCAGCTTTCTGCATCTGCGGCCCACGGTGGCGGTCGTGACGAACATTGAGGAAGATCATCTGGATTTTTATCAGGATATTGATGATATACAGCGTGCGTTTGGCAAGTTTCTGGCCCTGTTGCCGCAGGATGGTTATGCTGTGGGCAACGGGGATGACCCGCGGGTAACGGCGCTGCTGAACCGGCTGCCATGTCATACCGTTACCTTCGGCATGGGGGAACATTGCGACTGGCAGCCTATGAACCTTACCTACGACGCCGTGGGGCACGGTAGCTTTGATCCGGCACTGAACGGAGTACCAGCAGGCCATGTAACCCTGCGGGTGGCGGGTTTCTTCCATGTATATAACGCGTTGGCGACAGTGGCGTGCGCCTGTGCGCTGGGGGCCGATCTGGAAGCGGTTTGCGCCGCGCTTGGGGATTTTGCGGGTGCGCATCGCCGGTTTGAACTGACAGGCGAGATCGACGGGGTGAAACTGTACCATGATTACGGTCATAATCCCACGGAAATGCGCAATGTGCTTTCTGTGGCAAAAATGCAACCCCACAACCGTCTCTGGGCTGTAATGCAACCGCATACCTATAGCCGGGTAAAGCGATTATTCGCGGATTACCTTACCTGTACCGCGGAAGCAGACATCACGCTGGTAACGGATATTTACGCGGCGCGGGAGAAAGACCCCGGCGACATCAAAGCCGAACAGATTGTGGAAGGGATGCGGCAGAAGGGCCTGAACGCGGTGCATACCGCCTCCTTTAACGATACGGAACGGTATCTGCGGGAACACTGGCAGCCCGGAGATATTGTGCTCACAATGGGCTGCGGCAACATCAATCAACTGAACGATCAGATGAGCCGGCACGAAGCCGGACGGGCGGATGAGTCGGCCCGCTGATCAACATTTTTGCGTTCGCCCGTCGGGCATCAAGCTGACAGCCCGGCGGAGCGGCGTTTTGTTTTACGGGTGGTCAAACAGGGATGGATAGGGTATAATGAAACTGCTTCATTAAGTGCTATGTCAATCAATACACCGGGAGGTTCCGCAATGCTCAAACGGACGATCTGCCTTGTCTGCTGTGCCGTACTTGCGCTGCTTTTACCCATTGGGGCGCTCGCGGATGATTCGTTTACCATGGCTGGTTTCGATGGGGACAGCAGCAACCACGTATGGGATAACAACGCCTTTTTCACCCGGATGCAGGATCGCACCGGCGTGAGTTTCACCTTTACGGAGTATACGGATTTTTCCAAGTGGCAGGCGGCCAAGCAGGCGATGGCTACCGGCGGAGAACTGCCCAACGTGCTGTTTAAAGCCGAACTGACAACGCGGGAACAGATCGAGTATTCCCAGAACGGAATGCTGATTGACCTGAAGCTCCTGCTGGAGGAGAACGCCCCGAACCTGTGGGCGCTTCTTCAGGCACACCCGGACTGGATGAAAGCGATTACCCTTCCGGATGGTAAGATTGTGGCGCTTCCCTCCATTACCCCGCTCAATACGCAAAACGCCATGTGGATTAACCGCCAATGGCTGGATGCGCTGCATCTGGACGCACCGACTGATTGGGACAGTCTTGTAAAGGTTTTACAGGCCTTTAAGGATAAAGACCCGAACGGCAACGGGAAAGCCGACGAGATTCCACTGGCGTTTCTGGGCAGTTGGGACCTCAAGTTTATGGCTCACGCTGTCGGGCTGGTCGCAAACGATTATAACATCTATCTCGACGATGCCGGAACCGTGCACTTTATGCCCGAGGAAGACGCTTATATTGACCTGATCCGGAAGCTGTCTGCCTTGAATGCCGAAGGGTTGATGGATCCGAACGGATTTTCCACCGCCGATACGCTGCGTGCGGTGACCGATACGAAGGCAACGCCGACCTATGGCCTTTTCTTCGGACCGAACCCGATGAACCTGCTGCCTTATACGCTGGGCCAGCAATATGAACTGCTGATGCCGCTGACCGCCAATGGCAAGCAGGTCTACCGCGACCTGACCGGCCCTGTGCTTCGCGGCGCGTTTGCCATCACCTCTTCCTGTACCGACCCGGCCCGTATGCTGCAGTGGGTGGACACGCTTTACAGCGAAGACGGCGCGGTGGAAGCGATGGCCGGTCTGCCAGATAAGGACTATACCCTGAACGCGGACAACACATGGGATTATGTGGGCGGGGAAGACAATTCTAATTATGTACTTTATGACCTGAGTGTGTACGACACAGGAACGATGCCCTGGCTGTTTCCGCAGGATTTTTACAACCGCTATAACAATGAGGAACTGCGCACCGTGAACCAGGCCCTTCAGGCATTGCAGGGAACGCTGGTCACACCGTTCCCCACGGAATATACCCTGACCCCTGCGCAGGAAGACGAAATCGCACCGCTGCAGAACTCGCTGGGACGTTATGTGGATGAAAGCCTGGCCAAGTTCGTACTGGGTGAGTGGGACGCTTCCTCCGACACGGCAATCACCGCATACCGCGAAGGCCTGGCTCAAAACGGAAGGGACGCGCTTGTCACCTTCTGGCAACAAATTGCCGATACCCTTGACAACTGAAAAGCATAGCACCTATTTTGCGTGAAGGATGGCGGAAGGCTCATGAAACAATACGCCCAGATGATCCGGCTTTTAAAAACCCCTGACGTAATGAAGCGGCTCACCCATCTCTACGGCCAGCGCGACGGGATGCTGGTGCAGCAGACCATGCGGTATACGCATATCCTGAAACGACATGAGGAAGCTTTTAACGTGGATGGACCGGTGCTGCTGATCAGCGCACCCGGCCGAACGGAAATCGGTGGCAACCACACCGATCACAACCGGGGTAAAGTGCTGGCCGCGGCTGTGAACCTGGATACGCTGGCCGCGGTAAGCCGTCGTGCCGACCGAACGGTGCACATCCACAGCGAAGGATACGAACCGATTACGCTGTCTCTTCAGGACATGGATGTTGTGGAGGGAGAAAAGGGCACGACGGCGGCATTGGTGCGTGGCGTCGCAAAGCGGATGACCGATGAAGGATTCGCGGTTGGCGGCTTTGACGCTTCGGTATCCTCAACGGTCCGTTCGGGCAGCGGCCTGAGCTCCTCCGCTGCTTTTGAGGTGCTGTTGTGCGCAATTTTTGACGCGCTGTATAATGGCATGCGGATGGACCCGGTGAAACGGGCGAAAATATCGCAGTTCGCGGAAAATGTGTATTTTGGCAAGCCCAGTGGGCTGATGGACCAGATGGCGTCCAGCATGGGCGGACTTACCTATATTGATTTTAAGTATGACGAGCCGCATATCCAAAGCATCGCATATGATTTTGCCGCGAAGGGTTACGCGCTCACGGTGGTAAACACCGGCGGAAGCCACGACGACCTGACAGCGCTATACTCCGCGATTCCTCAGGAAATGCGGCAGGTTGCGGAGTGCTTTGGGGAAACTTATTTGCGCCGTGTACGGCCGGAACAGTTTATGCAAAATATCCCTATGATCCGTGAGAAACTGGGCGCCGACAAAGCGGATCGCGCAATCCTTCGCGCCGCGCACTATTTTGACGAGAACGCCCGGGTAACCGATATGACGGAGGCACTGCGGGCCGACAACCTGCCGCTGTTCCTGCAAGATGTGATTGAAAGCGGCCAGAGCAGCGCGATGTACCTGCAAAACATTTTTGCCACCAGCCAGTCCGAGGAAGTCGCGCTGGCCCTGATGCTGGCGGATCGGAAACTGAAGGGCAAGGGCGCGTGGCGTGTTCATGGCGGCGGTTTCGCGGGAACGACCCTCAACTTCGTGCCGCAAAAAGAACTGGACGGTTTTGTGAAGGACATGAGCGCTGTCTTCGGCGAATATTGCTGCGAAGTGCTGGACATCCGACCGGAGGGCGCTGCGGTAATCGACCTTTTAGGCGCATGACGGAAACCTATGCGTTGACAGACAACGGTAACCGTGCTATGATGCACCCGAGAAACCCAATGGCTTCTTCGGGGCAGGGTGAGAATCCCTACCGGCGGTACAGCCCGCGAACTGGGGCAATCTGATTGCTTCAGCCGATTCGGTGTAATTCCGAAGCCGACGGTGAACGGCGTAAGCCGTATAGTCCGGATGAGAGAAGAGCAGCCTTCCATTGAGAGGTGTTGCCCCTGATGCTGAAACCATCGGGGGCAATTTCTATCATTTAAGGGAGGGTTCTTAATGACCGGAACGGGTAAGCAAACCATGAACACGCGTAAACTGGCGACGATCGCCATTCTGGCAGCCATCGCAAGTGTACTGTACATCCTGGAGATACCGATTGTACTGTTTTACAAGCTGGATTTCAGCAATCTGCCAGTGCTGCTGGGCACGTTCTCTATGGGCCCTGCGACTGGCACGATGATCCTGCTGATTAAAAGCACGCTTGGACTGCTGCACACGACCTCGCAGGGGGTCGGGGAGCTTGCGGATTTTCTGATGGGGCTGGCCATGCTGCTACCCGCGGGGTTTTTCTACCGCGCGGATAAAAGTCGCCACGGGGCATTGCTGGGGATGGTCGTAGGCGGTTTGTGCGCGACGGTTGCCGGGGTGCTTACCAATGTGTACATATTGATTCCGTTTTACGCAGTTGCCTACGGAATGCCGGTGGCACAGATACTGGCGATGGGGCAGAGTCTGATCCCCAGTCTGGATACGATCTGGAAATTCGTTCTGGTGATCACCGCGCCGTTTAACCTGCTGAAATGGACTGCCATCAGCGTTGCGGGATGGTTCCTGTACAAGCCCCTGTCGCCCCTGCTGCACGGCCGCGCGCATACGGCTGTACGCTAAAAATGCAAGGGAAGAAAACAGCGCGGGGAAAGAAACAGCCTGGCGGACTGTAATAGAGCACATTGGCTTGAAAAGAGGGATTTCATGGTCGTCACGCATTCTGCCGCGGAGACACGGGCTTTCGGCGAACGGCTGGCCCAACAGCTACAGGCGGGAGACGTAGTGTTGCTGGAGGGGGACCTGGGCGCGGGGAAAAGTGAGCTTACGCGTGGAATCGCCCGCGGATTGGGCATAAGCGGCTATGTGACCAGCCCCAGCTTCACCGTTTTGCAGGTGTATGAAGAAGGGCGGCTAAAACTGTTTCATTTTGACTGGTACCGGCTGGGCAGCGTGAACGAGCTGTACGAGCTGGCGCTGGACGAATATCTGTACGACGACGGCGTTTCTGTAGTGGAATGGCCGGACGTGGCGCGGGAGGCAATCCCGGAGAAACATCTGCGCATCGCGGTAAAGGTGCTGGGGGAAAGCGACCGCGGATTCACGCTTCTCCCGGCTGGCGGGTTCCACGTGCTGGATGAAAACGCTTTGGAGGCGAAACAATGAAAATACTGGCGCTGGACACCTCCGGCCCGGTTTGCGGCGTAGCCGTTACGGCGGACGGACAGGTGCTTTACGAGGGCGCGGCGGTCAACCGGATGACGCACTCAGTCAACCTGATGCCAATGGTGGACGAAGCTCTGCTCCGGGCAGGAGTAAAGATTGCGGAGATTGATCTTCTGGCAGCGGTTGTGGGTCCCGGTTCCTTTACCGGGGTGCGGATCGGCGTGAGCACCGTGAAGGGCATGGCTCACGGCCTGCGCAAGCCCTGTGTGGGTGTGGATGCGCTGGAGGCATTGGCGGCAAGCACGGGGGATGGGCAGGCGCTTCTGTGCCCCATTCAGGATGCGCGTGCAGGGCAGGTATACGGGGCCGCGTTTACGGCGGGAATGCCGCCCGTGCGAAAGCTGCCGGACGAGGCTGAAAAATTGGATGTATTCCTGACCCATGCGCTGGCGCAAACAGCGGACGGGCAGCCCCTGTGCTTTGTGGGGGATGGGGTAGGCCGGTACCGTGCGGCGATTGAGGCTCAGGTGGGGGCACGCGCGGTTTTTCCGCCCGCGCATCTGTGCTACCTTCGGCCCGCTGCGGTTGCGCTGCTGGCGGAGGCGCATATGGATGAACAGACGGATTATCTGGGGTTGATGCCCCGTTATCTTCGCGCTCCGCAGGCGGAACGCGCCCGCGCCGCGAAACAGAAAGCGGAACAGGCATGAACATCCGCCGTATGACTCTTGCGGACGCGGAGGCCGTGCAGGCCATCGAACAGGCGACCTTTGCCATGCCGTGGTCCCTGCAAAGTTTCCGGGATGAAATGGAACGAAACGCCTGCGCACGCTACCTCGTCGCGGAAGAGGACGGACAAATCATCGGCTATGCGGGCGCGTGGATGATCTTTGAGGAAGCCCATATCACCAACGTGGCGGTGGAGAAAAACCGACGCGGACAGGGCATCGGCCGCGCTCTGATGGTCGCGCTGATGCAGTATGCCGCCAACCTGGGCGTGCAGTATATGACGCTGGAAGTGCGCCGTGGCAACCTCACGGCGCAGGCATTGTATCAAAGTCTCGGCTTTATACAGCTGTCCGTGCGGAAACATTATTACGAGGATAACGGCGAGGACGCGCTGCTGATGGTGTGCGACCACATGCCGCCCGTGGATCAGGAATTTTCGGAGGGCGATGGGTTGCCGCCGGAAGAAACCTCTGAAAGGTAGAAAGAAATACGCATCGGCCCGAAGCAAAAGCTTGGGCCGATGCGTATTTTTCGGGGATGCAGATACAGGACGCTGCCTGTTGAAGGTCAGACGAATGTTCGACTGGCTGGCTATCTGGGGTGAACCCGTCCGTACGTCCGCGTACCCCCACAACACACTGCTTCGCCGCAGCATTTACGATCCGTAATCGACCGTCCGGCGTTTCAACTGTGTAAACCGGATGGCTGAATCACTTTTTCTCTGCTCCGAAAATGAAAAACTCGCATTCCAGCCGCCCGTTATACAGCCTGCGTTTCTGGTCGGCACGCCGACCGAAGAAACGTTCGAAAGCCGGGTCGGAGGCGATTACGCCCATCTTCCATCCGGGATGACGCTTCAGCAGCAGGCCCAGCTCCCGGTAAAGCGCGCGGCAGCTTTCCTGATCGCCGAGGCGTTCGCCATAGGGCGGATTGCAAAGAAAAACCCCTTCCGGCTGCGGAAGCTGTAAACGCCGCAAATCTTCGGCTTCGGTGGGAATGCGGTATTCAAAGCCCGCCTGACGGATGTGCTTTTCGCAAAGCGCGAGCGCGTCGGCGTCGATGTCGCTGCCGCCGATGTCAAAAGCCGCTTCCGGCTGATACGCGGCCTGCGCTTCCTGCCGGAGCCGTTTCATCTCATCCTTGGGCATAAAAGCATATTGGTCGCAGGCAAAGTCGCGCATCAGGCCCGGGGCGCGGCGGGTGGCAAGCATCGCGGCTTCCACCAGCAGGGTGCCCGTTCCGCAGCAGGGGTCGTACAGGGGTAGCCCCGGTCGCCAGGGGGACAGCATAACCAGCGCGGCCGCGAGCGTTTCCCTTAGCGGCGCTTCCCCGTTCCAGGTGCGATAACCACGACGGTTCAGTGCTTCGCCGCTCAGGTCCAGCGTAACGCGAAGCTGGTCGTTGCGCAACGCGACCTCAATGGGATAGGATACGCCGGTTTCCGGCAGTGAAGGGACCCTCAGCCGTTCCAGCAGGCGGTTCACAATTGCCTTTTTAGCCACAGCCTGACAATCCCGCACGCTCATCAGGCGGCTGCGGACACACTTGCCGGAAACGGGGATGGCAGCGTCCCTCGGCAACAGCTTTTCCCACGCAATCCCGGATACCGCCTGAAAAAGGTCCTCAAAGGTGGTTACTTCACACTCGCAAAGCACCATCAGCACACGGTCCGCCGTGCGCAACCAAAGGTTGGCGCGATAAGCGTCCGCCAGCGTACCGGTAAAGCGCGCGCCGCCCTGTTCCGCTTTGACTGTGATGCCCATGTGGCGTAGTTCCGACGCCGTTACGCCTTCCAGTCCGAAGGCTGCCGACGCGATCAAAGGATAATCCAATCCAAATCCACTCCTGTCCCGATCATTGTACGGGCAGGCGACCGAAAAGTAAATAACTTTTCAAGACCGGGTTTTTCGTGTAGAATAGAGAAACGAACTAGGCAAGGAGGCGTTTCCATGAAACGAATCTTTCTGATCGTGCTGGACAGCGTCGGCGCGGGCGAACTGCCGGACGCGGCACAATACGGCGATGTCGGCGCGAGCACGCTGGAGCATACGATTCTCTCGGCGCACCCCAGACTGCCCAATTTAACAAAAATGGGTTTCGGGTATATCCCGACGGTGCCCTGCGAAAAGCCTGCGGACGCCAAAGGCGCGGTGGGCCGCGCAGCCGAGCGCAGCGCGGGAAAAGATACTACAACCGGACACTGGGAAATGACCGGCGTCACCCTGACAAAAGCGTTCCCAACCTATCCTGACGGTTTTCCGCGGGAGGTAATCGACGCGTTTGAAAAAGCGATCGGGCGCAAAACACTGGGAAATTACGCTTCCAGCGGTACGGTGATTTTGGATGAGCTGGGCGAGGAACACCTGAAAACCGGGTATCCGATTGTGTATACCTCTGCGGACAGCGTGTTCCAGATCGCCTGCAATGAGCAGATCATCCCCGTAGAAACGCTGTACGAATGGTGCCGTATCGCGCGCGGCATCCTGCAGGGCGAGCACGCAGTGGGCCGCGTGATCGCGCGCCCGTTTGTGGGCGACCACAAGGGCGGTTTTACCCGCACCCCGAGGCGCGAGGATTTCAGCCTGCCGCCGACGGGCCGCACCGTGCTGGATGCGCTGCAAGAACACGGTGTTTTCACTATGGGCATCGGCAAAATCGGCGATATTTTCTGTCAGCGTGGTTTGCAGGAAAGCGTGCATACCGCGGGCAACCCCGCCTGTATCGACCTGTGGCTGGAAACGATGAAGCGGGATTTTACCGGCCTTGTGTTTGTGAATCTGGTGGATTTTGATATGGTGTACGGCCACCGCCGGGATGTGCAAGGCTACGCCGACGCGCTGGAAGCGTTTGACGAAAAACTGGGCGAAGCCATGAAGTTGGCGAAGCCGGGCGACCTGATCCTGATTGACGCGGATCACGGCTGCGACCCCACGTTCAAAGGCACCGACCACACCCGCGAATATATCCCGATCGTGGCCTGGTCGCCGGAGATGAAGGACCTGACGCTGCTGGGGGACCGGAGGACTTACGCGGATATTGCTGCGACGATTGCGGAACTGTTTGGGTTGCCCGACCGGTTCGGGGCGGAATCCTTCGCGGCACAACTGACGAAAAACTGAGGAGGCGGCTGAATATGGGCATGAAGAGTTATCTGGAAGACATTGAAGCGGCAGCCAAAACGATTGAGAAGAAGTGCGGCAAAGCGGACATCGCGGTGGTGCTGGGCAGCGGACTGGGCGATTACGCCGAGGCGCTGACGGACGCGGAACATATTGATTATAAAGACATTCCGCATTTTCCCGTTTCCACGGTGCCCGGCCATAAGGGACGCTGGCACACGGGCACGCTGCATGGCAAGCGCGTCTGTATGATGCAGGGCCGTTTTCACGCTTACGAGGGATACGACATGCGCGATGTGACCATGCCTGTTCGCGTGATGCAGAAGCTGGGGGTAAAAACCCTGATCGTCACCAATGCGGCGGGCGGCGTGAACCTGAACTTTCACGCGGGTGATTTGATGCTCATTAACGACGTGATCAATCTTTCCGGGAAAAACCCGCTGACCGGCCCCAACCTGGACGAGTTTGGCCCGCGCTTTCCGGACATGAGCCGCGCGCTGGACCGGGACTATCAGGCGCTGGCACTGGCTACAGCGGAAAAACTGAACATCCCCCTGCAGCAGGGCGTGTACTGCTGGCTGAACGGCCCCACGTTTGAAACCCCCGCGGAAATCCGCATGGTGCGTACGCTGGGCGCGGACGCGGTGGGCATGAGCACCGTGCCGGAAATTATCGTGGCGCGGCATGGCGGGATGCGTGTGCTGGGCGTCAGCTGTATCACCAACATGGCCGCTGGCGTGCTGGATCAACCCCTGAACCATGAGGAGGTCATGGCGATGGGCGACAAGGTGCAGGGCACCTTCCGCGCGCTGCTGGATGGCGTGATCGAAACAATGTAACGTACCTGACTGCGTATCAAGCGGGTCAGAGAACTGAATACCATACAGGAAACGAGGTACTCTTGTGGGCATCATTTCCCGTTTGCAAGCCTGGTGGTCGTGGCTGACGACCGACCCGGTCGGCTTTATCATTTACATGGTTTACTTTGCGGTGGCTGTACTGCTGACCCTGATGCTGCATGAAATTGCGCACGGTTACGTAGCCTACCGCTGCGGCGACCCGACGGCGAAGATGCTGGGCCGTCTTACGCTGGATCCCCGCAAACATCTGGACCCGATCGGCACCGTGTGTCTGGTTCTGTTTGGCTTCGGCTGGGCGAAACCCGTGCCCGTGAACCCCCGCAATTTTCGTGGCAACTACCGGCGGGATGATTTTCTGGTATCCATTGCGGGTGTGGTAACCAACCTGACGCTGTTTATCGTATCCCTGTTTCTGGCGTCGCTGATCAACCCGCTGCTGTGGAAACCGGAAGTGATCCAGGCGAACGGAGGCGCTTCGGCCTTCCTGTCCTCCGGCGGGGTGGGGTACTCTATCCTGCTCAGCGGCTCCGGGGCCGATTTTTCACAATATATGCTGCATCCCTGGCTGATGCATGTACAGCGCTTCTTGTTGCTGTTCTCCACAATGAACGTGGGAATCGCTGTGTTTAACCTGCTGCCCATTCCGCCGCTGGACGGCTTTCATGTGCTGAATGACCTGATCCTGAAAGGTAAACTGACCATGAACCGTCAGTTTTTTCAGGGTGCGCAGATCGTGCTGTTGCTGCTGGTGTTTTCCGGCGCGTTGAATACGGTGCTGTCTGTGGTGACAAACGCCGTGGAAAGCGGTGTGCTCCACCTGTTTCTGCTATTGGAAGGGGCGGCGTAATGGCGGTCTATATCCGGCTGAAACAGTTCGACGGGCCGCTGGACCTGTTGCTGCACCTGATTGGCAAGGCAAAGATCGACATCAAGGATATCTTTGTGAGCCAGATTACGGAGCAGTTTATTGAGGCGGTGCAGAACGCGCCGGATTTTGACCCCGAGGAAGCCAGCGAGTTCATCGCCATGGCCGCGACGCTGGTGGAGATCAAGAGCCGCGCGTTATTGCCGCGCCCGCCCAAGCCGGATGAGGAAGACCCCGAACAGATGCTGATTGACCGGCTGACTGCTTATAAGCAGTTCAAAGAAAGCGCCGGGGCTATGGCGGAGTTTGAGAAGAGCGCCATGCAGGTTTTCGGCAAGCTGCCGGAGGAAATCCCGCTGCCGCCGCCGACACTGGAGATTGACGGGCTTACGCTGGACGCGCTCTGGCAGGCGCTTTTACGCGTGGCCGAGCGCACGCCCCGGGAGGAGCAGGAAGCGGAACTGGTTCCCCGCGATATCCGCAGGGACTGTTATACCGTGGAAGGCTGCATGAAAACGATCCAGCACCGCCTGAAAAGTGGAGCGACCCGCTTTGACGAGCTGTTTCACGCCGTGCCTGACCGCGAGGAGATCGTCACCCTTTTTATCGCGCTTCTCGAACTGTTGCGTCTGGGCAGGGCTTATGTTACGCAGAACGGAACCTTCGAGCCGATTATCCTGCACCCGGGGAGGAAAAAAACCGTTGGAACCGATTGAAGCGTCCCACGCGATCGAAGCTATCCTGTATGTTTCCGGAGACGCCGTTACCGTGCCTGCGTTATCCCTGGCCCTTGGGCTGACCGAGATGGAAACGCTGAACGCGGTGGACCTGCTGCAAAGGGAATACGAAAGCCAGACCCGCGGCATTACCCTGAAGCGCTACGGCGATCATCTGAAGCTGGAAACCCGCGCGGAATACGCTCCTTACGTGGAGCGGATGCTGCAGCCGGTGCAGCGCCAGTCCCTCAGCCAGGCGGCGCTGGAAACGCTGGCGGTGATCGCCTACCGACAACCTGCCACCAAAGGGATGGTGGAGCAGGTGCGCGGGGTGAAGTGCGATTACTCCGTGCAGTCGCTCCTCAACAAAGGGCTGATTAAAGAGGTCGGCCGCAAGGAAGCGCTGGGCCGACCCATTCTGTACGGCACGACGGACAAGTTTCTGGAGCATTTCGGCATCAGCGACATTCGGGAGCTGCCGCCGCTGCCCGATCCCCGGGAAGCCAGGCCGGAGGAAGCGGAAGAACCCCTTGTCCCATAATGGGACAGGGGGTTTCGCACCTGTCAATGCGAGCAAAGGGTTTGAGAACCCTTTGGAATCTGCTTTACGCGCCTGTGGGCGCGCGGAGCAGGAGGGCCATACCTACGGGCATGGGCAGGGGCTTTCCGCTCGCCCCTGCACCCTTCGGAATCGCCTTTTTACACGGCGGGCTACACGTCAGGGGGTCGCTCTCGGAGTACGGGATAGTCGTCCGCTGCTACCTACGGTAGCGCGACCGACAAGCCCGTCCATCCATCGAGCGACCCCTGCCGCGCCCCGCCTGCTTGGTATTCAGGCGATGGGTGAAAATTGCGACCCAGTATGGCTGTAAAAACCAAGGGAACTGATAAGCAAGATAATATTCCGATAGTTTTTCAGGGATAAGATGTGAATATAACGTATCCCTGTCTCTCATTTCCCGTTTTTCGCATACACATTGTTGCGTGGGGAAAAGCTCTCTTTTTTCGTTTCCCCGTTTTTCTTCGCATGCACATTGTTGCTGTGGGGGCGAAAGGCGCCCTCGCAGGATGGACTGGATCGTCGGTCGCGCTACCGAAGGTAGCGGCGGACGACATTCCAGTACTCCCAGAGGGAGTTTTTCGCCCCTTACCCCTATCGCATGCCCCGAAGGATGCAGGGGCGAGCGGAAAGCCCCTGCCCATACCCGCAGGCATGGCCCTTCTACGCTCGCACCTACAGGTGCGAAATCCTTGCGCACACGCACCAGCAGGTGCGAAACTTAAGCCCCTATGGGCGTATTATGCAGATTCCAAAGGGATGAGAAACCCTTTTATCGAAATGCAATTTCAACATTTCACAATTTTTTGCCGGTACATCAACCCCGCCGGAAGCTCTGCGCCAAGCGCCCATAAATCGTAGGCGCGCGCATCCAGCGCATAAAGAGGATTGGCGGGGTTGCCGTCCGCGGCTTTCGCGATAACAGGAACAGAACTGTCGCGAAAGGCGGTCAGCAGTTCACGGCTCTCCTGTCGGAAACCCAGCAGTCGCGCATACTCCGGCAGAGGGTGAAGCGTCAGTAAATCGCTTGTAATGCCCAGCAGCGCGTGGGTTGCCAGCCGATTTAGTCGGGTGTAGGTATATCGTCGGGTTTTCAGGCGCGCAAGTAAATCGGTGCGGCTCACGGCAACGCGGGCCGCTTTCGTGATACGGTTTTCCAGCCCCTCGGTAGAGTCCGGCAGGATGCGGAGCGCGTCGGCATCCATGCTTCGCAGGCGGTATAGCAACAATGTATCCAGTGCATCCGGGCAATGACGGGGGATGCCGGTCAGCGGGTAGCCGCAGGCCTGTTCCGCAGCGGGAAAATCGTCCGACAGATATGCTTTCCGTACGGCGGTCGCGGAGGGAAACCCTTCGCGGGTAAATTCGCTGGCATGGTACCTGCCCACTCGCAGAACCGGTAAGGGAAGAATGCTGCTTTTCAGGCGCAGCAGCGCGCGGAGGTAGCATACGCCAAGGATGTTGTTGGGTTGCGCAAGCAAATGGGAAAGCGCCTCCGGCGGAGGAAAATCAATACCATGAACTGCTGTTAGCGAGGACGCGACAGCCACTGCCTGCGCCGCGGAGAAGGGAGAACCGTTGGCAAGCGAGGCGTGAAGCGTATCCGAAAAAACGCTGTCTGGCGTTTCCAGCACGGCAGCGGCAGCTTGCAATTGAGGTAGATTATCTGTTTCCAGACCGAAGGAGAGGTGCGTAACACAACCGAGCGCGTTGAGCAGGCTTACTCCGCCTAAGGCGAAGTTTTCCGCCTCACGGACAGCGAACGCGCAGGGCAGTTCCAGCACCGCGTCCGCGCCCGCGCGCAGAGCGGCTTCCGCGCGAAAGGCAGGGGCAAACAACGCGGGCATGCCGCGCTGGGTGAAACAACCGCTCATCACGCATATGATGTACGCATCGGGGAGTTGTTGGCGAATCAGCGTAAACTGCCGCGCGTGCCCGATGTGAAAGGGATCGTATTCGCAAATAACGCCAACAACGGGCCGCATGCTCCTCCTTTGCCGCGAAACGTAAAAACATTGTGTTTTTCGTGCACGGGCTTCCGTTTTTTCGCGATTCTATTCCAATCCGTCGGTAAAAGGTGTATACTAATTCGGTTGTATACACGGATACAAGCAATTGTATTCTATCACATTAGGGAGGAAACCGCCATGTCCGTCATCGACAAGATCAAAGCAAAAGCCAAACAGAACGTAAAGCACATCGTACTGGGCGAAGGCTCCGAGCCGCGCACGGTACAGGCTGCCCGGATCATTACGGATCAGGGAATCGCTAAAGTAACGCTGATTGGGGCGCCGGAGGAAATTGCAGCTGTTGCAGCAAAAACCGGCACCGACCTGACCGGTATCGATCAGATCAATCCAAAAACCAGCCCGAAGGCCGAAGACTACGCCAATTTGCTTTACGAACTGCGCAAGGCCAAAGGCATGACGCCCGAACAGGCGAAAGCCACCGTAACGGGCGACCCGCTGTATTTTGGGGCCGTAATGGTCAAAAGCGGCGATGCGGACGGCATGGTAGCGGGCGCGATCAACTCGACCGGCAACGTGTTGCGGCCTGCCCTGCAAATTATTAAGACGGCGCCAGGTATCAGCGTTGTAAGCGGCGCTTTTATTATGGAAGTGCCCGATAAGCACTACGGCGACAACGGCGTGCTGATCTTCGGCGACTGCGCCGTGATCCCCGACCCCACGGCGGACGAGCTGGCCGCGATCGCGATTTCGAGCGCACAGACCGGAAAACAGCTGACCGGTATGGACCCGAAAGTAGCGATGCTCTCCTTTTCCACCAAAGGCAGCGCCAAGCACGACAATGTGACTAAAGTGCAGCAGGCAACCGCCAAAGTGCACGAGCTGGCGCCGGATCTGGTATGCGACGGCGAGTTGCAGGCGGACGCGGCGCTGGTGGAAAGCGTTGGCGCGCTGAAAGCGCCGGGCAGCAACGTTGCGGGACACGCGAACGTGCTGATCTTCCCGGATTTGCAATCCGGCAATATCGGTTATAAACTGGTGCAGCGCTTTGCGGGCGCTACGGCCGTGGGCCCCATCGTACAGGGGCTTGCCAAACCGGTTAACGATTTGAGCCGCGGCTGCTCGGTAGACGACATTGTAAGCGTCGTGGCGATTACCGCCGTGAAAGCACAGGCATAAGGAGTTTGTACCGATGAAAATTCTGATTCTCAACGCGGGCTCTTCCTCCCTGAAATACCAACTGATCGACATGAACGGCGAAAAGCTGCTGGCCAAGGGGCTGGTGGAACGTATTGGCATCGAGGGCAGCCATATCTGCCAGAAGGTGGACGGCAAGGTTTTTGACGCCGTCGCCCCCATGAAAACGCATACCGACGGCATCCACTGGATGCTCAAGGCGCTGACCGACCCGGATAAGGGCGCGGTAAAAAGCATGGACGAGATCGGCGCGGTGGGCCATCGCGTGCTGCATGGCGGCGAGCGTTTTACCGCCAGCGTGAAGGTAAACGAAGAAGTGAAAAACGCGATCCGCGACAACATCCCGCTTGGACCGCTGCACAACCCCGCCAATCTGATGGGTATCGAGGCCTGCGAAAAGGTGATGCCGGGCACACCGAACGTAGCGGTATTCGATACCGCATTCCACCAGACGATGCCTAAAAAGTCCTACCTGTATGGCGTGCCGATGGAATACTACCGTAAGCTCCACATCCGTCGTTACGGCTTTCACGGCACCAGCCATCGCTATGTGAGCAAGCGCGTTTGCGAATTTCTGGGGTTGGACCGCGCGCACAGCCGTGTGATTACCTGCCACCTGGGCAACGGCTCCAGTCTGGCCGCGGTATTGAACGGCAAATGTCTGGATACCAGCATGGGGATCACCCCGCTGGAAGGCGTGCTGATGGGCACCCGTTCCGGCAACCTGGACCCCGCGGTGGTGCAGTACATCGCCAACAATGAGAAAATGACCGTGGACGAAGTGCTGAGCCTGCTGAATAAAAAAAGCGGCCTGCTGGGCGTAAGCGGTATCTCCAGCGACATGCGCGACATTGACGCAGCCGCCGACCGGGGCGAGGAGAACGCCGTGATCGCGCGCGACATGCTGGTGTGGGGTATCCGCAAATACATCGGCGCATACGCCGCGGAAATGAACGGCGCGGACGCGATTGTGTTCACGGCGGGCATCGGGGAAAACAACGCCAACCTCCGCGCCATGGTGATGAAGGACTTCGACTATCTGGGCGCGAAACTGGATTTGGAGAAGAACAACACCCGCGACGAGGCCGTGATCTCCACCGACGACAGCAAAGTAAAAATCTGCGTCATCCCCACTAACGAGGAGCTGGTGATCGCACGGGACACGCTGGCGATTGTTGAAGGCCGCCCGATTGTGGACTGAGAGACCGCAGACGGCCTGAAAATTCCATTTGACAAGCGCAATAATCAGGCATATAATAAGCGCTGTCACATTAGAGGAGGGCGCTATGGAGCTGGACGTTACGAAGGCTTTGTTCGCGCCGGGAACGGAGTTTCCGTTTACGGTGACCGAGACGGTACCGCCTCAGGATGTGGCCGGTGAAACGGTTACCTTCGACCCGGCTTTGTTTGAGGGCGTTTACAGCGCTCAGGACGGAGCCGTGCGGCTGGCCGGTGAGATGACCACCACAGCGCACGCGTTGTGCGCGCTGTGCATGGAACCTGCCGACATCCCTTTGACCATCCAGTTTGATGAGACGTTCCGCAAGGACGCCAACGAGCTGGAGGATGAGGCCTTCCGCTACGAGGGCAGCAAGGTGCCCCTGAACCAGCTGGCGCTTACGTTGATGATGCTTAACCTTCCCATGCGGTTCCTTTGCAGAAAGGATTGCACCGGAAGCAAGGCATATCAGGCGCTGATGCAAGAAAATTCCAAGGGCTCGTGCGAAGAGGAACCGCCGACACAGCGTCCTTTTGAAGCATTGCAGCGCTTGCTGACAGAGGA
>DAOPZG010000023.1:0-26128 GCA_035353235.1 Candidatus Limiplasma sp.
GGCGGGTCCTTTGAAATTAAGTCCCAGTTTGGCGGCAGAGTAATCCACATAAGTGAAGGTCAGCGTCGGGCGAGGCGTGGGGGTAGGAGCGTCAATCGGATCGAGCGGTATGGGGGAGCTGCCCGCATATGGATACACAGTCGAATCGGCAGTTGTATCCTGCCCATAAACAAGCGCGCCGGTTTGATCTGATGGGGCATCGGTCGCAACGGTATCATCCGCCTGACCGGCCTCTTCGTTCATGGCGTCCTGCGGGGTAAAGTCCTGATTATCGGCATTTGCGGCCACATACGGATTCTGGGAGAAGATACTGCCGTCTCCCGTATCCACAGGGGTTCCGTCGCTTACGCCCGTCAGATCCGTATTCACCGGAACCGGGGTTTCCGTTGCCGTGGCCGTAGGGCCAAGGTACTGCGTGACTTCCGTAAAGACCTGATTGCTCTGCGGCTGCCCGCCGCCGCTGCAGGCGGTAAGCATCGCGGCTGCGCACAGCAGGCACAGGGCCGCAAGCCATTTTCGCTTCATACGTGTTCCCTCCGATTCTGTATGGATAGGAGATCGCGGGGCGATCCTTTGTAAACGCTGGCAAATCCTATATCGATTGGCAAGGCCATTGTATCATCTTGCCGGAAAAGCGTCAACCTTCCGGGGTCAGCTCGTCGTAGCGGGGGTGGTACAGGCGCCTTTCCAGCGACCAGATTTTTTCGCTGAATACGCCCTGCGGCAGTTTTTCCAGCGCCGCGCCCATCTCGTTCATGCGCGCGTCCATCAAATCAATCCAGTGCAGGGCTTCGGCTTCCGGAAACATCGGCTTGCGGGGGCTGCCGTAAGCTTCTTCGCCGTGATGGCTGAGCATCATATGTTCCAGCAGAGTTACGGGTTCGCCCGTTACGCCCACAGCCCGTGCCGCTTCCGATATGCGCGTAACGCCAAGAATGATATGGCCCAACAGAAGCCCATCCTCTGTGTAATCCCGGACGACGCCCAGCGTATCGCTGTCCATTTCCTCGGTTTTACACAGGTCGTGCACCACCACGCCTGCCAGCACCAGATCGGGATTCAACTGGGGGTACACGGATAGAACGGCCTTTGCGAGCCGGAGCATCCCGACGGTGTGATGTAAAAGACCGCTGCGTTCCGCGTGATGGATGCGCTGCGCGGCCGGGAAGTACATCAGCCGGTCGTGCGCACGTTCCAGCATTTCCGTTACGATTCGGCGCAGCGGTTCGCTACGGATTTCCGATACCGCGCGCTCAATCTCCGCCAGCATGTCTTCCGGGGCTTCGGGGGCGCAGGGGGTGAGCACCGTCATGTCGATGTCGTCCGCTTCCTCCGGCGCGCGCAGTTTTTCAATCCGCAGCTGCAGGCGGCCGTTGTATTCCAGCGTCGTACCCCGCACCTTTACCACGCTGCCGGGAGCGGGCGGAGGCACAGTGCCATCCCATAATTTCGCGTTCACTTCGCCGGTGCGATCCGCCAGCGTCATGTCGAGGTATTTTCCGCCGTTGCTGCCGGTGCGCTGGTCGCTGGCTCGCACCAGCAGAAAGCCTTCAAACTTGGTGTCCTTTGCTATGGTTGCGATCGGGTCCTGCTGCATTTGCGATCCTCATTCCTGAATGTCATCCGCGTACAGCGGTACGCGCGTACCGGGCAGGTTTACATAGCGTGCGAACTCGGCCTGCCATTCCACGTTCACGGTGCCGACCGGGCCGTTACGCTGCTTGGCCACGATCACTTCGCCCGCTGTGTCGTCGGCCTTGTCGCCCTCCTGACCGGCGGTCTGGTAGTAGCCTTCGCGGTGGATAAAAAGCACCACGTCGGCGTCCTGCTCGATACTGCCGGAATCACGCAGATCACTCAGCTGCGGGCGCTTGTCGGCGCGGGCGGTATTGGCGCGCGCCAGCTGCGCGCAGGCCAGTACCGGCACGCGCAGCTCCAGCGCCATGGATTTTAACCCGCGGCTGATTTCGCTTACTTCCAGCTGACGGTTCTCCACGCGCCGGTCGGCGTTCATCAAGCCGAGGTAGTCCACCACGATCAGGTCCAGCCCCTGCTCCATCATCAGTCGGCGTGCCCGGCTGCGAATCTGGGAAGGGGTAAGGCCCGAGGTATCGTCTATAAAGATGCGGCAGGAACTGAGCTTATTCAGGCTGTCGCCCAGCTTCATCCATTCGTCATCGCTCAGCATGCCGTTGCGGATGCGCTGCATGTTGATGCTGGACGCGTTGCTTAATATACGCATGCCAATCTGTTCGCGGGGCATTTCCAGGCTGAAAACGGCGACGCACTTTCTGGTTTTGGTCGCCGCAAAATGGGCGATGGAAAGCGCAAGCGCGGTTTTTCCCATGGCTGGGCGCGCGCCCGCGATGACCAGCTCTCCCCCGTGCAGGCCCGTCAGCATCCGATCCAGATCGTACAGGCCTGTAGGTACGCCCGCCAGCTTGCCTTTGAGGCGGCTCATCTCTTCGATTTTATCGAAGGTTTGCACCAGCACGGCGTTCAACGGCTGCAGTGCGTCCATGCCGGCGCGCTTCATTACGATTTCGAATATGGAGCGCTCAGCGGTGCGCAGTACCACGTCCAGCGGGTCCATCTGGCTCTGGCACTGCTCCTCAATCCGTCGGCAGGCGCCGATCAGCTTGCGGAGCGTGCTTTTCTCCTGCACAATCTGCATGTAGGAGCGGGTATTGGCGGTGGTGGGCACGTAACGGTACGCTTCCAGCAGATAGGCCGTGCCGCCCACGCCCTCCAGCGTACCGCGACGGGTCAACTCGTTGGAAACGGTCATCACGTCGATGGGGGAGGCGGCGATGTACAGCGTGCGCATGGCATCAAAAATTTCCCGGTGCTCGGGGGCGTAAAAATCGTCCGGCATCAGGGTTTCAAATACGACGGTCGCCACACCGGAATCCTGCAGCACCGCGCCCAGCACCGAACGTTCCGCGTCCACGCTGTTGGGGGGCGTTGTGCGAAGCAATTCCTGATCGTCCATGCAAACCCGCCTCCTTCCGTTGGTTTTTGCTGGCCGCGCCGGGCTTTACTTGCCAGCGGCGGGGGAGACGAGCACCTTCATCTTCACGGTGATGCCGCTGTAGACCCATACGGTCGCGTCGTACTCACCGGTCTGGCGGATGGGTTCGCATTCGATTTTCCGCTTGTCTACTTCCACGCCGTGCTGCTCCTTCAACGCGTCCGCCACCTCCTGGGTGGTGATGCTTCCGTACAGACGGCCTTTTTCGCCGCATTTGGCGGCAATCTGGATTTGTTTGCCCTTCAGCGCTTCTGCTTTTTTCAGGGCTTCCTCGCGCCGGTCGGCTTCCATTTTTTCTTCCAGCGCGTGCTTGCGCTCCACTTCCTTCACGGCGGCGGGAGTCGCCTCCATGGCCCATTTGCGGGGGAACAGGTAGTTGCGGGCAAACCCGTCGGACACATTGAGAATTTCACTTTTTTTCCCGGTGCCTTTCACGTCGCACAGCAGAATAACTTTCATGGTTTATTCCTCCTCCTGATGATTTGGGGTTTCCGGCCTGAGGGGCAAAAACTGATCGAGCATGCCTAACAGAAACAGCACAAGTGGGAACACCAGGTAAAGCAGACCCGCCAGAAAACCGTAGAGCCCTGCCCGTTCCGGGTGCCGTTTCGATAACAGGGTCACAAGCACCGCCGCTCCCAACAACTGACAGATCGCAGCGAACGCGGCATAGGTCAGCGCAGACAGTTGCGACAGGAAAGCGTCATCAATAAAGCCGGTGAACAGGGTGACGACGCATAACAGCAGCATATAGCCCTGTTCTGTTTTCGTCAGCCGGAGATCGCGGAACTGTGGCGCCTGCGACATGTCGCCTGCGCGGCGCGCCGACGCTTTGGCGGCGAAAAGCGCTGAGAACAGGCCGATCAGCGCCGAGCTGTGTACCAGCAGCGAAGGAATCCAGCTGGTCAGGCCCTCGCTGAGCCGGAGTCGGAGCATATTGAGCAGCTCCTTTTCCAACCCCGGGTTCATCAATACGTAATCGCCCAGTTGGAAAGCTGTACTGCCCGCATAAGCGCTGGGTACCGACAGGATGCCAAGGGAGGTTAACCGGTAAAGAATGCTCCCCCTCATCAGAGAATTTTGCAGCGTACCGATCACGGATTCCGACAGGCTGGTATACAGCGGGCCGCCCAGCAGCAGACTCAACCGGGTAAGCAACGCGAGCGAAGTAACCGCGCATGCCGCGATCAGCACGGCGGCTTCCGCGTGCAGCCCCCACCGCCGCCGCTTGCCGATTGCAACCAGCAACAGGCCAAGACAGGAGTAGAGCGGAAGGAGCAGGCCGATCCCCATATCGCCGCCGCGGGCGAGAAACGCTGCCGCCGGGATCAAAGGAAGAAGCAGCGCCGGCCAAAACTCGCCCCGCTGATACAGGGGGCATACCGCCAGCGGAAGCAGCAGGGAGAACAGCGGTGATAAAGGGAAGTAACCGTAACAAAGGCCCCCAAGCGCCACCAGCGCGGCGCCCAGCCACAGTTTTCTCTTCCAGGCGCCGGAAACCGCCGTAGCGTCCATGGAAAGCTCCTTCTTGCGCGCACGCGCGCCTACCGATTCTGTTCTATTATAGGGCGACGCGGGCTACGAGTCAATCCGCACAGGTAAATTGCGTATGAAAGGGCGCGGAGACGGACTGGATAAGCAAACGCAACATTTGTAAAATGTGATAAAAAGGAACGGGTTGCCAAAAACCGTCCCTTGACTTTTCCATTTTACCGGGGCAAGATAGGGTACGGTTGGGAGGCGCGGACATGAAACGGAGTGGATGGATCAGGCGAATGGCGGCCGTCGTGCTTGTATTGTCGCTGTTTTTATCGGACGGGTACAACGCGGCAGCCGAAAATACCGGCGCACCCGCGACGCAAGCCGCAACCGATACGGTGGCAGGCACTGATGAAACCGTTACCCAGGATAATGATAACGGCTACTGGTTCTACCAGAGCAAGGCGCAGGGCGTACGCATTGAAATCACCCGCCACGAAGATACGGAGAACACCATTCTCTGGTATGAGGCGGATTTGCAGTTTTCGGAGCAGTCGCCGCTGCAGTTTCTTACATCGAATACTGAAAAACCCGGCAAAGGCTTCTCTTATCCGGAAAAGCTCGCCCGGGACAACGGCGCGGTATTCGCCATCAATGATGATCAGTTCGGTTATCGCCTGTATAACCGTAAAAAATCCGGCGTGATTATTCGCAACGGGAAAATTTTGTATGAAAAAACCAGCGAGAACGGCAATCTTGGGTGGCCCACGCTGGATACCGCCGCTTTCTTCGCGGACGGAACCATGCGCGTGTACCAGAGCGCGGAACTGACGGCGCAGCAATACCTGGATTTGGGCGCGCAGACGGTGCTCAGTTTCGGCCCGTGGCTGGTGCGCGACGGCGAGAAAAACCCGCTGCTTAAAAAGGATTTCACAACGCGGGAACCGCGTTCCGCCATCGGCATGATCGGCCCGCGCCATTATATTGTGTTGTCGGTGGAAGGACGCGAAAAAGCCAGCCGTGGCGTGGGCGTGGAATGGCTCGCTGAAAGGATGCAGGCACTGGGGGCCACGGAAGCCCAGAATCTGGACGGTGGGAAAACGTGCTGTATTCTGTTTATGGGCAAGAAACTGGATACCACCAACCCCAAGGGAATCGTAAAAAGCGGGCGGAGCGTGTCCGGGCTGATCGCGCTGGGCAAGTCGGCGCAGGTGCCCGCCTATACCGGGCTGGAGAAGTAGATCGGGGCTTCGGGGACACAAAAGGAAGTTTCCGCAAATTTGCGCTTGCTTTTTATACGGCGGCATGGTACAATCAACCTTGCGATTTATGAAACCAAGGAGGTGAAGAACGTTGCCTAACATCAAATCCGCCATTAAACGCGTGAAGGTCAGCGAGAAGAAGAACCTTCGGAATCGTATCGTGAAAACCAAGGTAAAAACTGCGATTAAGAAGTTTGACGCGGAGCTTTTGGCGAACCCCGCGAACGCCGGCGCGCAATACAGCGTGACCACCTCCGCTATCGATAAGGCCACCGCTAAGGGCATTATCCCCAAGAATACCGCGAACCGCAAAAAGGCTCGTCTGGCAAAGCAGTTGGCGAAAGCCGCTCAGGCCTGAAAAAGCTGAAAGCACAAATAAGAGGGAAGGCGGTTGCCTTCCTTTTTTATATCCACGGGCAAAGGAGAGGGTCGCATATGGAACCGTGCAGGCTGGTGAAACCGGACCTGAGTTTTGAAAGGGAAATCCTGTCCTATCGCGAAGAAACGGTCGCCGCGGGCGTTCCCCTGAACGGCATGGGAGATCTCCGCAGCAGCGCCGACGTGCCCTTGTGGCTGGCGCAGAACCGCCGGATGGAAAAACGAGAAACAACTCCGGAGGGACTTGTTCCAGCCGATCAATACCTGTACGTACGGATTGGGGACGGTCGGGTCGTCGAGATGATCCAACTGCGCCGGGAATTGAATGAGGATCTGCTGAACTACGGCGGGAATATCGGTTACTCCGTGCGCCCTTCGGAATGGCGGAAGGGCTACGCTAAAGCGATGCTGGCCGACTGTCTTGCCGTCTGCCGGGAGCGTGGTTATTCCCGGGTGCTTCTCACTTGCCGGACGGATAACGAGGCCAGCCGTCGTACCATTCTCGCAAACGGCGGAGTGTACGAAGATACCCGTTTCTGCGCGGAGAAAAATCAACCGATGGAGCGGTACTGGATTACGCTGTAATCTATGACTCCTGTGTAAGCCCGCTAATACCTGCGGGCAAATGTCGCCGCACGTACGATGCTTTATAAACGCGGAAGGAACCCGCACAACCTTTCTCCCTTATAAAGCCGCCCCCGCACCCAACGCGATCCGCGTGGGAGGGGGGCGGCTCTTTCGGTTGTGCATGGCTGCTGTAATGCGCGAACCGGTGTATCTGTGAAAACTTTACCTTACGGTTTTACCGCGGTTCTTCCGCGTCGTCCGACGGCTCGTTGGCGGCGGGAGCTAACGGCAGCACGCCGGTAACCACATCATCCAGCAGCGCCATCACGCAGGGCATGCCCTTATCCTGCTTGCCCTGCGGGGAAACCTGCCCGACAGGCAGCACCGTGGGAGGGCTTTTCTTTTGCAGTACCAGCACGTTCTGGCCGGGATCGTCCAGCAGCAGCGCACCCGCGAGGGCCGCCCCGTTGCTGCGGTTGAAGTAGAAGGCTTTCACGCCTTTTCCCGCCCGCGCCTGCGGATCAAAGTCCATAAACAGCACGCGCTTGGCAAAACCGCGCTCGGTCACCAGCAGAATCTGGCCGTCCGGGGCGGATTGCGCAGCGAAGATCACTTCGTCGCCAGGCTCCAGCGACATCCCCTTCACGCCGGAAGTGGCGCGGCCCATCACGGGCAGGCTGTCTGTGTGGATTCGGATGCTCAGGCCCTTGCGGCTGATCAGCAGCAGGTCCAGCGCGGGGTTTAAAGGCAGCACGGTTAACAGCCGGTCGCCCGGGCGCAGATTGACTGCGGCGACTTTCTGGCGGCGCACGTCGTATTCGGCGGCAGAGGTGCGCTTGAGCATTCCTCCGCTGGTAACAAACAGCAGATCCGGCCCGGCCTTCAGCTCCTCCGGCGTATGGCAAAGCATCTGTGCGGGTGTTTCGTTGGCCTCAATGCCCAGAATTACGCCCGTTAAGAGCGATCCGCGCTGCGTGGGCTTGTTGCTTTCCGGCAGGGTGTCCACGCCGAGCTGGTAACAGTTGCCCAGGCTGGTAAACAGGTAAAGCGTCCGGTCGGTATCGGTATCGAACCGCCACAGGGGCAGATCGTCCCAGTTGTTGTTCTCCGCGCCGACAGGCGGAAGCTTCTGGTAGAATTTCGGATACATGCGCCGCAGATACCCTGCGCGGGTGAAGGTGACGGTGGCGATTTCGGCAATGTGCTCCGTTTCCGGCGCGGCGGCTTCCACCACGCGATCCGGATGTTCGATGGACGTGCGGCGGTCGTCGCCGTACTTTTCGGCGACTTCTTTCAGCTCGTCCTTCACGACTTTCATCAGCTTCCGCTCGTCGGCCAGAATCGCTTCCAGCTTTTCGATCAGCTTGAGCAGATCGGCGTATTCTTTGCGCAGAATATCAATTTCCAGCCCGGTCAGGCGCTGCAGACGCAGGTCAAGAATCGCCTGAGCCTGTACGTCGTCCAGATCGAAACCCGCGATCAACCCTTCCTTGGCTTCCTTAGGGGTTTTGCTGCGGCGGATCAGGGCGATAATCTCGTCCAGATTGTCCACCGCGATCATCAGCCCAGCCAGAATATGTGCGCGTGCTTTGGCGCGGTCCAGCTCGTACTGCGTGCGGGCCGCCACAACGTTTCGCTGGTGTCTGATGTAGTAACGAAGCACCCGGCGCAGGCTCATTAAACGGGGTTTGGCATCCGCGATGGCGACCATGTTCACGCCGAAGGTGACCTGCAAATCGCTGTATTTCAGCAGCGTGCCGAGGATTTTTTCCGCGTCGGCTTCCTTGCGCACCTCGATCACGGCGCGCATGCCGGTGCGGTCGCTTTCGTCCCGGATGTCGTAGATGCCACCCAGCGCAGCTTTCTTTTCCTCGCTGAGCTTCAGGATTTTTTCCAGCATCGCGGCTTTGTTGACCTGATAGGGTACCTCGGTGATCACAATCAGCTTACGGCCCGCGGGGCCGTCTTCGATATGGGTGCGGGCGCGCAGGGTAAGTTTACCGCGGCCGCTTATATAGGCGTTCTTGATTTCCTCGGTGTCCAGCAGCACGCCGCCGGTGGGAAAATCCGGGCCGGGCATGATGCGCATCAGTTCGTCCACGGTGATGTCCGGGTTGTCGATCTGCGCGATCACGGCGTTTACGCATTCCCGCAGGTTGTGGGGCGGGATGTTGGTGGCAAGGCCGATGGCGATGCCGCTGGCGCCGTTGACCAGCAGGTTGGGGAAGCGCGCGGGCAGCATGTCCGGTTCTTTGAGCGTATCGTCGAAGTTGAGGCGGAAGGGCACGGTATCCTTGTCAATATCGCGCAGCATCTGCATGGCCAGCGGGGCCATGCGCGCCTCGGTGTAGCGCATGGCGGCGGCGGAATCGCCGTCGATGGAGCCGAAGTTGCCGTGGCCGTCCACCAGCTGCCCGCGCATGCTGAAATCCTGCGCCATGCGCACCAGCGATTCGTAAACGCTGCTGTCGCCGTGGGGGTGGTATTTACCGAGGCAGTCGCCCACGATGCGCGCGCACTTGCGGTGCGGGTTTTCCGGCAGCAGATTCAATTCCATCATCGTGTACAGGATGCGGCGCTGCACGGGTTTCAGGCCGTCCTCCACACGGGGGATGGCGCGCTCCATAATGATATGTTCGGCATAGGGGATCATGCTGTTGTGCATGACCTCCTCCATGGGCATCTGAATAATGTCGGGCGTACGGTTTGACTGATCAGGCACGGTTTTCCCTCTCTTTCAGGGTTTCGCTGAGCTCGGTGAAGCTGTCCGCACGGTTAAAATTGGCGTACTGGCTGATGTATTCGCGCCGGGGTTCCACCTTGTCGCCCATCAGCACGGTCACGCGCTTTTCCACCTGCGCCGCGTCCTCGATGGTTACCTGCAAAAGCTTGCGCGCGGCGGGGTCCATGGTGGTGGACCATAACTGTTCCGGGTTCATCTCGCCCAGGCCCTTGTAACGCTGGATGGTGTAATTTTTTGAACCCCTGGTGAGCGATTTCAGCTCCAGATCGTCGTAGGCGTATTCCAGCCGGTTGCCGCGGGCCACGCGGTATAGCGGCGGCATGCCGATGTATACATGTCCTTCGGTAATCAGATCCCTCATGTAGCGGTAAAAAAATGTGAGCAGGATCGCGCGGATATGCGCGCCGTCCTGATCGGCGTCGCTCAGAATGATCACCTTGTGATACTTCAGCCCTTTCAGGTCGAAGCTCTCGTCGATATTGGTGCCCAGCGCCGTGATGATGGAGCGGAACTCCTCGTTGGACAGCACCTGATCCAGCCTTTTCTTTTCTGCGTTCAGCGGTTTGCCGCGCAGCGGCAGAATCGCCTGAAAACGGCGGTCCCGGCCCTGCTTGGCGCTGCCGCCCGCGCTGTCGCCCTCCACGATGAACAGTTCGTTCTGTTCCGCTTTGCGCCCGGTGCAACTGGACAGCTTGCCCACCAGTGGCGCGGCTTCCAGCGCGGATTTGGTGCGGGCCACGTCGCGCGCTTTGCGGGCAGCATCGCGCACGTGTGCCGCGCGAACGGCTTTTTCGATCAGTTGCTGCGCCAGCTCCTGATGCTTCAGGTCCTCAAAATACGCGGTCAGCTGCTGGATCAGGATGGCCTCCACGGCCGGGCGTACTTCGGTGTTCCCCAGCCGCGCCTTGGTCTGCCCTTCAAACTGCGGGTTTTTCACCATGGCCAACATCACGGCGGTCATGCCCTCGCGAAAATCGTCGCCGGAAAGATTGGCGTCCTTGTCTTTCAGCATTCCCAGCCGGCGGGCAAAATCATTCATCACCTTGGTGTAGGCGGCGCGGAAGCCCGTTTCGTGCGTACCGCCCTCGCCGGTGGGAATGTTGTTGACGTAGGAAAACACGTTCTCAGTGTAGCTGTCGGTGTACTGGATGGCGGCGCTGAACAGCACGTCATCCTTGCTGCCCTCCAGATAAATCGGCTCCTCAAACAGCGGGGTCTTATCGGCGTTCAGATATTTTACATAATCGGATATGCCGCCCTCAAAACAGAAAGTCTGCGTGCCCGCGTGCGTTACGGCGGGGGCGGCTTCGGCCTGCGGCTGGTCGGTATCGCTTTCGTCCAGCTCGTCCGCCGCGTCGCGCACGGCCCTTGCGGGGGCGCTGGCCCGTTCGTCCGTAAAGGTGATGGACAGGCCCTTGTTCAGGTAGGCCAGCTCCCGCAGGCGGCGGGAAACGGCCTCGCCGTTAAAAACGGTGGTTTCAAACACACGGTCGTCCGGCAGAAAACGCACCAGCGTGCCGCGCTTGCGGGTGTTGCCCACTTCCGCAAGCGGCGCTACGGCCCGGCCTGCCACGATCTTTTTTAGCTGGGGATCAAATTTACTTTCAAACCGCATCTGATAATGCCGGAAATCGCGGTATACGTCCACCGTAAGCCACGAGGACAGGGCGTTCACCACGCTGGCGCCCACGCCGTGCAGACCGCCGGAATAGCGGTAATTATCGTTGTTGAATTTGCCGCCTGCGTGCAGCTTGGTATAGATCACTTCCACACCGGAAACTTTCATGGTGGGGTGGATGTCCACGGGTTCGCCGCGGCCGTCGTCCAGAACGCTTACGGAACCGTCCCCGTGCAGGGTGACGGCGATATGGTGCGCATAGCCTGCCATGGCTTCGTCCACGGCGTTATCCACAATCTCCCACAGCATATGATGCAGCCCCCGCGAACCGGTGGAGCCGATGTACATGCCCGGGCGCATCCGCACCGCGTCCAGCCCCTCAAGCACCTGAATGTTTTCCGCGCTGTAGGTCAAACGAATCTCTCCCTTGCGTATAGACAAAAATATGTTCGGTCATGAAAGTATACCATACAAAGCAAAACCCAAACAAGGGTTTCCGGCACAGGGGGAAGGGAGAGGCGCGATAACTTGCCGCCGCCTTTATCCCATGGTATACTGATACGGTTCGCCGGGGAAGGTGAAGCGGCGGGCCGCTCGGCGGCCTGCGCTAAATGGAGAGGGCAAAGAAATGAATGTTGTATTCCATGAGCTGAAACCCGCGCGCCGTGCGCTGACCATCGTCGCCTGGGTGGCGCTGGCGGCGACGCCGTTCATTTTACTGGCGATCGTTTCGCTGGCGGTGGGGCACAATGCCTGGCAGAGTAACCCCGTATGGACGGACGAGCTGGATTACTGGCGCGGCGTGTTTTCGTGGCTGCATATGGGCGGGCAGACCGGTTACAACGGTATTGGCGAGCAGACTGCGCTGCTGGGTACGCTGAGCGTGCACGGCGTGACGCCCATCCTGCTGTACGGTTGGTATGCCCTGCTGTTCGGCTGGGATTTCTCCAGCATTGTAATGGCGAACGCGCTGTTGATTTCGCTGGGAGCGGTGGTCTTTATCGCGTTAAACCGCCCCAAGGCCCGTACCTCGTTAACAATGGCGCTGGCGCTGATGGCGTATGCTCCCGTGGTATTGTACTGTGCCACCTCCATGACCGAACTTGCGAATTACGGTCTGCTGCTGTTTTATCTGGCGTTTGTAACGCGCCTCTGGAACGTGCGCCGCGCGGCGGGCATCCATCCGCCGGTCACGAAGGGTCTTCCGTCGCTGATTCTTGCCTGCCTTACGGTGCTGGTTTGCTGCACGTACCGCATCACCTATGCGGTGCTGTGGATTCCGCTGATCATTGTGGCCTGCGACGCAAAATTTTCCGGTAAAATGGGGCTTTCTTTTCTGGCGGCGCTTTTGGGCACTCTTTTCATTTACTACATCTCAGCCTTGCTGGCCTGTCCGTTTACGTCCGGTTTCCTGTATAATTTTCTGCGCGCCGGTTCGGCGGAGATGGCGCTGCGCATGTTCCTGAGCCATGCGAAAGCCAACCTGCTGGACTACTTCGTAAACCAGCCCGCGAGCGTGATGGAGGGGTTACAGCGCTGGCTGTACTGCGGCGTGATGGCGTTGACCCTGATCCTTTCGTTTGTGCGCGCGGATCGGTCGCAGGGCCGCCTGCGGTTGCGACTGGGGCTTGACGGGTTTACCCTTGCGGCGTTTGCCATGCTGTTTATCCCCTTTGCCATTGTGGTATGCGCCTATGAGACCAACGACTGGAGCGATTATCGCACGCTGGCCCCCTTCCTGTGGCTGGTGGTATCGGCCTGTCTGATCCGGGGGCGCAGGCTGGCGCCCGCGCTGTATCTGGCGGGATGCGCGGCAATCCTCGCGGTGTTGCTGACCGGCGCGCCGGTAGGCGCGTACAGCGATGATGCGCGCTTTGTGACCAAGCCTTTTACAACGGAAACGCAGGAACTGTGTGCCGCGGTCGCTTACGACCCTTCGGCGACAGACCCGTTTGTCAATACGGTGCGCACCGATCTGTTCAACCTGCAAACCGTTGCGATGCTGCATCCCGGCATCGGCCTGGAAACCGGCTGGTTTACCGCGGATACGGTGGGGAAGAGCCGCTGGATCTTGACCGATCACCTGAAAATACCGTTGGAAGGGTATGAGCAGGTATATAAAAACGCGATCGGAAGCGTGTACCGTCAGACCTCAGCTGAAGCGCAGTAAACGCTGCGACCCGGACGGTAAGCACAGGGCCTGTCGCAAATTCTACGGAGCGAATATATGACGAAACGAGATCATTGGTCCCATTGGTTGATTACAGCGCTGATGTTCGCGCTGTCCTTCGCTGTTTTTTACGCGTTGGCGCAGCGTCCGTCCAGCGATCTGAGCATTCACGCCGCATGGGCGTCGGAAGGCAATTTTGCCGATCCCCGCTCGTTTATGCACCATGTCGTGCATCCACTCTGGCATGTGATGGTGGCGGCTGTACTGTTAACGGGGTTGCCGCTTGCCGCAAGCGCCGCGCTGGTAACCGCGCTGTGGAAAGCGGCGGAGGTGTGGCTGCTGATCGCCATTTCTGCCCGCCTGCTTGGGAAAAACGGATGGTTGCCTGCCCTGTGCGGGCTTACGCTCAGTCTGGTAAGCGCCGTGCTGGTGCCGGCTGTTAACCCCACGGTGTATCTGGGCGCAGGCTCACCCAACACGTGGCACAGCCCCACGCAGATTGCCGCGCTGACGATGATGCTGATCTGCCTGCCGATGGTGGCGGACACGGTGGAGGATTTTCACCGGCGCCTGCCTTTGGAGGGCGAAAAAACCACGATTTCAGTGCGTCGTGCGATGCTGTTATCAGCGCTGCTGGTAATCAGCTTGCTGGCTAAACCGACGTTTATGCAGGCGTTTTTACCTGCCGCGTGCCTGTATTTTCTGGTCATGTGGATTCGCAGGCCAAAGAATGGCACGTTCTTCTGGCGCATGGTCGCCGTGGCCGCGCCGTCGGTGGTGCTGATGGTGCTGCAATCGCTGTACTACTTCTGGTTTTATTCCGCCGCGCAGGGGGGAAGCGCTATCCTGTTGGTGACATGGCAGAAAGCCGGCGGCGTGGCGGTGCAGGTACTGCTTACACGTGCGTTTCCGCTGTTTGTGCTGCTCACCTGCGCAAAACGCGATATCTGGCGGAAGCCGATCTATCAGCTGGGATTGTTGATGGACGCGATCAGCATTCTGGAGATGCTGCTGCTGTCCGAAACGGGCCGCCGCGCGGCTGACGGTAATTTCAGCTGGGCGATGATGGGCTCCGCGCTGATGCTGTGGACGCTTACGCTGCCGCTGTTTGTTCGGGAGGCGCAAAACTGGTTCCACAGCCGTGCCATATTGGCGGACGGACGGGTACGCCTGGAAGGCCGTACCGCAACGGGCACGCTGCGGCTGGTGACCGGGTCGGCTCTGCTGCTGTGGCATCTGGCGTCGGGGATTTACTACATCGTATATCTGATGACGACGACCCGATCGCTATAGAATCCAGGCAGGACGTATCGACTGGTACGGGTTTCTCTCCGGCACCAAGGCCGATACCCCATGGGCCGGGCGGAGGCAAGCGTGTTTACGCGGCGGAAGAGGCTGGGACTTACAGGCTGCAATCGGAAAAACAATCAACCGGGATCAGAAGGTTTCCGGCGACCATACCAAAAGAGAGAGCGTACGCTCTCTCTTTTGGTATGAATGGATGAATCGTATTATTTGGCGCCGGAGGCGCTGTCGAATCGCACCAGCTTGTAATAGGTGCCGGTAGTCTTGAGGTAGAACAGCCCGTAGAGCACGATCACGCCAAGCGCGGACAGGAAGGTGTTCAGCGCGATATAGGGAACATCGACCAGACCGAACAGCTGCAGCATCAGCGTGATCATGTGCAGGGAACCGGCCACATGACACACCGCAACCAGAAGCGGAAGGAAGAAGACCATCAGGATTTGTCTGCGCACAGTACCGCGCACTTCCTCCGGGCTCATGCCCACCTGCTGCAGAATGATGAAACGGTCGTGATCCTGATACCCTTCGCTGATCTGCTTGAAATACAGGATCATCGCCGTACCCATCAGGAAGATCAACCCCAGGAAGATGCCAACGAACAGGAAACCGCCGTACAGGATGTACCATTCCGAACGGAATCCGCTCTTGATGCGAAGAGAGTTGTTAGTACTCCAGTCCGAGTCTTTCAGGAGCGCGTTGTAGGCATCCTGCTGCTGCTCCGTGCCCTGAATGTTCCATTGCGATGTGTATAAAAGCAGTTTCTCTTTGTCGCTTGTGCTGGCGTCCGCCAGAATAGCCTGCGCAACCGCGTCGCTTGGGACGACCAGATATACGTTATTGTAAGAGGAGCCGGTGCTGAAAGTCGGAGTGAAAGGCAGCGCGTCGATTTTCCGCAGGGTATATGTCTGCCCGCCCACAGACAGGCTATCCTGCATATCTTTGGAATCGGTGTAGCAGGCGATTTCATTGGCGTTCAGCGTAATCGCGCTGCCCTCCAGCGTATTGAAGGAGTCGGTCGAAAAGATCAGCGCGTAGTGCATGCGGTCAAAGCTGCCCAGATTGGAATTTCTGGCTTCATCCAGCGAACCGACAGCGCCGTTATCGTAAGAAAACGTGGCTTCATAAGCGCTGAAGGCTTTGTAGGACGTGATTGTTACCCCGGCCTTGGCCGCGAAAGCTGTGTTGTCGTTAGCAAAAGCCGCCTGATCCTCCGGCGTTTTCAGTGTGATCTGCACATCGTTGGGGTAATACGAGTCCAGCATTTTTTCCGAGCCGTTGTAAAGGGCTACGGTCGTACCGACGGTAATCATTGCCATGGTACAGAGGATTGCGATGCTTGCCAGCCCCGCCGCGTTCTGTTTCATACGGTACAACAGGCCGGATACGGAGATAAAATGCTTTGCACGATAATAGAAATGTTTGTTGTTCTTAAGTAATTTCAAAAGCGCGATACTGCCGGTGAGAAACAGCAGGTAAGTGCCGATGATCACCAGAATCACCGCTACGAAGAACAGGGCGATGGCTTCCATCGGGTTGTTCACAACCTGCGCCAGCCAGTACCCGGCGCCCATGAAGATCAGCCCCAGAACCGCCAGAATCCAGCGCGCTTTGGGTTCGCGCTCACCCGTCTGACCGCCGTGCAGCAAATCGATCGGGTTTACGGACCGTACCTGCCAGGAGTTGTACACAATCAGCAGGAAGAACAGAAGCGCAAACAGAATCAGCGTGCTCCACAGGGCGGTCGCACTGACTGTGCCGACCAGCGGCACGTCCACGCGGATCACCAGACGGATCAGCAGGAACATCAACCGTGTCAGCAGGATGCCCAACCCGAGACCAATCGCCATGGAGAGAACCCACGTCATGCTCAGCTCATGGAACAACACGCGGCCGATGTGCTTCTTCTCCATCCCCAGAATGGCATACAGGCCCATTTCCTTTTTCCGCCGCTTAATCAGGAAGCTGTTGGCATAAAACAGGAAGATAGCGGTGAACAGGCCGACGACGCCGATGCCGAAATCCAGCACTGTGATAAAAACATCTCCGCCGTGCATCTGATTGAGCCCCGGATTGAAGGTGATCATCAGAAAGCTGTACATCGTAAAGGTGAGCAGCGTGGAGGCCAGCAGGAAAGGCAGATAGGTCTTCCGGTTTTTCCACAGATTGTTCAGAGCGAGGCGGAAATAGACAAACTTAGTCACCCGCCACACCCCCGTCGGTCAGGGCGGTCAGCGTGGCGATGATCTTCTGGTAGAAGTTCTCCCGCGTCGCGTCGCCCATGTAAATCTGGTTGTACACCTCGCCGTCCTTGATGAACAGCACGCGGCTGGCGTAGCTGGCTGCCTGCGCGCTGTGGGTGACCATCACCAGCGTCTGCCCGCTTTCGTGTACTTCCTCAAACATCCGCATCAGCTTGGCGGAAGCCTTGCTGTCCAGCGCGCCGGTAGGTTCGTCCGCCAGCAGCAGGCGGGGATTGGTGATCAGCGCACGCGCTACGGCTGCGCGTTGTTTCTGCCCGCCGGAAACCTCGTAGGGAAACTTGCTTTCCAGCCCGCGCAGTCCCAGACGGGATACCAGCGGGGTCAGGCGCGCTTCCATTTCGGACAGCGGTTTGTTCTGCAGCACCAGGGGCAACAGAATATTGTCCCGGATGGAAAAGGTGTCCAGCAGGTTAAAATCCTGAAAAACAAAACCAAGGTTATCCCGGCGGAACGCCGCTTTTTCGGCTTCTTTCACATCGGTCAGCGATTTGCCGTCCAGCAGCACCTGCCCGCCGGTGGGGCGATCCAGCGCGGCCAGAATATTCAGCAGGGTGGTTTTACCACTGCCGCTTTCTCCCATGATGGCGACGAACTCGCCCTTTTCCACGGTGAAGGTTACGTTGGAGAGCGCCTGCACCTTTTGGGCGCCAAAGCGCGTGGTGTACACCTTCTGTAAATTACGGACTTCCAGCAATGCCATGGTGTTCATCCCTTCCGTGCCCCGTTTGGAACACAACCAAAGGATAACCGATACGCGGAGTGTTCGCCATCGTTTTGCCTTACGCCCGGCTTACAGTTTTGAAAGGATCGCCGTCAGGCATATTCCTCGTAGCTTTCGCGGCGCAGGTCGAAGGTTACGGTGGTGCCCTTTCCGGGCGCGGAGGCGATGGATACCTTATGCTTTAATTTATCACAGGCCTGTTTGCACAGGTAAAGCCCGATCCCGGTACTTTTTTCGCCTTCGCATCCCCTTCGCCCAGCCTGTCCGGTGAAGCCCCGTTCGAATACGCGGGGAAGGTCCTCGGCGGGGATGCCCGCGCCCGTGTCGCTGATCGCAAGCACCAGTGGTTCGCGGAGGAATACGGTGATCCGACCGCCTTCCGGCGTGTATTTCAGCGAATTGGTCAGCACCTGTGTGATCGCCATACCCAGCCACTTGGGATCGGAAAGGGCGACGCCTTCAAACGGCTCCATCGAAAGCGCTATTTTGCGATACTGGAAAAGGGGACGCAGCTTTTTCACCACCGTGCAGCAAAGCGGATATAGCGGTACCTCGGAAAGCGCCAGATCGTTTGGCAGGCTTTGCAGGCGCTGGAAAGTCAGGGCGGAATCCGCATACTGGCTGATTTTGAAGGTTTCCTGCCGCATCACTTCGCGGTCGATCGGCTCATCGCTCTGCGCCATCAGGTCCAGCGCCGCAATGGGCGTTTTAATCTGGTGAACCCACAGAGTGAAATAATCCAGCCGATCCCGTTCTGCCTGTGCGGCGCGTTCCGCGGCGGCGTCGCGGTCGCGGCGGTACAGGTCCGCCAGCGTGCGAAAATCCCGCTCCGGGGCTGTACGCGCTTCCGGAAGCGAGGCTTCTTCCACAGGCGGACGTTGCTGCGCGGCATAGAGCGAAACGGCGCGCTGAACATAACGCAGAAAGGAGCGTACGCCTGCCGCCACAAGCCCGACGATTGCCAGTAACAGCGCGTATCGCATTTCGTACAGTGTGCCTGCGCCCAACAGATGCAGGCCGGAAAAGACAGCCATCAAAAACAAAGCCGCCAGTACGGTGCTCCGTACGGTGGAAAACCAGTCCGCGATCAGGCGGAACGGATGCAGCTTTTTCATTCGGCCTCCACAAGATAGCCTTGCCCTTTGCGTGTCACGATGAAATCCGTAAGCCCGGTCTCATCCAGTTTTTTCCGCAGACGGGCTACGTTCACGGTCAGCGTGTTATCATCAATAAAACAGTCGCTGTCCCACAGACGCTGCATCAGGGTGTCCCGCCCGACGACGGTGCCTTTGTGTTCCAGCAGGGTCAGCAGAATGCGCGTTTCGTTCTTGGTAAGCTCCAGTTTCTGGTCGCCGCAGAGCAACACGCCCTGCCCGGCGTCCAGCGTAGCGCCGCGATGGCTGTAGGCGGTCTGGGTGCCCGTAAAATTGTAGGCGCGCCGAAGCAGTGCGCCGATTTTGGCGACCACGACATCCATATCGAACGGTTTGGTGATAAAATCGTCTCCGCCCATGGACATCGCCATGACCATATCCATGCTGCCGGTGTTGGACGAGATGAACAGGATGGGCGCGGTAGAAGCGCGGCGAATTCGTTCGCACCAGTAATAACCACTGTAGTAAGGCAGATTCACATCCATCAGCGTTAGGTGCGGCTGGGTACGCAGAAATTCGCCCTCCACATCGCTTACATTATCGCATAGATAGGCGTCATAGCCCCATTTGCGCAGCCCGGAGGTAAGCAGGCGGGCAATGACGGGGTCGTCTTCCACAATCATAATTTTAAACATACGGCCTCCTGCAACACGGATTCCTCCTGATTATAACGGTTGGGCATCCTTTTCGCAATATCGCTTGCCGTGACCCGGATTCTCCATTATAATAGACATCGAAAATGGGAAAAGGAGATAACATGATAGGGGGATGATACGCTTGAAAAAGTTCCTGAATGATTTCAAGGCGTTCGCGCTGCGCGGCAATGTGCTGGATCTGGCCGTAGGCGTAATGATCGGCGGTGCGTTCGGCAGCATCGTAAGCTCGTTGGTGAACGACATCCTGATGCCTGTGATCGGGTTAATATCCGGCGGGCTGAACGTTTCCGGCGCGTTCTTCGCGCTGGACGGCAAGGTATACGCCACAAAGGATGCGGCCGCCGCGGCGGGCGTGGGGACGCTAAATTACGGAATGTTCCTGCAAAAGATCATTGATTTCCTGATTATGGCAATGTGCGTGTACCTGGTGGTGCGTGCGGTCAACAGCCTGATGCACAAGAAGCCGCCCAAGGAATCGCGCAAATGCCCCTATTGCCTGCAGCCGATCGACGACCACGCGACCCGTTGCCCGCATTGCACCAGCCAGCTGGAAAAGCTGCCCGAAAAAGCATAATCCTTCAAAAACATTCAAACGGGCTTCTTTCCGGGCGTTCCGCACAGAGGTGCGGGACGCCCGTTCGCGTAGCAGGATGTGTGGAACCAATTCCGTCCTCCCGGCGGTGCACCGGCGGCAGGAGGATCCGCCATTAATGGATGGGGCGCAATTCTGTCAGAATATACATCAGAATTGGAGTATGCAGCCGATTTTTGTATATTTTCTGTATTTGGTATACAGGATACGATTCACAAACGCAGGAAATCCGCAGCTTGGAGGGCCCTGATCCTCCGATCTTTCGGCGAGGAAGGGCCGAACCCCTTTGTATCCAAAGGAACGTTTATTGCATGCCCATCAAAAATATGGTATAGTTAACAATACTGATTCAAATTACCAGATAATCCGCGCATGGGTGCGTATAATGGAGGAGTTGAGGATATGGACGCAATAGCAGTCAAACCGGACAGAACGAAAAAAATGGTGATAACGCTGGCCGTGTTTGCCGTCTGCTTTGCATTGGCCCTGATGTTTCTGCCCGTAGTATCTGAGAAAATCGTAGCCGGTATCGTGCTGGTGTTATTCGCCGGCATGCTCTTTATGAGTAACGATACCGGTCGTTATATTTGCAAACGTATTCTGCTGGCGCTGCTGACGGTTTTCATCATCGCTGCCATTACGTTTTTTGCGATGAACGCGATTCCGGGCGGACCGTTTTCCAGTGAAAAAGCTCCCAGCCCCACGGTAAAAAAGGTGCTGGAGGCGCGTTTCCATCTGGACAAATCCCTGCCGGAACAGTTTGCATTGTACATGGCGGGGCTGATGCAGGGCGATTTCGGCATTTCCACGAAAACCGGCCGTGATATTGCCACGACCATGTTTGACAAGTTCTCCATCTCCGCCACCCTCGGCGGATGGGCAGTGCTGGTTGCGCTGGCGTTCGGTCTGGTTCTCGGCTCCATTGCGGCGCTGAACCGCAATAAGTGGCCGGATCGCGTGATCATTTTCTTCACCACGCTGTTTGTTGCGGTACCCAGTTTTATCCTGGCAACATTGCTGTTGCTGGTCTTCTGTCTTCAGCTGGGCTGGTTTGGCATCTGGAGTACCACGAACCCGAGTTACGTGCTTCCGGTGATCTCGCTGGCATTGTATCCAATGAGTTATATTACCCGGCTTACGAAAACCAGTATGCTGGATGTGCTCGGTCAGGACTATATCCGTACTGCGCGGGCGAAGGGCGTTCAGGAGCGTAAGGTTATTTTCAAACACGCGCTGAAGAACGCGCTGATCCCGGTCATCACCTATGTGGGTCCGCTTACGGCTTACATCCTCACAGGCAGCATGGTTGTGGAAACGGTGTTCACGGTAGGCGGTCTGGGCACCGAGTTTGTTAAAAGTATCTCCAATCGGGATTACCCGATGATTATGGGAACGACCATTTTCCTGGCCACCCTGATGGTGACCATGACCCTGATCAGCGATCTGATTTACAAAGTGGTTGACCCGAAGATAACTTTTGATTGACGGGGGACAGAAGATGAGCAATTATACCGCCGATAAAATACCCAAGAAAAAGCTGCTGAGTCTGCAACTGGACTTAAGCAAGTTTGAGCGGGCCACCGACGCCGAAAAAGAACAGCATGAAACCATGCGCGAATCCACCACATTCTTCCGGGATGGAATGCACAAGCTGTTTAAAAATCCTCTGGCTGTGATCAGTATGATCGTGCTGGTGCTGATTATCGCCACGATCATCGTCGCCCCGATGATCGTTCCCTATAAATACAGCGAAATGATCACCATAGACGGGCGCCGCGACAAGACCGCCAAGAACCTTGCCCCTTTAACCTATTCCGTGAACGAACAAAAGGCAATCGCCGCCGGGCAGGAGATTTTTCCGCACATCTTCGGCACCGATGAACTTTGCCGCGATTACTTTATCCGTGTCGTATACGGTGCGCGCGTATCCCTGTCGGTCGGTTTCTTCGCAAGCCTGATCGTGCTGATTATCGGTCTTTTATACGGCAGTATCGCGGGCTATGCTGGCGGCCGGACAGACTTGATCATGATGCGCATTGTAGATGTGATTTATTCGCTGCCGGATGTTCTGATGGTTATCCTGCTCTCGGTCGTGCTGGATCAGGTGTTGGGCACGTCGCTGCAGGGCACGGCGCTGGCGGCGCTTGGCTCCAATATGATCAGCCTGTTCATCGTATTCGGCCTGTTGTACTGGGTGGGCATGGCCCGGTTGGTACGCGGGCAGATTCTCCAGATCAAAACGAACGAGTATGTGCTGGCGGCCCGTGCGATGGGTGCCAAACCCAGTCGGATCATTCGCAAGCATATTTTACCCAACTGCATGAGCGTTATTATTATCTCCACCGCTTTGCAGATCCCCAGCGCGATTTTTACCGAAAGCTTCCTAAGCTTTATCGGCCTTGGCGTTCAGGCGCCGATGCCCAGTCTGGGCTCGCTGGCCAACGCCGCCCGGCAGGCATTGCAGGCGTATCCCTACAAGCTGTTTTTCCCAGCAATTGGCATCTGCCTGATCGTGCTTTCGTTTAACCTTCTGGGCGACGGCCTCCGCGACGCCTTTGACCCGAAGCTGAGGAGATGAGCCTATGAGCGAAACGACGTTGCTGCAGGTAAAAAACCTGCACACTTCCTTCTTTACGGATGCCGGCGAAGTGCAGGCCGTAAACGGAATCTCATTCAATCTGGATCGCGGCAAGGTACTGGGGATCGTCGGGGAAAGCGGAAGCGGAAAAAGCGTAACGGCCTATTCTTTAATGCGCATCCTGACCGATCCGGGCCGCGTAACCGAGGGAGAGGTGCTGTTTAAGGGCGAAGACGTGCTGAAATACAGCGAGCAGAAGATGCACTCCTTCCGCGGCAGCCGGATCAGCATGATTTTCCAGGACCCGATGACCAGCCTGAACCCCGTATATACCGTGGGTAACCAGCTTCGGGAAGCTATCAAGATTCACACTAATCGCAACCCCAAACAGGTACGGGAGCGCGCGCTGGAAATGTTGCAGCTGGTGGGTGTGAACGAGCCGGAAAAGCGACTGAAACAGTATCCTTACGAACTGTCCGGCGGCATGCGGCAGCGTGTGATGATCGCGATGGCGCTGGCCTGCGAACCGGATGTGCTGATTGCGGATGAACCGACCACGGCGCTGGATGTCACCATTCAGGCGCAGATTCTGGAACTGATGCAGGACCTGCAAAAGAAAATGGGCATGTCCATCATCATGATAACGCATGATCTGGGCGTGATCGCCGACATCTGCGATGAAATTATCGTGATGTATGCCGGACGCGTTTGCGAGCGTGGTACGGCAGATGAGATATTCTACAATCCCTGCCACGAGTATACTAAGGGGCTGATTCGCTCCATTCCCAAATTCGGAGCCCGGCACGAAAAGCTGGTGCCCATTGCGGGCAGCCCGGTCGATCTGCTGAACCTGCCCGCGGGTTGCGCGTTCGCTTCCCGCTGCGATTACGCCATGAAAATCTGCCTGACCGAACACCCCGAGGAGATTCGCATGAACGATAAGCACATCGCGGCATGCTGGATGAACGTGAAAAAGGTCTACGATGAAGCGAAGGAGGGCGAAAAGCAATGAGCCAGACTCCTTTGGTAGACGTAAGACACCTGAAAGAGTATTTTTCCGTTAAGTCGGACATGCTCACCAAACTGCAACTGAAAGCGGTGGACGACGTTTCCTTTACGATTGAGAAAGGGGAAACGCTGGGTCTTGTGGGAGAATCGGGCTGCGGCAAGACCACGGTGGGCCGCACCCTGTTGCGCCTTTACAAACCAACGGCAGGCGAGTTCTACTTCGACGGCAACCTGATTACGGACGATAATATTGCCAAGTACCGCAAGGATATGCAGATCGTATTTCAGGACCCGTATTCGTCCCTGAACCCCCGCATGACGATGGGGGACATCGTGGGCGAACCGCTGGACATCCATCACCTTTATTCTTCCAAGGCGGAACGCAGGGACAAGATTGCGCAACTGCTGCAACTGGTCGGCCTGAACAGTGAACATGCCCGCCGTTATGCGCACGAATTTTCCGGTGGCCAGCGTCAGCGCGTTGGCATTGCCCGCGCTTTGGCTGTCAACCCGCGTTTCATCGTCTGCGACGAACCGGTTTCGGCGCTGGACGTATCCATTCAGGCGCAGATCATCAACACGTTTGAAGAATTGCAGGAGAAGCTCGGTATTACCTACCTCTTCATCGCTCACGATCTGCTGGTTGTGCAGCATATGAGCCGCCGCATCGCCGTGATGTACCTTGGAAAGATCGTGGAGATTGCTCCTGCGGACGAAATCATCTATCATCCCTCCCATCCCTATACAAAATCGTTGATTTCCGCCATTCCTCTGCCGGATCCGAACGCCGCGCGCGAACGGCACCGGATTATTCTGGAAGGCGACGTACCAAGTCCCCTGCACATGCCCAAGGGTTGTCCCTTCCGTAGCCGTTGCCGCTATGCGACCGCGGAATGCGCCGAGCAGTGCCCGGAACTGAAAGAGATCGCTTCGGGGCATCAGGTGGCCTGCTACCATCCTCAAGGTTGATATCATGCGGCAATCAAGCCGTAGATATAAAAACATCAAGGAGGAGAAACCATGAAAAAGTTGCTTGCCCTGCTACTGTCTATCACGATGGTTCTGTCCTTCGGCACTTTCGCGCTTGCGGACGCTGGGTCCGAGCCCGATTGGACCGGCTACAACGATCTGATCGCAAAGATCAAAGCGGACACCGATATGGCCGATCGCGTTACCCTGATGCACCAGGCGGAAGATCAGCTTATGGACACCGGCGCAATTGTGCCGCTGTACTATTACAATGATCTTTACATGGCCAAAGCGGACCTGAAGGGCTTCTACGCCAACCTGTACGGCACGAAGTTCTTTATGCACTGCGAATACGGCGACAATTCCGTTCTGAAGATCAACCTGGCCTCCGAGCCTGCGAAGCTCGACCCGGCGCTGAACTCTTCTGTGGACGGCGCTTGCCTGGCTGCCAACAGCTTTGCCGGTCTGTACACCTACGACGCGGAAGGCAAACCTGCTCCCAACCTGGCGACCGGCTACACCGTCAGCGACGATGGCCTCACCTATACCTTCACCATGCGTGATGGTCTGAAGTGGAGCGACGGCAGCGAACTGAGCGCCAAAGACTTCGAATACAGCTGGAAACGCGCTGCCTCCACCGCGACGGCTGCCGACTACAGCTATATGTTCAACGGCATCGCCGGCTTCCCGGACGACCTGAATGTGAAGGCTTCCGACGATGGCAAGACCCTGACCGTAGTGCTGGCCGCCCCCTGCGCCTATATGCTGGACCTGGCCGCCTTCCCGGCTTACTTCCCGGTACAGAAGGCTGCTGTGGAAGCGGCTCCCGACAACGCCACCAACCCCGGCGCTTGGGCGCTGGAAGCTGGCTTTGTTTCCAACGGCGCTTACACCCTGCAGAGCTGGGTGCATAACCAGAGCATGACGTATGTGAAGAACCCCAACTACTGGGATGCCGCCAACGTGAAGATCGAAAAGCTTGAGTTCATGCTCAGCGATGACGATACCGCCATCAAGAGCGCGTACGATAAGGGTGACCTCGACTTCATCGATACGGTTCCCACGGATGAAATCGCGACCCTGAAAGACAACCCCGAGTTCCACGTCATCGGAACCCTGGGCACCTACTACGTAGCCTTTAACGTAAAGTCCAAGCTGTTCGACGGCAAGACCGTGGAGCAGGCTGCCGACATGCGCAAGGCGTTCTCCAAGCTGATTGACCGTCAGTACATCATTGATACCGTCGGCCAGACCGGGCAGGAACTCGCAACCTCCTTCATTCCTTCCGGCATGCTCAACGGTAACGGCGGCGTATTCAAAGATGCCACCGCATGGAAGTATCCCAACGGTGCTGACGGCTACTATGCGCCCGAAGTGGATATCCCCGGCGCAGTCGAACTGTTGAAGGCTGCCGGCTTTGAGTTTGACGATAACAACATGCTCAGCGCCAGCACCCCGTTGACTGTGGAATACCTCACCAACAACACCTCCGGTCACGTTGCGATCGCCGAGTGCATGCAGCAGGATCTGGCGGCTGTGGGCATTACCGTGACCATCAAATCCATCGACTGGGCGGTGTTCCTGGACGAGCGCAAAGCGGGCCATTACGACTTCTGCCGTGAAGGCTGGCTGGCCG
>DAOPZG010000024.1:0-25623 GCA_035353235.1 Candidatus Limiplasma sp.
GCTGACCCAGGTCATGTTCTTGTTGGTCGCGTTGGAAGGCTGGATGCTTACCGTATAGGTGTTGCGGCTCTTTACGCCTACGCGCACATCCTTGTATTTATAGTTTACGCCGGTTACGGGAACCAGCACCTGAATGGTGGCGGACGCTTTCTTTTTACTGCCGTCGGCGGAGGTGGCGGTCACGGTTGTTTTACCGCCTTTCAAGGCGGTAATTACGCCATCCTTGTCCACGGTTGCGATTCGGGAATTGCCAACCTTGTAGGTGACCGATTTGTCGCTGGTGCTTTCTGGCAGAACGTTTACATGCACCTGACCGGTCTGATTGATGATTACGGCATACAGACTGGTGTCAAACGCGACGCTTTGGGCCAACTGTACGCCCTGTACGGTTACGCTGCCGGATATCGCTGCGTTATCGCTGCTGGTAGCGGTAATGGTAGCGCTGCCGACCCCTTTAACCGTGACGGCACCCTTGCTGCTTACAACGGCAACGCTTTCGTTATCCGAGGCCCATTCGACCGCCTGATTATTGGCGTTAGAGGGCGAAACGCTCGCTTTCAGCTGGATTTTCCGGCCTACGGCGGCCTTGCCGTCCGCAGGCGTAACGGTAACGCTCTGTACTGGCTGTGAAACGGTCACCTTCAACGTGGCTTTGGCTTCCCCGTCGGATGATACGGCGGTGATAACGGCGGTACCGCGTTTCAGCCCGGTAACCAGCCCCGTGGGCGATACGGATGCGACGGAGGAATTGGCAGATGAGAAGGCCGCCGATTTCTGCGTGGCGTTCTCCGGGCTGTACGCAACGCTTAGTTGCAGCGTTTCCCCGACGGATACGGTATTTTCCGGTGCGGACAGGGTGAGGGTATCAACCGGGATCACAATATGCACGGGGATGGTCGCGGATACCGTGGTATCGTAAACGCTGGTGACAATCAACTGGCAGTCGCCCTCCGCAACGCCGGTCAAACGGCCTTTGCTGGTGACAGTCGCGATGCTTTCATCGCTGGTAGCGTAGGTAACCCCTTTCTTTTTCGCAACGTAAGGAGTCACGTTCACCCGCACGCTGGTAGCAGTGCCAGCCGCCAGAACGATGTCACCGTAAGCATAGGTTACGGTGACGGGGGTTTCCGCCGCAAAGGCGATACTGCCGGATAACAGAACAAGGCACAGAATCAACGCCAGCCACTTTTTCATATTTTCCTACCTCCCATTGGGGTCCGAAGAGTGAAACAGTCTGTCTATATCCTTATTATACCATAAGAATGTTTCCTGCGAAAAGCCCTGTGAAGGTGTTTTTGGGCCGAAGAAACAAAAATTGCAAAAATGTTACACTTCCGGAAGCGGCTGACCAAGCGCCTGCACGATCTTCTCGCAGGCATGGCCGTCGCCAAAGGGGCTGTCGCCATCGGGAAAGCGGGGGGAAAGGCTCAGTTTTTGCAATATCTCCTTCGCTTTGGGTGCGGCGAGCGTGTTGCAGCCGTTCACCATCGTTTCCGGCCAGACAGCAAAGGGAAATACGGTTATGCAGGGTATACGCGCAAAAAACGCTTCCCGCTGCACGCCGCCGGAATCGGTGACGACTGCTTTTGCATGCGTAACCAGCGCGATGGACTCCAGATACCCTACAGGCGCAAGCAGGCGTACATTTCGCAGGTGCAGGCGATCGCGCAGACGCTCCGCCGCGGCGCGGTTGCGGGGATGCACGGGATACAGCGTGGGTAAAGGCAAACTTTCCATTGCCGTCAGGATTTCCGCAAGCGTTTCGTCGGTGCGGGTATTCTCTTCCCGGTGACAGGTAAGGTAATGAAAGTGTTCCGGTATCGGCACGATTGTGCCGTCCGGCGCGGACAGGGATTCCGGCAGGCGGTATGCGCCCTGCTCCCGGTAAAACAGAAAAGCATCCAGCATGGGGTCGCCGACCAGCCGGGTACGTTCCGCCAGATTTTCTTTCCGTAGCGCTTCCATCGCGCTGGGCACACAGGCAAACAGCAGGCTGGATACATGGTCGGTCAGGATGCGGTTGACTTCTTCTGGGTTGGCCAGACTGCCCAATCGGTTGCCAGCCTCCACGTGCAGCACGGGCAAACGCAGCTTCACCGCCGCCAGCGCCGCGGCGAGGGTGGAGTTGGTATCGCCGTACACCAGTACCGCGTCCGGCGCTTCCTGGATCAGCACTTCTTCCAGCGCGGTCAGCATCCGCGCGGTCATCTGCGCGTGCGTGCCGCCGGAGATGCCCAGATCGTAATCCGGCTTGGGGATGTGCAGTTCACGGAAAAACACGTCGCTCATCAGCGGGTCATAATGCTGCCCGGTATGCACCAGTACCTCGGTATGCTCCCGGCGAAGCACCCGCGACAGCGCCGCCGCTTTGATAAACTGCGGTCTGGCTCCGACTACGGTTACGATTTTCATGCGATGCCCCCTTTGTTTTGGACCGAAAGAAACACGGACGGTTCCGAATAAAGAAAATGGCCCGGACTGCTTGCGTATCACTTGTTTCGGGTTACAGCAGCGCCGTAAGCCGCTGGGCAATCTGTGCGTAGTCGTAAGCCGAGACTGCCTCCCGGTCAGGTTGAAAGGGGTTTAGCGCCCCGGTAAACTTCGCGTCGTACAGCGCGCGCAGGTATGCTTTCAGCGCAGGCAGATCGGCGGCGTCGGATGCTTCTTCATAGGCCGCGCCCAACCGCAAGCGTTCCACCAGCGCGCGCGCGTCGCTGCCCGGCACAGTACCGCTGACGCAGCAAAGGATCGGGCGATCCGCCAGCATGTATTCCAGTACTTTGCCGGTCACAACGCCGTGGCGTTCCACTGTGTTCCAGGTGGCCGCCAGCAGCGCGTCCGCCGCTTTTTGCAACGCCAGCGATTCCGTTCTCAGCACAAAGCCATGGTCAACTACCGTGTTGCCCAGATCATACTTTGCTGCCTGCTGTGTAAACGCTTCGCCCTGCCGCCCCGCATAATGGAAACAAAACCGCGACGCGTCGCACGCGCCCTCGTCGCAAAGCGCCCGCACGGCGCGGAATAGGGGGGACAGATCGCTGTGCCCGACATAGAGCTGCCCGCAGTAGGCAAAATGCAGCTTCACTGGGTCCAAAGTCAGAGCGGGTAAGTTTTGCGCGTCCTCCGGATCAAACCCGTTGGGGAGCACGCGACCTTTTGCGCCCAGCGCCATCAATTCCATCGTACCCTGTGAAACCGTGGTCAGTACGTCCGCGTCGGTATGAACCTGCCTGACAAACCGTTTCAGCCGCCCCTGCTGCCAGCGAAAGGGCAGGGTCGGTTCGTCGCGGAAATCAGCGATCCACTTTTTAGCCAGCCCATGGGTTCTGGCGTACCGCGCCGCGATATGCACGCCGGCGGGGCCGTAACAGGAAAAGACCGCGTCGTAGGGGCCGGGCAGGGTTCGGAGGGCGCGGATACAGGTGCGGGCAAACGCCCGGTCGGCCCGGTCGCTCAGCCACAGGTACACAGCGTCCAGCGCCGGATTTTTCCTGCTCTGGACAGCGGTGGGCATAACAGCGGATGCCGCGCTTACCGGTGATGGTTTGCTTCGGGTTTTCCAGCGGTGGAGCAGGCTGTGCTCCGTGATCACGCGCACGTCGGGCAGGCCTGCCGCGTCGCGTGCCAGCAGGGGATCGCGCGCGGCGGAAAGCGGCGCGCCGCAGAGCACCGTAACCTCGACTCCCTGCCGGGCCAGATATTTAGCCAGCTTCGTGGGCCGTACCGCGCCGATGGCGTTTTGCGGCGCAAAATAGTAACTGATGATCAGCACGCGACGGCTCACGCTTCGTCGCCTCCTTTGGCGGCTTCGGGGAATAGCCGGGTCAGCAACAGATCGCTCCGGCAGCGTTCGTTCCAGCGCGACTGCGCGGCAGCGCGCAACGCCTCCGCCTCGTCGCGGGACTGTTTTGCGATTACCGTCAGCGCGGCCAACACAGCTTCCGCACCTCCCTCCGGAGGGTACAGCCGACCCACGCTGTCATCCACCAGTTCGGGGATTCCGCCCACATCCGGCGCGACTACCGGGATCCCGGCGCGCATCGCTTCCATGATGGAAACGGGAACGCCCTCGTTGCGGCTGGTGTTGACGAACACGTCGAAAGGGCGTGTGGCATAGATCCGCTCCACCTGTTCGCGTGGAACGGTTCCCGTTATTTCATATTCGATTTCCGGCTTGCCGCCCAGTTTTTTTGCGGCAATGGCGCGTACATCAGCCTCGTCCGCGCCGCCGCCGATGTGCAGCCAGCGCACCCGGCCGCCTGTCCACAGGGAAAGCGCCTCGATCAGCAGCGTAACGTTCTTGATGGCAATCAGCGAAGCGCAGCTGACGAGATGGAAAACGCCGTCTTCATACAGCGGAGGCGCGAAGCGAGCATCGGCCTTTGTGCCCGCCGAACCCATTCCGATCACGGCGAGTTTATTGGGCGGCACCTCCGTACAGGCGGTCAGGTGGCGCGCCGCGTCCTCGCTGATGGGGTACAGGCCGTCGAGGGTGCGGACAAGGTAACGCTTCATCAAATAGGGGTTCAGGGGGTTGCGTTCCCGGTCGATATCGAAGGCATGTCCCCGCGCTACGGCGTGCATTTCGGGATGCCGGTGTTTGCAAAGCGCGGCCGCGAAACCGTCGTAGCTCATCCAGAAGGCATACAGGGTGGTCTGTTCCTCCGGGCGGATCATCGCTTCCGCCCAGTAATGCAGCTTGAAACCGCGAATGGTGAATAACAACAGCTTCATCGCGTTCACCGGGGTCAACTGTCCGTCGCGGCGCAGACAGCCCAGCTCGTGCCAGAACTCCCGGCAGAATGGGGCGCGCAGACGCGCGCGTATCACGGCGCAGGCAGGCGTTTCCGGCGTTACGGTTCGCGGGCGCGGCTCCGTTAGCTCTTTCACGCCGTAATAACTGCACAGCACCACCCGGTCAAAATGGGCCAGCAGCCAGGGCAACTCCTGCAGCAGGAACGGGTCGGGTTCACCTTTGCCGTTAAGCGAGCAGGAGCTGAAATAGACGACTGTTTTTTTCATGGGCTGACCCTTTCCAGCACCCCGCGAAGCACACCCTCCCAGGAGAGATTGGCTTGCGCGTAGGCGCGCATCCGCGCGGACAGCTCCGCGTCCGACTTCGCTTTTTGGGCGAAAGCGACAATGGCGTTCATGTCGATCGGGGTATCGTCGTTGGGTACGCGCAGGGCAAAATCCGCGTCGGCGGGCAGGGCGGGATCGTCTACCGCCGAAACGAAGGGCAGGCCGCGCGCCAGATATTCCCGCAGTTTCAGCGTCATACCCTGCGCGATGCCGTACCGGTACATGCCCAGGCTGCCAATGCCTGCGTCGCAGCGGGCGACCAGCGTGTTCAGCGCGTCGCCGTACAGCGGGCCGTGGAAAGTGACCCTGTCGGCAAGGCCCAGCAACTGGGCCAGCGCCTTCCACGTCGCCAGCGAACCGTCGCCGTCGCCGCCCGCAAACTCGATGGCGACCGGAGTTTCGCCGTCGTAAGCCGCCAGCGACCGTAGAATACGGTCATACCCGTGCCAGCCGCTCATGCTGGCCAGCGCCAGCAGGCGCACGGTGGGATCGCCCGCGTTGGGTGCGTGCTGGGGAAAGGCGTTCACGTTCACGCCGTTGACGATGTTCATCGCCGGACGGCCCCGGAGCGAACCGCCGCAGGGTTCGCCAATCAGCGTATACAGATCCACCATCGGATGAATCTTCGCAAGCACCCTGTCGGACAGACGAAACACCTGCCGCCGCAGGAAAAAGCGGTTGTTCTCGGCTTCCGGCGGGTAGGTGGGATACTCCAGCACCAGCTTGCCACCCTGCGCCTTTAACTGCCGCATGGTGCGCAACGCCCCCGGAAACGAAGGCATGTAACGCAGGTAGAGTACGTCCACGTGAATGTGACGCATGGCTTTCCGGATGGAGGCCATCAGATCGGGGAAAATTTTGGTGTGGTCGTATCCTTTCCATCGTGCCATCGCGTTTCGGCGCAGGGGAATCGCACCGTTCTGCCCCAGCAGGGCCATGCCGTGCGCGTCCCAGCCGATGCAGTAAGCATCCCAGCCCAAGGCACGGGCAGCGGCCAGCTGGCCGTCGAATTTCGCTTTTAAATTTTCCTTTCGATGCAGAGGGTACTTCATCACAAACAGAATCGTCGGCATCAGCGCGCCTCCTCCCGGGCAAGCTGCCCGCGATACAGCGCCGCCATATGCTCCTGCACCTGTGGCAGGGCGTATGCCTTTACGGTCTCCCGGTTGCGGCGGCCCATTGCCTCGCGCAGCGGCGGATCGGAAAGCAGGATGCGCAGCCCGTCCGCCAGCCCGGCTACGTCGCCCGGCGCGTACAGATACCCACCCTCGCCGGGAAGGATCAGGTCCTCGCTGCCACGCACACGGGAAACCACGCAGGGAAGTCCCGAGGCCATCGCTTCCATCAGAGAAACGGGCAGCCCTTCCTGAAGAGAGGGAAATAAAAACACATCCGCCGCACCCAGCAGCGTTGATACATCAGCGCGAAAACCCAGAAAAAGCACATGATCCGCGATGTCCAACTCTTTTGCAAGCGCCTGCAGCATTTCCGTCTGCTCGCCCACACCGCATAATAATAACGTGGTGCCGGGCAGGGCGGCTACCGCGCGCAGGCAAGCCTCGTGGTTCTTGCGCGGGATGTGTTCGCCAACGGTAATCACAACGGAATCCCGCAGGCTGAGGCCCAGCGTTGCGCGCACCGCGGCGCGGTCCACCGGTTCGGCAAAACGGGCGATGTCCACTCCCACGCCTTCCACAAGCTCCACCTGTTTCGCGGGGAAACGCTTCGCACGGGCATAATCCTCGGCGTTGATGGTGATGAGCAGATCGGTATAACGGGCCAGAAAACGCTCCGCCGGGTAGAAGAACAGCCAGTTCTTGATCGGCGCACCTGAATAAAAGTGGAAACCGTGCGCCGTATACAGCACGCGGGTGCCGCGCTTGCGGGCGTCGCGTGCCGCCAGCCGTGTCAGCGCGCCGCCCACGGGTGTGTGGCAGTGGATCAGCGCGTAGTCCTCCGCGTCGATCAGCGCTTTCAGCTGTCGGTAGGCTGTGCGGTTGGCGCGGCCCAACGGCGAGCGCGCAAAGGGGATTTCAATATAGCGGTCGCAAAAGGGGATCACGGGGTTCGGTTCGTCGGTGTCGTTGCCCGCGCAGCAGTGCACTTCGTACCCCTGCTGCTGAAACCACTGCATGTAGGGCAGGTGGAAGACCAGGATATGCCCCCGAAGAACGGTGGCAACGAACAGAACCTTTTTCTTCATGCCTGAACCTCCGTGGCGCGAATACTGTCCGCGAAGGAAAGCTCCTGCGCGGGCCGGAACGCGTCGCTCATGGACTGGTCGTAGGTGAGGGTGCCGAAAAGCCTGCCCGCGGTACCGCTGCGCGCCGCGAACAGCCGAAACAGCCAACCCGCGCCATGGAACAGCCACAGCCGTTTACCGTGCGCTTTCGCAATCTGCCGGGCCAGCTCGCTGGTTGCCACATATACGCGGTTTTGCGGAAAATACAGCCCACCATTGCCACTGTCGATTAACGCCGCGAGAAAAGCGCACAGCGTGCCGATATACAGCATGCTGCGCTCGTTGCGCACGGCCGGGAAAACGGGTGTTTTCCGGATCAGCGCGGACAGGCGCGGATAATTTCCCCGGCATCCCGGGCCGTAAATCATAGGGGGGCGAAGCACCGCGACGTGAAACCCTTCATCCGCAAGCAACGTCAGATCGCGTTCGGCGGCGAGCTTGCTGGTTCCGTAAGCGGTGTTGGGCGCGGGGTCGGTATGCGCGTGGATACGGCCTGTGGTCAGCCCGTAAACGCTCATGGAGCTGAAAAAGATCAACTGCTTCACACCCGCGGCTTTCGCGGCCTTAGCGACCTGCACGGGCAACACATGGTTGACCGCGTCGTATTCCGGCGCAGCTTCCTGCGTTTCTCTGCGGTGCGCCAGCCCCGCGACCATCACGACCGTATCAAAGCCGGACAGGTCAAACCCTCGCCATCCGCTGCCGCGGAGGCTGAGGGTTACGGTTTCGTATTGTTCCGGCGTCCGGCCCAGCCATTCGGCCAGCTGTACGCCGATATAACTGCCGGAACCCGCGATCAGCACCCGTTTCATGGTTTGTCCTCCGTGTGTCTGGCGGCGTAATGCCTGCCTTCCCGGCCTTCGGCGATCCCTTCGCCCTTGAAAACATTGATCACGCTGAGGTATACGCATTTCACATCCAGCGGAAAGCTTACGTTCTGGGCGTATTCCCCGTCGCGCAGGGCTTTCTGGTCGATAGCCAGTTCGTCGCGGCCGTTCACCTGCGCCCAGCCGCTCAAGCCCGGGAGTACGCTGTTGGCCTGATACTCGTCGCGCCTGGCGATCAGATCGTCCTGATTCCACAGGGCGGGGCGCGGGCCGATCAGCGACATTTGCCCCATCAGAATATTGAACAACTGGGGAAGCTCATCCAGACTGGTCTTGCGCAGAAACCGCCCGCTGCGGGTGATGTAGCTGCCCGCGTGGCTCAACTGATGGGTGGGCACATCGTGCGGCGCGTCGGTGCGCATGGTGCGGAACTTGAGGATTTCAAACAGCACCTTGTCCTTGCCGACCCGTTTTTGCCGGAAAAACACCGGCCCCGGGGAATCCAGTTTGATCCAAAGCGCGATCAGGAGAAAAAGCGGGCTGAGTAGCAGAATGCTCAGCACCGAAAAAACCAGATCCAGCGCGCGTTTGATAACCCGTTGGTACATGCGCCAGTGCCTCCTACTGCCGTGGGGCGGATGCGGTTGAACCGTGTTCAGCCTTTGTCGGCGAACGTACCGCGCGTGAACCAGCGACGCGCGATGCGTTACGGCGCGCCGACCCGCGCGGGGAAAAGAAGCTGCGAATAAAATCCGGCCAGCTTTTTGGCCCCGATGCCTTTCACGGCCAGCAGATCCTCAGGATAATCGAAAGGACCGTTTGCCGTACGCTCGTCCACGATCGCCTGTGCGAGCTTCGGGCCTACATTCGCAAGCGTTTCCAGCGTGTTTTCATCCGCCGTATTTACGTTCACGCTGCCCGTGGGCCATGCCGGTATGGTTTGCAGACCGTGATTCGTTCCCCGTGCCGCGACGGCGTACGCCGTTTGAGCGTTGCCGGGCTGCCAGTGCGCGGCGAAAAGTACGGCGACGACAAACAGAACGAGCAGAGTGCAGAGCCCTCCTGCTGCCTTACGCGCGAATGTCCTTCCCAGACGATCCATCCGGCGGACTTCCTTTCGCTTTATACGTTCTTCCGTATCTTCTGTCCGGCGGACGTATCTTCCAGGATATACCCGGCGGCCTTGATGGCGTCGCGCAGTTCGTCGCTGCGTTTCCAGTTTTTTGCCTTGCGGGCGGCTTCCCGCTCGGCCGCCATGGCGCGCACCTCGGGAGTCAGTTCGTCGGTCTGCTTTGCCAGCAGACCGAGGATGTCGGTCATCCGCAGCATCTGCGCCCGCACATGGGCCACCGCTTCGCGGCTGACGCCACCCTGCGGCAGACGGAAAATTTCGCGAACCAGCTCAAACAGCGCGCCCAGCGCGTCGGCCGTGTTCAGGTCGTCGTCCATAGCGTCGTTAAACTTCGCCAGCGCCTGACCCGCCGCGTCCATCACGGCGCGTTCTTCCGCGTTGGGTTCCCGGTCGACCGCGCTGCTCTCCAGAAAGTCCAGCTGGTCGCGCGCGCCGTACAGCCGCTCCAGACTGCTTTGCGCCTGCTGGATCAGCTCCCGGCTGAAGTTGACGGGGCTGCGGTACTGGGCCGAAAGCATGAACATGCGCACGGCCTCCAGATCAAACTCTTTGGCGATGTCGCGCACGGTGAAGAAGTTGTTTTTGGACTTGCTCATCTTTTCGTTGTCGATGTTGATAAAACCGTTGTGCATCCAGTAATGCACGTAGGGCTTTCCGGTTGCGCCCTCGCTTTGGGCAATCTCGTTTTCATGGTGCGGAAACAGCAGGTCCTTGCCGCCGCCGTGGATATCAAACGTGTCGCCCAGATAGGTCATGCTCATGGCGGAGCATTCGATATGCCAGCCCGGCCTGCCTTTGCCCCAAGGGCTGTCCCACGCGGGTTCGCCGGGCTTTTGCGCCTTCCACAGGGCAAAGTCCAGCGGGTCTTCCTTATGCTCGTCCACATCCACGCGCGCGCCGCTTTCCAGATCGTCCAGATTCTGGCCGCAGAGGCACCCGTAATGGTCGAAAGCGCGCACACGGTAGTACACGTCGCCATCAGCGGCGTAAGCCAGCCCGTTGTCCACCAGCCTCTGGATCAGCGCGATAATCTGCGGGATGTGTTCGGTCGCGCGCGGATGCACCGTGGCGGGGCGGATGCCAAGCGCCTTCGCGTCGGTGAAGTATTCGGCGATAAAACGCTCGGCCAGCTGGGATACGGTAATGCCTTCCTCGTTGGCACGGCGGATCATCTTATCATCGATGTCGGTGAAGTTCTGCACGAACGTAACCTCGTACCCGCGGGATTCAAAATAGCGGCGCAGCACATCAAAAATGATGAACGGGCGGGCGTTGCCGATGTGGAAATAGTTATATACGGTGGGGCCGCAGGCGTACATGCGGACTTTACCGGGGGTGACGGGCACAAATTCTTCCTTTTTCCGGGTCATGCTGTTATAAATCTGCATACGGATCCTCCTTGATTTCGGGCAGAGCGTCGGGGCATTTGGAACAGTCGCCGGTACATCGCCCGTCGTCGCCCCCGTCGGAAGGCACGCCGTCGGCTTCGGTGCAGCCCAACCGCTTTGCGTGGCGGGCCAGGCACTTCTCCATGTGCGTAAGCCGCAGGTACAGGGTTTCCATCCGGTCCAGCATCGGGTCGGGCAGGTGAATCTGATCCAGATCCACGCCGGTCTCCGGCTGTTTCTTCTTCACGATCCGCCCGGGGTTGCCCACTACGGTGCACTCCGGCGGTACGTCTTTTAAAACGATAGCCCCCGCGCCCACCTTACTGTGATCGCCGATGGTGATGGGGCCCAGCACCTTCGCGCCTGCGCCGATGGTAACGCCACTGCCGATGGTGGGGTGGCGCTTGCCTACGTCCTTGCCGGTACCGCCCAGCGTGACCCCCTGATAGATGGTCACATCGTCGCCGATGACCGTGGTTTCGCCGATGACTACGCCGTCTCCGTGGTCGATAAAGACGCGGCGGCCAATCTCCGCGCCGGGATGGATTTCAATGCCGGTACGGTGCCGGGAGCGCTGGCTTACGATGCGCGCCAGCAGAATATGCCCGTGGTGGAACAGCGAATTTGCCACGCGGTGCGAGCGAAGCGCTTTCAGCCCCGGGTAGCAGAGGCGTACCTCCAAACGGCTTCTTGCTGCGGGGTCCCGGGCCAGCACCGCTTCCATATCCTCTTTGGCGCGCATGCGCCGTTCTTTCCAATTCATGCGTAAACTGCCTTTCTGTCCTGCGGACTGTCGCCAGCAGGAAGCTTATTATGTTGGAACCATTGGCCGGAGAAAACGGCCTCCACGTCGGCCAGCAGGATATCCTGCGCGTTTACAGCCTTTGAAGGGTCCGTCGCCGTTCTCACGTACCGGCCGTCCGGGCCAAGTCGCCAGCTTTTTCGGTTATCCGCAAGCTGCAACGTCAGTACGTTCTCCACCGCTTCCCGACAGGCGCGGTCTTTTACGGGAAACATCAGCTCCACCCTACGGTCCAGATTACGGGGCATCCAGTCCGCGGAGGAGAGATACAGTTCCGGTTCGCCTCCGTTTTCAAAACGGAAAACCCGCGCGTGTTCCAGGTGGCGGCCTACGATGGAAGTGACGCGGATGTTTTCGCTTTGCCCCGGCACGCCCGGAACCAGCGTACAGATGCCGCGAACAATCAACTCCACCTGAACGCCCGCGCAACTGGCGGCGTACAGCGCCTCAACCATTTCAGGATCAAGCAGCGAGTTCATCTTGGCGATGATTCCGGCGGGTCTGCCGGTCAGCGCGTTGGCACGCTCGCGGGCAATCAGTTCCAGAAGCCGCGGCTTCAGGCGCACAGGCGCGTCCACCAGCAAAGATGACGTAAAGGCCGGGCCGTTGCCCTCCAGTGCGTAAAAGAAACGCGCCGCGTCTTCGCCCAATTGCGGGTCAGCTGTCAGCAACCCAAAGTCAGTATAAAGCTTCGCGGTGCCATCGTGGTAGTTGCCGGTACCCAGGTGCAGGTAACGCTTCATGTGCCCGTTTACCATCCGGCAGACCAGCACGGTTTTGCTGTGCGTTTTATAGCGCGGCAGTCCGAAAAGAACGTGGCAGCCCGCGCGGCGCAGGCGGTCACCCTGAGCCAGATTATTTTCCTCGTCAAAACGGGCGCGCGCCTCAAAAAGTACTGTCACCTGCTTGCCGTTCTCGGCGGCGCGCTGCAGAGCCCGCACCACGGGACTGTTGCTGCCCACACGGTAAAGCGTTGTTTTTACGCTGCATACATCCGGGTCTTCCGCAGCCTGATTCAGCAGGTTCACCACCGGTTCGAAGCTGTGGTACGGATGGTATAAAAGCCAGTCTTTTTCTTCAATTTGCGCAAAAATATCTTTTCCGCACAATGGAGATATGGCCAGCGGATCGGCGCGGTGATATTTCAGATCTGGCCGGTCCAGCAGATTATACAGGTTCATCATCAGCTTATTCAGGTCCAGCGGCCCGGTAACGCGGTAGCGGCATTCCGGAGACAGACGGAAGCGTTCCGTCAGCATCTCGAGCAGGCCTGCGCTCATACGCTCTTCCGCCTCCAGGCGCATCACATCGCCGGTACGACGTTTCATCAGCATGTCCCGCACCTCTGTCGCTACGTCGCCGCGATCGTCCAGCGGGAAATCCTGATTCCGCAAAATCCGGAATACGGAGGCTTCCTCTACCCGATCTTCGGGAAATAGGGAGGGCAGAAACAGTTTCACGATTTCTTCCTGACGGATCAGACGAACAATTCCGTCGTCCGAAGGCAGAAGATACAGGCGAGGCGAACTCGGGAGCGAGAGGGTCGCAAAACGCGCCTCCCGCCCGTCCCGGGGCTGCAGGCGGATGAACAGATGAAGTTTTTTTTGAGAAACGGGGGCGATTTCTTCCCCCCACGGCACGGGCCTGAGGCGGTTCACCAGTTCCCGCAGAAATATCTGTTTGATACGAGCCGCCATGGCCTCGTTCGGCGCAAAAGTGGGATAGAACTGGATACCCAGATGGTGCAACTCGCTGTGTATCCCCTCGTAAAGCAGGTATTGCTGGTTTTGCTGACGCAGAATGGCCCGGTTCACCTGTCGCAGGATTTCAGCGTGGCTCAGCCCGCAGGGCTGGCGCTGGCCTGCCGCGGGTGAGATTGCGTTTTCCAGCAGGCGGTGATAACGCACCTGCATAAACTCGTCCAGGTTGGAGGTAACGATGGCCAGGAATTTCGCGCGTTCCAGCAGCGGATTCTCCGGGTGATCCGCCTCGGCCTGTACGCGCTGGTTAAAACGCAGCCAGGTCAGCTCCCGGTGAAAATACCGCGGCCGCGCGTTCCCTCGGTTTGCGTTGCCGTCCATGCGCGTCTGGTGCCCCCTCAGTCTTATTCGCCCGGATGTCCGCCACGGGCGACGGGCTTCTGCCCATAGTTAAATTTTATTATACCATAGAACCTGCGCGCCTTACAAGGGTGCCGCTGCCGGTGGCTTCGAGTTGCGGAACGGCCGGAAATCCTGTATAATGCACGCGACAGAACCCGGAGGACCGATCTATTCCCGCTGTTCAGGCGGACTGCCACAGACGGATGCGCCATCCGGCGTAATCCCCAAAAGGCAGGGTTTGAGGGAGGCGTTTAGCGTGAAAGGCATTATTCTGGCAGGCGGCGCGGGCACCCGGCTGTATCCCCTTACGCTTGTGACCAGCAAGCAGCTGTTGCCGGTGTACGACAAACCCATGATTTATTATCCTCTGTCCACGCTGATGCTGGCAGGTATCCGTGATATCCTGATTATCTCCACGCCGACGGACACCCCGCGCTTCCGTGACCTGCTGGGGGACGGAAAGCAGTTTGGCATATCCCTTTCCTACGCCGTGCAACCGTCGCCGGACGGGTTGGCGCAGGCCTTTCTGATCGGGGAATCCTTTATCGGCGGTGAAGCCTGCGCGATGGTGCTGGGCGACAATATTTTCTACGGCAACGGCTTTTCGCGTATGCTGTGCGAAGCGGTGGACAACGCCGAACACGGCAAGGCGACTATTTTCGGCTATTTTGTGAACGACCCGCAGCGCTTTGGCATCGTGGAGTTTGACGATCGGGGGCGTGTGCTGTCCGTTGAGGAGAAGCCGCAAAACCCGAAAAGCAACTACTGTATCACCGGCCTGTATTTTTACGATCGGCGGGTGTGCGAACTGGCAAAGCAGGTTCGGCCCAGCGCGCGCGGCGAGCTGGAGATTACCAGCCTGAACGACCTGTACCTGAAAGACGGGTCGCTGGTGGCTAAAGTGATGGGCCGGGGCTTTGCCTGGCTGGATACCGGCACCATGGACAGCCTGGCCGAAGCGACCAGCTTTGTACAGATTGTGGAAAAACGGCAGAGCATCAAGATTGCGGCGCTGGAAGAGATCGCTTATAACAAGGGCTGGATTGACCGGCCAATGCTGCTGGCCGCCGCCGAGCGCTACGGCAAATCTCCCTATGGGGAGCACCTGAAACGCGTGGCGGAAGGGCGAATCCAGTACGACCGCACGGACGAGAACGACTGAACGGCGGAGGTATAGAACGAATGAAGATCCTGATCACGGGAGGCGCCGGCTTTATCGGCGCCAATTTCTGCGAGTATGAACTGAAACAGCACCCGGAAGACCAGCTGGTCTGCCTGGACGCGCTGACCTACGCGGGCAACCTGGCCTCGCTGGAGGGCGCGCTGAAAGCGCCCAACTTCACCTTCGTGCGTGGGGACATTGCCGACCGCGCCTGTGTGAACGCGCTATTTGAGACGGAAAAGCCGGATATCGTGGTGAACTTTGCGGCGGAAACGCATGTGGACCGTTCGGTAGAGGACCCGGAAGTGTTTCTGCGCACCAACATCATGGGCACGCAGGCACTGATGGACGCCTGCCGCCGTTACGGTGTGGGGCGCTTCCATCAGGTGGGCACCGACGAGGTGTACGGGGACCTGCCGCTGGATCGCCCCGATTTGTTTTTCACCGAGGAAACGCCGCTGCATACCTCGTCGCCCTACAGCGCCAGCAAAGCGAGCGCCGATCTGCTGGTGCTGGCATATGCGCGCACGTTTAAACTGCCGGTCAGCGTCACCCGGTGCAGCAATAACTACGGCCCTTACCAGTTCCCAGAAAAGCTGATCCCGCTGATGGTCAGCCGGGCGCTGGACAACCAGAGCCTGCCGGTCTACGGCAAGGGTGAAAACGTGCGCGACTGGCTGTATGTGGAGGATCACTGCGCCGCGATCGATCTGGTGATGCGCAAAGGCCGCGAGGGCGAAATTTATAACGTGGGCGGCCATAACGAACGCGCCAACCTCGACGTGGTGAAAACGATCCTGCGGGAACTGGGCAAGCCCGAAAGCCTGATTACCTTCGTGACCGACCGCCCCGGCCATGACCGCCGCTACGCAATTGACCCGGCCAAAATCCACCGGGAACTGGGGTGGCTGCCACAGACGAAGTTTGACGACGGCATCCGCCGCACGGTGCACTGGTACACCGAACACCGGAAATGGCTTGCGGATATTCTGGCGGGGGAGTATCGGGACTACTACCAAAAGATGTACGCAAACCGCTGAAACCCGCCCGCCGCTTCGCTTGACAATCGGTTAGGACAGCCCTATAATATGGGCAGAGGTCTTCCTGAAGTGTGCGCCAGCATCTTGTTTTTACCCACACTTCTTCAATGGAGCCTGAGTCCGTCTGCGGCTGCCATGCCCCCGTCGAAAGACGCCAGGGGAAGGCTAAAACAGGCGGCAGGGCCCCAACCTGCTAAACATAGCGGGTGAAAAAGCCAGGTGCAGCGGCACTTTGGGAGCTCAATAGCTCTTCCGGTTCAATTATCGGAAGGGCTTTTTTCTGCTCAATCGCAGCGTATACCCCATTGCCTGCCGAAAAAAGCGTGTTATACTGGATACAGGTCGGGGCGTAACGTGTCGGGGCGTTTTTTCGGCGGACCGGCGCGCCTTACGCAGGAGCCGACGGAAACGTCGGCGCAGGGAGGCGGACAGGGATGGATAAACCGTTGAACCTTGGCAGCCGAGACGTGGCGCGCGCCGCCATCGAAATGAGCATGTCGCGTTCCCGCGAGGAAGAACTGCTAATCAAGAAAACGCTGGCGCTGGAGGATATCGCAACCGCCGCCGCCGATTTCGGAGGCGAATTTGTGCCTTCGATTATGAAGATTGTGGAACGTGCGGTAGTCGCTTCCCGCCGGGAAGGGCTGATCGGCGAAAGCCACCTGGAAGAGGGCGGGGTGGCCGGGGCAGCCCGCGAAGCGCTTAACCAGATTACCCCGAAGGCGCTGGGGATGAGCGTGGGCGGTAAGATCGGGATCGCGCGCTATCACGACCATGTGGCCGTCGCCGTGTTTTTCGGAATCGGCCTGGGCCATCTGGACGAAATCTGCGTCGGTCTTGGGCATCGAGCGATTTAGGCCCGCCGAACGTTTCACGAATCCGACGGACAGCATTCTGACTGTAAAGGATGAATCGTTTTGAAACATTTCACCATTGCGATCGATGGCCCGGGAGGCGCTGGGAAAAGCACGGTGGCGGATCATCTGGCCGCCCAGCTGGGCGTGCCCCATCTGGACACGGGCGCGATGTACCGCGCTTTCGGCTATCAGGCGCTTCAGGAGCAGCTGGACCCTCGCGATCCGGAGCAGATGGCGGAGCTTGCGACGCGTATCCGGATGGATGTGCGGTTTGAAAACGGTCGCCAGCATACGCTGGTAAACGGCGTGGATGTAACGGACCGGATTCGCACACCGGAGATCAGCATGGCCGCGTCGGATTGTGGCACGCACGCCGAAGTGCGCCGCCTGATGGTTGCGATGCAGCAGAAGATTGCAAGCGTTCATTCCATGATTCTGGATGGGCGGGACATCGGCACGCGCGTGCTGCCGGATGCGACGCTGAAGGTGTTTTTAACCGCCTCGCCGGAAGTACGTGCCCGCCGCCGCTGCGACGAGCTGAACGCCAAAGGCCAGCCCGCTGTGTATGATGATGTGCTGAACGACGTGATCGTTCGCGACAGGCAGGATACTACCCGCGCCGTAGACCCGTTAACGCCCGCGGCGGACGCGGTTACGCTGGATACCAGCGCCATGACCCAGACCCAGGCGGAGGAAGCGGTACTGGGGCTTTTATACCGCAGACTTTCGCAGCGGGAGCAGGGCGAGCGGAAGCCGCGGGAACGCTTCACCTTTTTTTACCGGTTGGCCATGTGGTTTTCCGCGATTGTGTTCCGTCTGTTCCTGCCGGTACGGTATCACGGGCTGGAAAACACGGAACTGAACGCGCCCTATCTGCTGATCGGCAATCACCTGCACATGCTGGACCCGTTCCTGATCGGTTGGAAGTGTAACCGTTACCAGATCCGCTATCTGGGTAAAAAGGAACTGATTCGCAACCCATTGATGCGCGCGATCCATAAAAACCTGCTGATGATCCCGGTGGATCGCCACAACATGGATATGGGCGCGGTGCGCACATGCCTTAAAACCCTGAAGGAGGGGCATGTGCTGGGCATCTTCCCTGAGGGCACGCGATACAAGACAACCGTGATGGAGGAATTGGAAAGCGGCGTGGGGATGATCGCGCTGCTTGGCAACGCGACGATCCTGCCAGCCTATGTGACCGCCAAACCCCGGTTGTTTCACCGCGTGGACTGCTATTACGGCGAACCGTTTACGGTCCGGGACATCGCCGCGAAAGGCGTCAACCGCGAAACCTGCGACGAGGTGCTGCAAAAAATCACCGCTTTGTACCGCAAAATGGCGCAGCAATATGGCTGCGGCGTGAAAGCGATTCGAAAATAATCCTGTTTTTTGCTTTTCCGATGCGAAGGAAAAGCAGGAATCGCGTAAGTTGCGGCGAATAACATCCTTGATTCTGCTTCTGGAGGTTCGTAATGCCGGTATTCATTGCGGAGCACGCAGGTTTCTGCATGGGGGTCCGCCGCGCGGTGGTGGAAGCGATGAAGGCTGCCGACATGGAAAAAAACATCGTTACCATCGGGCCGCTGGTGCATAACCCGGAAGTGCTTCGCAAACTGGAGGCGGCAGGCGTGCGCGCGGTGGATACCCCCGAACAGGCATCGGGACGCAGCGCGATCATCCGCAGCCACGGCGTAGCGCCGGCGGTGTACCGTGAACTTGAGGAACGTGGAATCCGGGCGGTCGACCTGACCTGTCCCTTCGTAAAACGCCTGCACGACATCGTAGCCGGGTACAGCAGCACCGGGAAGCCGGTCATTTTGCTGGGACGCGGCGACCACCCCGAGGTGGTGGGCACGGTAGGCTGGTGCGGCGGTATGGTATACACCGTACAGGATGCGGCGGGGGCGGAGAAACTGCCGGAACTGGACGAGGCGCTCGCGGTGGCGCAGACAACTTTTCCGCAGGAGGAATGGGAGAATATCCTGCCAATTCTCCGGCGCAAGGTGAAGAACCTTACAGCGGAAAACACGATCTGCACGGCGACGGTGCAGCGACAGAACGACGCCAGGGAGCTGGCCGCGCGGGTAGACGCGATGCTGGTGGTGGGAGGGCGCGACAGCGCGAATACGCGTAAGCTCTTCGAAACCTGCAGCCGAATCTGCAAACGCACGCTTTGGGTGGAGCGCGCGGCGGATATTCCGCCGGGCTTCGCGGATATTCATTCGGAATCAATTGGGATCACAGCCGGTGCGAGTACGCCGGATTGGTCACTTAAGGAGGTTGTCACACGCATGACGGACAAGGAACAGATGGATCAGAAGGTTTCCCGCGAGGAGGCAGACAAGAGCAGCTTTATGGCTGACGTGGAAGCCACTCTGGTCAAGATCAGGCCCGGACAGTCGGTTACCGGAACGGTCGTTCAAATCACGGACGACGAGGTTTGCGTCAACATCGGCTTCAAGTCCGACGGCTTGATTAAACGCGAAGACCTGGTGACACAGGATGTGAAGCTGGGCGACGAAATTGAAGTGGAAGTCGTCAAAGTCAACGACGGCGAAGGCAACGTGCTGCTGTCTCAGCGCAACATCCTCACCCGCAAGGCTTTCGCAGTGCTTGTCGATAAGTACGAAAAGGGCGAATTCGTCGAGGGCGTCGGCAAGGAGGTCGTCAAGGGCGGCCTGATTTGCAACGTGGACGGCATTCGCGCGTTCGTGCCTGCGTCGCAGCTCTCCAACCGCTATGTGGAAAAGATCGGCGATTTCGTCGGCCAGACCATGAAGCTGAAAATTATCGAACTGGATGAGCAGAAACGCCGCATCGTCGCCAGCCGCAAGGCCGTAATCAAGGAAGAGTCCACCGCCCGCAAGACGGAAGTGTGGGCGAACCTGCACGAGGGCGATGTAGTGAAGGGTATTGTGCGTCGTCTGACCGATTTCGGCGCGTTCGTGGATTTGGGCGGCGTAGACGGCCTGATCCATGTGACCGATCTGAGCTGGGCGCATGTAAAGCATCCTTCGGAGATCGTTCATCCTGATCAGGAAGTAGAAGTTAAAATCCTGAGTCTGGACTCGGAGCGCGAGCGCATTCAGCTGGGCCTGAAACAGTTGCAGCCCAAGCCGTGGGATCTTGCGCCCGAAAAGTATCCCGAAGGCGCGGTCGTAACCGGCAAAGTAGTACGTATCACCACCTTCGGCGCCTTTGTGGAGCTGGAGCCGGGGATCGACGGACTGGTGCATATCAGCCAGTGCGCGCTGACCCGTATCAATAAGGTGGAAGACGCTGTGAACGTGGGCGACGAAGTCCGCGTAAAGGTGCTCGGCGTCGATCCCGAAGCCAAGCGGATCAGCCTGAGCATCCGCGCTGTGCTGGAAGCCGAGCGCAAGGACGCGGCGGAAACCGAAAAAACCGACGACGGCGCGGAAGCCGTAGCGGTAGATGTGGAAGCTGTCGGCAAACAGATGGAAGAAGAAGCTCAGGCGGACGAGCAGGAATAAGTTTAAAACAGCAATCAACGACCCGTGCGGTATTGATCACCGCGCGGGTCGTTTCGTACATTCCCAACGGAGCGGCGCCCAGCGCGCCGTCTGCTTGCGGCAGTGGGGCGTTCGTGCTACAATACAAAAAGTTTAAACGTGCGGGTTCCCGGCGCCGGGCCGGGCTTGCGGGAGGATGAGCATGACGAGGATCGGCGATACGATAACCGAAGGCAAGGGCAAGCGGGTTTATGCGACGGAGAATCCGGACGAGGCCGTTGTGTACTATAAGGATGAAGCGATTGCCTTTCATGGCCTGAAAAGGGGCCGTATCATCGGTAAGGGCGAGATTAACAATCGGATCAGCGAGTATCTTTTTACCCTGCTGGCCAGAGAAGGAGTACCCAACCACTTTATCCGCCGGATTGACGACCGGAGCTCGCTGGTGAAGCGCGTGGAGATCATCCCCGTTGTGGTGAAGGTGCGCAACATTGTGGCCGGAAGCCTTGCCCGCCGTACGGGATATCCCGAGGGGACGCATCTCAAGAATACGGTGATTGAGTATTGCCTGAAGGATACGGATCTGGATGATCCGCTTGTCAACCTGACGCACATTACCGCGATGGGGCTGGCCACAGCGGAGGAAATCCGCGATATGGAACGTATCGCCCTGCGCGTGAACGAAATCCTGACCGAGGTGCTCCGGGAGATCAACATCGAGCTGATTGATTTTAAGCTGGAGTTTGGCCGTTTCCACGGCAAAGTGCTTCTTTCCGACGAGATTTCGCCGGACACCTGCCGGTTTTGGGACGCGAGTACCCATGAACCGCTGGATATCGACCGATTCCGCCACGATATGGGCGACGTGGAGGACGCATACCGCGAAGTGCTTCACCGCCTGACCGGGTGTGTATTTAAAGGCAACGAGGAGGACGCGTGACGTGTTTGAAGGCAAAACGCTGATGATTACCGGCGGCACCGGCTCGTTTGGCGAGGCGGTGCTGAAACGTTTTCTGGATACGCCGATCCGGGAAATACGCATTTTCAGCCGCGATGAAAAAAAACAGGACGACATGCGCCATCGCTACCAGAACGATAAAATCAAGTATTACATCGGCGACGTGCGCGACCGCGATTCCGTTACGGCAGCGCTGTACGGGGTGGATTACCTGTTTCACGCCGCCGCGCTGAAACAGGTGCCTTCCTGCGAGTTTTTCCCGCTGGAGGCGGTAAAAACCAACGTGCTGGGTACGGAAAACGTGCTCTCCGCCTGCATCGAGGCCGGCGTGCGCAAGGTGATCTGCCTTTCAACCGACAAGGCGGCCTATCCCATCAACGCGATGGGCACTTCCAAAGCGATGATGGAAAAGGTGTTTGTGGCAAAATCACGCACTGTTTCACCGGAAAAAACGCTGATCTGCGGCACGCGCTACGGCAACGTGATGTGTTCCCGCGGGTCGGTGATCCCGCTGTTTATCGAGCAGATCAAAGCAGGTCGGCCAATCACCGTGACCGAACCGGAAATGACGCGCTTCATGATGAGCCTGGACGAGGCGGTGGAACTGGTGCTGTATGCGTTTGAACATGCGCATACCGGCGATATTCTGGTTAAAAAATCCCCGGCCTGCACGATCGGGGTGCTGGCGCAGGCGGTTAAGCGGATTTTCCATTCCGATCTGCCCGACCAGCGCATTGGCATGCGGCACGGGGAGAAAATGTATGAGACGCTGCTGACCAACGAGGAATGCATGCACGCCGTGGATATGGGCGATTTTTACCGCGTGCCCGCCGACGCGCGCGACCTGAACTACGATAAATACATGGTGCAGGGCGACCGCGACCGCAATATCCTGACGGAGTTTAACAGCAGCAACACCCAATTGCTGACCGTGGATGAGATGACGGAAAAGCTGCTGGCCCTTCCTTATATTCAGGAAGAACTGTCAGGCTGGAACGGCTGATGGAATCGCTGTGCCGTGTTTCAGACATGAGCCTGATCGCGCCGCTGTTTGAGGGTTGGCCGGAAAACCTGGCGCGCTCCACACTGGACGGCTGCATGGGAGAAGCATATGCTAACCCCGCGCATACGGCGGCGTTGGTTGTGAACGGGGATATTGCCTTTCTGGCTGGCGACGCAGGATGCCCCGAGGCGGAAGCGCTGGCGGGTTATCGGCCGCCGTCGCTGCAAGGGCGGATGATCCTGCTGTCGTCTCGGGAAGCCGAATGGCGCCCGGTGATTGAACGCGTATGGGGTGAGAAAGCCCGTAAGGTGGAACGTCACGCCATCCGAAAAGATATGGATCATTTTGACCGGGAAACCCTGCGCCGTTTTACCGAAACGCTACCGTCGGGGGTTCGGCTGACTCCGCTGGAAGGGGAGTTGTACCATAAAGTACGGGCGGAGGAATGGTCGCGGGATTTCGTGAGCCAGTTCCGGGATGAGGCGGATTATCGGGCGCGCGGTCTGGGTGTGCTGGCGTTGTACGGGGATGAGCCGGTGGCCGGCGCCTCCTCCTACGTGGTTTTTCGTGGCGGCATCGAAATCGAGATTGATACCCGAAAGGACTGGCGCAGGCGCGGGCTGGCGACGGCCTGCGGCGCGGCGCTGATGCTGCGCTGTTTTAAACGTGGCCTGTACCCCAGCTGGGACGCGGCCAACCGTGAATCGGTCGCGCTGGCGGAAAAGCTGGGATATGTTTACGACCGGCCTTATACTACCTACGAAATCGACTGAAAACACGGCGGCGGGGATCGCCCGGACGGCCGTGTGGGCAGGCATCGCAAAGGCGCGGGGCTTTAGCTTCGCGCCTTTTACTGCTGTTGCGAAGTACAGGGAAAGTACGAAGAAAATTGTCAAAATTCTAACACACAGGCAGGAAAAGAGGAGGTATATGCAGAAGAGATAGAAACGGGAAAGAATTGAGCTTTTTCAACACATCCCAAAATACGGCAGATTGACCCGACGGAAGGAGAACGGAAATGCAGAACTCTCAAGACCTAACCAAGGTGCAGGCGCTTCGCGACGCCCTGAACACGGGTGATGAGAAACGCATCAAGGCGCAGCGTGACGCAGGCAAGCTGACCGCGCGCGAGCGTATCGAGAAGCTCGTGGATAACGGCAGTTTCGTGGAGACGTATGCGCTCGTCAGTGAAAACGGGGGAGCGGCAGGCGTCGTGACCGGATACGCAACGATCCAGAATCGCCCGGTTTACCTGTTCGCCCAGGATTTCACGGTACACGGCGGCGCAATGGGGAAACTTCAGGCGCAAAAGATTAACAAAACGCTGGACCTTGCCCTTAAAACCGGCGCGCCCGTGCTGGCCCTTTGCGACAGCGCCGGTGTGCGCGTGGATGAGGGCGCGGAAGCGATGAACGCCTATGCGGAAATTTACCGCAACATGGCCCGCCTGAGCGGCGTATGCCCGATGGTCGCGGTCGTGCTCGGTCCCTGCATCGGCGGCGCGGCGCTGATCGCCCAGCTGGCGGATGTGAGCATCATGGCGAAGAAAGTTTCTTCCATGATGGTGTTCGGCCCGCAGGTGCTGGCGGCGATGAACGGTGTGGACGTGAAGATCGACGCACTGGGCGGCGCGGAGATGATGGCCAAGCAGGGCGGATGCTCGCTGGTGGCCGCGGACGAAGCCGAAGCACTGGAGTTGGCGGTGAAAACCCTTTCGCTGCTGCCCGGCTGCAATGCGGAAGACGCCGAACTGGTGGACGGCGACGATATGAACCGGCTGCTTTCCGCTGTGGAGGCCGACAAGGCGTCCGCGGTGCTTGCGGACCTGTTTGACGCCGGCACGATGCTGGAACTGAAAGCCGCTTACGAAACCGGCGTGCACACGGCCATGGGCCGCATCGCGGGCCACTCCGTAGGCGTTGTCGCCACCGAAGCGGGCTATCTGACCGCCGGTGCGCTGCAGAAAGCCGCGCGTTTCGTGCACTTTATGGATTGCTTCAACCTGCCCGTGGTGAGCATGCTCAACACCAGCGGGGTGAAGATCGACAAGCTGGACAACCAGAGCTGGCTGATGAACGCGCAGAGCCAGCTGCTGTACGCCTACGCGACCGCGACCGTACCCAAGCTGTGCGTGGTCACCGGCAGCGCTGTCGGCCAGGCTTATGTAGCCATGGGCGGCAAGGCGAACGCGGACGTTACCTATGCCTGGCCCGGCGCGATCATCAGCGCCCTAACGCCGGAAGCCGCCGTGGCGGTGCTGTACGGCGACGAAGTGAAGGCCGACAAGGGCACGCCCGACGAAGCGCGCGCGAAATACGCCGCGAAATATGTTGAGGAAGTTGCCGGCGCGCTGAAGGCTGCCGAAGCGGGCCTGGTGGACGACGTGATCGATCCCGCCCAGACGCGCAAGCTGCTGGCCGCCGCGCTGGAAATGCTGTTCAGCAAACGCGACAGCAACCCGGCCAAGAAACACGGCAACATGCCCCTGTAAAGCGCGAAAGGAAGATAAGCGATGAACTCATTGGTATTTGGCCTTTCCGTTACAGCCATAGGTCTTGTGGTCGTGTTTGCAGGTTTAACTCTGCTGATCGGCTTTATCAAACTGCTCTCCCTCATCTCAGACGGAAAGAAATCGAAAAAAGCCCCTGAACAAGCGGAAGACATTGCGGAACAGGAACTTGAAGTATATCCCGCTGAAGATGTTGAGCCGGGGATTACGCCGGAAACAGTCGCGGCCATCACCGCCGCCATCGCGGCGATCTGGCAGGGCGATACCGGATTTGTTGTTCGCCGGGTTCGCCGGGTACACAACGCGGCCGCGTGGAATCTCGCTGGTCGTGAGGATCAGGTCTACAGCCGTATGTAAAGGTTGCCGAACTACGAAAATTTACTATTTTCACAAGGAGGATTCCCCTTTATGCGTCAGTTTAACATTACTGTCAATGGCATTGCGTATCAGGTTTCTGTTGATGAAGTGGCTGCCGGCGCCGCCGCCCCCGTCGCAGCGCCTGCCCCCGTTTTTGCGGCCCCTGTGGCTGCGCCTGTTGCGGCACCCGCGCCGGTTGCCAAACCTGCCGCCGCGCCTGTTGCCGGTGGCACCAAAATCAGTTCTCCGATGCCCGGCACGATTCTGGATATCAAGTGCAAGGTTGGCGACTCTGTAAAGAAGGGCACCATTCTGCTGATTCTGGAAGCTATGAAGATGGAGAACGAAATTATGTCTCCCGTTGACGGCACTGTGAAGCAGATTTCCGTTAACAAAGGTGCGTCTGTCAGCAGCGGCGATTTGATGGTTGTGATCGGCTAAGTCCGTTATGCTCTGCAACAAGATAGAAAAGGAGTGAATGGACGACCATGCAAAGCATCCATATTGGTGAAAGTCTGGTTAAGCTGGCGCAGTCATCCGGTTTTTCAGCGTTGTTCAACTCACCGCAAAACCTGATTATGATCGCGGTAGCCTGCCTGTTGATGTATCTGGCAATTGTGAAGAAATACGAACCTCTGCTGCTTCTGCCCATTGCGTTTGGTATGCTGCTGGCAAACCTGCCG
>DAOPZG010000025.1:0-25301 GCA_035353235.1 Candidatus Limiplasma sp.
AGGGTACTTGGCTGGTAACGGCCCGGGAGAGTAGATCGCCGCCGCATTCCAAATAAGCTTATTCCGAACAAAGTTCGGAATAAGTGTATATTCCTCAGTAGCTCAATGGCAGAGCATTCGGCTGTTAACCGAAGGGTTGTAGGTTCGAGCCCTACCTGGGGAGCCAAGAAATGCCCGTAACAACATCTGTTACGGGTGTTTTTTGTATCGGGATAAACGCAGCTATGACCTTAATTTCATTCGACTTAACGGGTTGACACCAACTTATCGATCCATTATAATAATACCTGCATACCGGGGAGCTTGTGTGGCAGGCTGAGAGGAAGTTTACAACTTCGACCCGCATTACCTGATTTGGATAATGCCAACGCAGGAAACATACGAACGTTTTTTGCCGCGACGGTATGAATATCGTCGCGGTTTTTTATGTGGAAAGGAGGCGAAATCCGTGAAAAAACATTCCTCCGTTTGGGTATTCCTTTCCCTGATTGCGCTTTGGGAAGCGTATGTGCGTCTGGCGGCCGTTCCCGGGTATGTACTGCCCGCGCCTTCCGCGGTGATGACCGCGCTCATCACAGGCATTCCCGCACTGCTACCGCATATGCTGGTAACGGTGGGAGAGGCGCTTTCCGGGATGCTCATTGCGCTGGTTCTGGCGCTGTTTCTGGGCATTGCGATGGATGCTTTCCCTGTGGTACGCAGGAGCCTGTACCCGATTCTGGTGGTGACCCAAACGGTACCGATGATTGTGCTGGCGCCGATCCTGATTATTTATCTGGGGTTCGGGCTGGCGCCTAAAATCCTTACGGTGGTGCTGATGTGCTTTTTCCCGGTCGCCGTCAGCTTCACGGATGGGATGCGCGCCATCGACCCGGCTTATGCGCACCTGGTACGCGGGTTTGGCGCGTCCCCATGGCAAACGTACCGACTGGTGAAGATTCCGTACGCGCTTCCTTCGCTGTTTTCAGGGCTGAAAGTGGCGGCTACTTATTCCATCAGCGGCGCGGTGGTTGGCGAATGGATCGGCGCCCAGCAGGGGCTGGGGTATTACCTGCTGCATGTGAAAAACAGCTACGCGTTGGATAAGATGTTTGCTTGCGTGGTGCTGATCGTTTTTCTGTCCATTTTGATGAACAGCGGGGTCCGCCTGCTGGGGCAGGCATGGATGCCTTATTTGAAAAGAAAGAAGGAGATTTGACTTGAAGAAGTTTTTATTGGTTTTACTGTCTGTGGCAATGCTTGGTTTTTGCTTTTCCGCAACGGCTGAAGAGGATGTTACGGTGATACTGGATTATGTGGCCAACACCAACCATACCGGCATGTACGTGGCGCTGGATCAGGGCTGGTACGCGGCGGAAGGGCTGAACGTGAACATTGTGGAGCCGACCGAGGGCGCCACCGCCACATTGATCGCCGTAGGCAAAGGGCAGATCGGGGTAAGCTACCAGGAGGACGTGACCATCGCACGAACGCTGGCGGAACCGCTGCCGATCCGCGCGATTGCCACGATTTTGCAGCACAACACCTCTGGTTTCGCAACCTATGCCGGCAAAGGCATCACCTCGCCCGCTGATTTTGAAGGGAAAACCTACGCCGGCTGGGGCGGCCCGGGGGAGGAAGCGGTGCTGAAAGCAGTGATGACGAACGCTGGCAAGGATTTTTCCAAGCTGAACGTGGTCACTTCCGACGGTTCCGGCTTCGCAGCCCTGAAGGATCAGGTGGATATCATGTGGTTTTTTGAGGCATGGGATAATATCAAGTGCGAACTGAATAACTTTCCTATCGATTATATGCCGCTTCGGGATTTGGACGCCCGGCTGGATTACTATACGCCGGTGCTGATTACCAGCGAGGAAATGATCGCGGATCATCCCGATACGCTGCGCGCTTTCCTGCGGGCCACCACGAAAGGGTACGAGTACGCAATCGCAAATCCGGATCAGGCGGCGGCGATTCTGGGGAAGTACGCGCCGGACGAATCGCCGGAACTGCTGAAGAAATCGCAGGAATATCTGACGGGGCAATACATCGCCGACGCGCCCCGGTTTGGTGAAATGAAGGACAGCGTTTGGGACGGATATACGGATTTCTGCCTGCAGTACGGCGTGATCGGTCAGAAGATCGCCGCCGACCAGCTCTACACCAACGAATTTTTGCCCGATGGACAGTAACAGGCCGAAGGTGGAGGTGCGCGGGCTGTGCTTCCGGTACCAGCGCAGACCGCTGCTGGAAAACGTGTCGCTGTACGCCGCCGAGGGGGAGTTTGTCAGCCTCCTCGGCGCGTCCGGATGCGGAAAGTCCACCTTGCTGAATCTATTGGCCGGAATTGAGCGGCCCGACGCCGGGGAACTGCTGGCGGACGGGCAGCCGATCACGGGACCGAGCGGGCATTTTGCCTATATGCCGCAAAACGATCTGCTTTTCCCGTGGAAAACCATACTGGAAAACGCGTGCCTGTACGGGCAAATCCACGGGGAGAAAAAACAGGCGCGGGAAAAGGCGCTGGCGCTGTTTCCTGCCTTTGGTCTGCAAGGGTATGAGAACGCCTATCCGTCGGAACTGTCCGGCGGGATGCGGCAGCGGGCGGCCTTTTTGCGAACCGCGCTTTGCAGCGCGGACGTGCTGCTGCTGGATGAGCCATTCGGAGCGCTGGATGTGATCTCCCGCGGGGAGATGCAGGACTGGCTGCTTTCCGTAAAAACTTCGCTTAACCGTACGGTGCTTCTGGTGACCCACGATGTGGACGAGGCAATGTATTTGAGCGACCGGATTTACGTGCTGGGCGGTACGCCGACCGGCGTATCGCGTGAGGTGGCTGTTACGGAAAAGCAGCGCACGCGTGACTGGCTGTATGCGCAAACGGAGCTTCGAAAGGCGCTGCACAACGCCATCCGGGGGGAGGGAACGCCGTGATTGACGTGCACGCTCACCCCGGCACGCCGCAGGAACGGCAGATTCGCGAGCGGTTGGGGATTGCGACTTTGTTGTGTGGCACGGACCCGGCCTCGGCGGCGGATGTGCTGGCCTGCGCTGTCGGGAGCGCCGTATTTACCCCCTGCTGCGCGCTGCATCCGTGGAAGGCCGCCGACTTTCCACCGGAAGCGATGTTGCCTTTTCTGGAGATGTGCCCCGTGGTGGGGGAAACCGGGCTGGACAGCGTTTGGTGCGATACCCCGATGACCGCGCAGACAGAGGTGTTCCTCTGGCACCTGGACTATGCGCAACGAGCCGGCAAACCGGTTGTGCTGCATACCAAGGGGCGCGAACGGGAAGCCGCGCAAATCCTCAGGCGCTATTCCATGCCCAAAGTGGTTCACTGGTATTCGTGCGAGGAAGCGCCGGGTGATTATCTGGAGCAGGGCTGTTACTTTACCATCGGGCCGGATGCCGAAACGAACCCGACAGTGCGGCGGGTGGCGGCGCTTGCGCCGCTTGATCGCCTGCTTACGGAGACAGACGGATTAAACGCCGTCACGTGGGCGCTGGGCCGCAACGTGGAGCCGGAGGAACTTCCGGCCGTGCTTCGGAGCGAGTTGTGTGTGATCGCAGGGGAGAAAAAACTGCCGGTGGAAACTGTGGCGCGTGCCGTGGAAAGGAATTATCATCATTTGCTGTTTCCGGCACACAGGCAGGCAAAGTGATCTGTTCAACAGGATACAGAGGGAGGAAACACATGGAACGGTTTGCGTGGAAAGGCCGGATAAAGGCAGGAATGGCGGACGAGTATCAGCGCCGCCATGACGCGATCTGGCCGGAAATGACAGCGGTGTTAAGGGCTGCCGGAATCCGGAATTATTCCATCTGGAGCGACGGGGAAACCGTGTTCGGCTATTACGAGTGTGAGCAGGGCGCGGCCTATGCGGAGCAGGTACAGGCGAAAAGCCCCGTGGTGGACCGCTGGAACGAGTATATGCGGGATGTGCTGGTGCTGGAGATGGACCCGGTGACCGGTGCGCAGCCGAAATTGCGCCGGATGTTTCTGCTGGAGTAGAAAAATGAAGGGGATCGGGCTTTGTGGCCCGATCCCCTTTCTGAAGCGAAGGATTGCTTTGCCCGAAGGGCCGCTCTGTCTGCCGGTTCGTCAGCCGTTGCCGATTACGCCGGAATCCAGCTGCACGGTCTGCACTTCCCCGTCGGCGGCGCGCAGGTCCACGTTGCCCATGCCATCGCCGCTATAGAAACTGATCTGCCATGTACCGCCCTGATCCAGCAGGTAGGAAGCCGTGAGGGTATAGGGTTTCAGCTGCTCGTCGGTCAGGGAATACGCTTCGCGCATGGCCTGCTGTGCGCATTGCAGCGCCTGCTCTTGGGTCAGGTCGCCTGGCTGCGGCAGTCCGTGGTTATATACATTTGCATTAAAGCCGGCGTCGCGGAAGGCCTGATCGTACGCGGCGGCATCCTGAACGGAAAACCATTCCGTCTGATCCTCCGGATAACGGGCGATGATGGGCGCGTTGGCGCGAAGCAGGGACAGTACCCACGGAAGGATGCGCGCGTCGTAAGCGTCCGCCTGCGCCCAGTTATTTTCGGTGTAAGTGTCGGATCCCTTTTCCCCTTCCAGCGACCATTGCACTTGGACGACCGTGTTGTCCGACTGACGCACCTGTACCTGATAATTGCCCAATCTTTTACTCAGAAAATCCAGCCAGCGCCAGTCCGCTTCGCCGGGGTTGTCATAATCGACCGGGTTGTAAGCGACGATCCATACAGGCTGCCCGTCCGAAGAATCCACACTGGCGTTGAGGGTGAAGAGCGACAGCATATCGTCGTTAAGCGCATACTTTGCGGATAGCGCTTCTTTGGCGGCAGTCAGCGCGGCCGCGGGAACAGGCACCGGGGTCGGCGTTGCGAGGGGGGCGGTGTCCCCTGTTCTCGCCGAGCATTCCGGTGGCAGCGCAAGAGGCGCGAGGGTTTGCTGCAACTCCGCAAACAGCGCGGTTTGCTGTGCAAGGGGCAGTTCATACACGTTTTCATGCTCCGCCCACCATGTGCGGTAGGCGGTATACCGTGCAAACATCTGCTCCAGCTGGGGCGCGCCCCATACGGAGGCGGTGAGGTCCGCGTTTTGCCACAGCGAGGGGTCCACGTTGTCGTGCGACCAGGAGGCGGTTGCTTGCCTGTCCGCGGCGATCGTGACGGTGTATTTCCCCACCGCGTCGGGCTGTACGAAGGTGGACGAAGTGACGTCAAACAGCACGATCTGTTTTCCGGCGACTCTGCCGGTGGTTGTGTTAAACATCGTAAGCCATTCCGGCTTCAACCCGTACTGTTCGCACACCGTCTGGCGTGCTTTTTCAAGCACGGCATATTCCGGGGATTTGCTCAGCCCGATCGCCAGCGCGACCGCCGCCACCAGCAGCAGCGACACGGCCAGCACAAGGCCCGCGCGGATTTTCTTTTTCATTTCGGGGCGTTCTCCTTTCGTGGCGGCGAGCACGGCCTGCGTGTCCTGCCGCGTCCAGGCAAGACCGTTCAGCAGGCGGTCGGCATCGTCGTGAAAACGTTCATTCATCGTAATACCATCCTTCCAGCTTGCGATGCAGCTTCTTTTTGGCCCGTGCCAGCCGGGCGCGCACCGTGGAGGCGGGCACCTCCGTAAGCTTCGCGATTTCGGCAAGCGATAAACCCTGATAATAATGCAGCACAACGGTTTCCCGGTCTTTGGCGGGCAAGCTCATCACCGCGAGGAACGGGGTGGGGTCGGGGCGCTCGTCTTCGCGGACCGTTTCGGGCAGATCGTCCGGGGTGATGCGGCGGTCGATCCGCCTGAACCAGAATCCGCGGCGCATATCCCGGCAAACGTTCACGGCGATTTGCATCAGCCAGGCTTTTTCCGTTTCGCCTTCCCGCAGTGTCGGCAGCGCCCGGTAGGCTTTCAGAAAGGTTTCCTGCGCGGCGTCGCGCGCAAGGTCGCGGTCGTTTAGCATCATCCAGCAGGTGCGCAGCAGGCTGTCGCCATATTGCGCCATCAGCCTCTCCAGCGGGCTTTCGGGCTGGGGCAGAACCTCCATGGCTTCACCTCCTTACACTCTATATACGCAAGGGAAGCTGAAAACGTTGCAGCGAATTGTTCCCCTTCGGCGGGGGCAATGCCTGTGTGCTTCGGCATGGCTTTGCAGTCTCGAAACGTCGTGATATAATAAATCAAATACGGTCGGGAGGATAACGGCATGGATGCTGATCTGGTGGAGCATTTTGCCGCGGTAACTCCGGAAGAAGAACGACTGCTGAAGGGGGGACCGCTGGACCGGACGGTGTATACGAGCGGCGCGTCCATCACGCTGGAAGGGCAAAAGCTGATCCCCGGAGAACAGATGATTACCATCCGGCCGCATACGCGCTTCGTGGCCTTCCCGCCGCACCGGCATGACTTCGTGGAAGCGATGGTGATGCTGCGCGGGCAGACGACCCACACGCTGGCCGGTCGGGAGCAGGTGGTTCTGCGCGCGGGGGAACTGTTGCTGATTAACCGGCACGCGGTACACAGCGTCGCGTTGTGCGGGCGGGACGACGTGGCGGTCAACTTTCTGGTACAGCCGGAGTTTTTTGATTTCGCGCTGGAAACCGTCGGCGCTGATAACGCGCTGGGCCGTTTTCTGCTGGACGCTCTGCGCACCGGCGAAGCGAGCGTGCCCTATTTATATTTTCCCGTTTCCGGGGTGCACAGCGTGCAGTGCCTGCTGCAAAGCATGCTATGGGGGTTTCTGGAGCCGGGCGGAGATCGGCGCGCTTTGTGCAGGGTAGAAATGGGATTGTTGTTTTTACATCTGCTGGAGATGCCGGACTGCCTGCGGATGGCTACGGGTCTGCGGCGCTGGAACGCGCTGGCGGTGGACCTGCTTCGGGCAATCCGCACCCGATATGCCGATTTCCGGTTGCTGGACTTTGCCCGTGCGCACGGCGTAAGCCCGGCGTACGTCAGCCGCGTGGCGCGAGAAAGCACCGGAATGAGCTGCACGGAGCTGTTGCAGCGCCGCAGGTTGGAAAAGGCGAGGCAGTTGCTCAGGGATACGGACCGGAGTATTCTTTCCGTCTGCCAGGCGGTGGGGTACGACAACAGCAGTTATTTTTACCGCATTTTTGAGCGGCAGACGGGCGTATCCCCCAGAGAGTACCGGAGTTCACACAGGTCGTAAAACAGAAAGGCCCCGTCCTTTTTTCTTTGACTCCGTTGCGTTATGCTATGGATAGATTCGTTGCAAAGGTCGTGATCGGATGCCTGTTTACACGCTTGCCATCGACATCGGCGCTTCCAGCGGACGGCACATCCTGGGCTGCGTGCAGGATGGAAAACTGACACTGGAAGAAGTGTACCGCTTTCCCAACGGAATGGTCAACCGGGATGGCCATTTATGCTGGAATCTGGACGAATTATGGACCGATATACTGGAAGGGATGAAAAAGTGCAAAGCCCTGGGCAAAATCCCCTTAAGCGTGGGTGTGGATACCTGGGGCGTGGACTATGTGCTGCTGGATGCGGAGGACCGGATGGTGGGGGACTCGATCGCGTACCGTGACAGCCGCACCTCCGCCGTAATGGACAACCTGTCGGATCAATGGCTGTATAAACACACGGGGATCATGCGCCAGCCATTCAACACGGTGTATCAGCTGATGGCCACCCCGGCCCGGATGCTGGCACAGGCCGAACGCTGCCTGTTCGTGCCGGATTATTTTCACTTTCTGCTCTCCGGGGTAAAGGCGAACGAGTACACCGAAGCCTCCACCAGTGGATTGCTCAGTGTGAAAACCCGCGCATGGGACGCTGAAGTGCTGGCCGCTGCGGGAATCCCGGAGCGGCTGTTTCCCCAGCCGCCATTGCAGCCAGGTACGCGTCTGGGTGAACTGCGCGCGGATGTGGCCGATGCGGTCGGGTTTTCCTGCGATGTGGTACTACCCGCCTCGCATGATACCGGCAGCGCCTTTATGGCCGTGCCCGCACTGGACGACCGGGCCGTTACCCTTTCCAGCGGCACATGGAGCCTGCTGGGGGTGGAAAACGACGAACCCATCGTGACCGACGCGGCGCGCAATGCGGGCTTTACCAACGAGGGCGGTTACAGCGGGAAAATCCGTTTTCTGCGCAACATTATGGGAATGTGGATGATGCAGTGCCTGCGCCGGGAAACGGGTAACCGTTACAGCTTTGAGGAGATGGCGACGCTTGCGGAACAGGCGGCGTACGCGCCCGTAGTGGACGTTTCGGATAACCGCTTTCTGGCGCCAGCCAGCATGACGGACGAAGTGAAGGCCGCGCTGCGCGAAGCGGGCGCGCCGGAACCCGCCGACCATGGCGAGCTGTTCCGTTGCGTGCTGCACAGCCTGGCCTGCAAGTACGCGCAGGATATCCGTTCGCTGGAGGCGATCACAGGCAAACCTTACGCCGCGCTGCACATTGTGGGCGGAGGCAGCCAGAACCGGGTGCTGAACCAGTGGACTGCCGACGAAACCGGGCTTCCGGTTTACGCGGGGCCGGGCGAGGGCACGGCGTTGGGCAACGTGATTGCGCAGCTGATCGCACAGGGCGAAATCGCGGGGCTTGCGAAGGCGCGCGCGATGATCCGCCGGGATTTTGCCGTGCAGACGTATCATAAAATGAAGGGGAACAGAGAATGAACGAGGGTTATTCTACGGCTGCGGCGCGTTATGCAGAAATCGGCGCGGACGCGGAACGCGCCATGGCGACGCTGGCAGGTGTTCCAATCAGCATCCACTGCTGGCAGGGCGACGACGTAACCGGGTTGGAGAACACTGGCGCGGCCCTGTCCGGCGGTATTCAGGCGACGGGGAATTATCCCGGCAGAGCGCGCAGCTTTTCCGAACTGACTGCCGATCTGGATCAGGCGCTTCGCCTGATCCCCGGGAAAAAGCGGCTGAACCTGCACGCAAGCTACGCCGTGTTTGAAAACGGCGAACACGCGGAACGGGACGGACTGCAGCCCAAACACTTCCGCGCCTGGGTGGAGTACGCCAGAAGCCGCGAGCTGGGGCTTGATTTTAACCCCACGTTTTTCAGCCACCCCATGGTGAAGAACGGGCTGACCCTTTCCAGCCCGGACGATGAGGTTCGTGCGTACTGGGTGCGCCATGGGCAGGCCTGCCGCCGCATCGCCGCGTATTTTGCGAAAGAACTGGGCACGCCCAGCCTGTGCAACGTGTGGATTCCCGATGGGTTAAAGGATGTGCCCGCCGACCGATTGACCCCGCGCCTGCGCCTGAAGGACAGTCTGGATCGTATCTTTGCGGAAAAGCTGCCGGGCGTGGTGGACAGCGTGGAAAGCAAGGTGTTCGGCATCGGGATGGAGGCGTATAACGTGGGCAGCCACGAGTTTTATCTGGCGTACGCCGCCGCGCACCCCGGGGTGTACGATTTGCTGGACAATGGGCATTTCCACCCTACGGAAATGGTGAGCGATAAAATCTCCGCGATGCTCTGCCAGTTTGACCGTCTGCCCCTGCATGTAACCCGCCCCGTGCGCTGGGACAGCGACCATGTGCCGCGGCTGGACGACGAACTGAAGGAAATCGCCGCCGAGCTGGTGCGTTGCGACGCGCTGGACAGGGCGATGATCGGGCTGGATTTCTTCGACGCGTCCATCAACCGCGTGGCCGCGTGGGTCATCGGCGCGCGCAACCTGCAAAAAGCGTTGCTTTCCGCGCTGCTGACGCCGCACCGCAAACTGGCGGCGCTACAGGACGAGGCGCGTTTTACGGAGCTGCTGGCGGCGCAGGAGGACCTGAAAACCCTGCCGTTTGGCGAGGTATGGGCTGCGTACTGTGAGAGGCAGGGCGTGCCCGCCGACGGCGAATGGTACCCGCAGGTGACTAAATACGAGCAGATTGTTTTGAAAGCGAGGCATTAAACCAATGAAAATGGTGGATACGCTGGTGTTGCAGCGGGTGGTGCGCACCTGTAACGACGGATGGTTGCAGGGCTGGCACGAGCGTAATGGCGGCAACCTGACCTATCGGCTCTCCGCGGCGGAGGTGGAGCAGTGCAGGCCGTTTTTTGATGAGGAACCGGGCGAATGGGTGCCCCTTGGCGTGCGGGCGGAAAACCTGGCCTGTGAATATTTTATGGCCACAGGCAGCGGCAAGTACATGCGCAACGTGATCCTTGCCCCGCAAAACTGCCTGTGCCTGATAGAGCTTAACGAAACGGGCGATGCGTGGCGCCTCGTGTGGGGGCTGGAAAACGGCGGCGTGCCGACCAGCGAACTGCCGAGCCACCTGCTGAACCACAGCGTGCGCAAGCAGGCGACCGACGGGAAGAACCGCGTAATCTACCATGCGCACCCGGCCAATGTGATCGCCATGACCTATATCCTGCCCCTGACGGCCCGGGATTTTACCCGCGCCCTGTGGCAGAGCGCCACGGAATGCCCGGTCGTATTCCCGGGCGGCGTGGGCGTGGTGCCGTGGATGGTGCCCGGCGGCGCGGAGATCGCGCAGGCGACCAGCCGCCTGATGCGGGAGTACGACGCGGCGGTGTGGGCGCACCACGGTCTGTTTGTAAGCGGCCCGGACCTCGACACCGCTTTCGGCCTGATGCACACCATCGAAAAAGCGGCCGAAATTTATATGAAGGTGATTTCCTCCGGCAAAGCGGTGATCCAGACCATTACGGACGACGATCTGCGGGCAATCGCGCGGGATTTTCACGTGACCCTGCGGGAAGAATTTCTGGACTGACGGAGCGAACCGGTTTCCGCCTCGCGATACGGGGCCTCCGGCGCTTCTCCTCACAACGCCGTTCGGCAGATCAAGGCTGTTGCAGGCAGGAGGCCCAATATGAGCGTTCTTTCGCGTGAAGACCGATGGCTGTCCCTTTGCGGGCTGAACTGCGCGCTGTGCCCCATGTTTGTGGGCGGGTACTGCCCGGGATGCGGCGGGGGAGCGGGCAACCAGCCCTGCGCTGTGCAGCGCTGCGCAAAGCAGCGGGAAGGGATCGCTTACTGTTACCAGTGTGCGGAATATCCCTGTGAGAAATATGCGGGGGCGGACGCGCGGGACTCGTTTATTACGCACCTGCGGCAATTTCAGGATATGGAAAAGGCGAAGGCCGGCGGCCTGACCGCCTACCATGCCGAACAGCAGGAAAAAGCGGCGATGCTGAAACGCCTGCTGAACGGGTATAACGATGGGCGAAGAAAAAGTTTCTACTGCCTTGCGGTCAACCTGCTGGAACTGCCGGACCTGCGCACGGTGATGAACACGCTGGAGAATGACCCCTGCGACAACAGGGATATTAAACAGCGCGCCGAAACGGCGGCGGCATTGCTGCGGGCGGCGGCGGAGGCGCGGGGTGTGACCCTGCGCCTGCGGAAATAGGCGAACGGTTTCGGCGCGGAGGATGGAAAAATCCCCCGCGCTTTTCCATTCCAGCTCTTTCCTAATGCGGACGGCTGGTGTATAATGAATTGAATCACTTTGAAGGAGTGAAGCAAGTGGCAACGGATATGAACGGTACAACCAAATTCTCCCCCGTGGTGGAGGGAACCAATTGTGCCCGCGATATTCTGGAGCATGTGTACCGGGCGCTTCAGGCCAAGGGCTACGATCCGGTTACGCAGCTGGTGGGATACATCATCTCCGGCGACCCGACTTACATCACCAGCTATAATCAGGCGCGCAGCCTGATTTGCCGGGTGGAACGTGACGAGATCGTGGAAGAACTGGTACGCGTGTACCTGAAAGGGCTGGACGCGTGAGCCAGACGGGGCGCGTTCTGGCGCTGGACGTGGGAGACGTACGCATTGGCGTTGCGGTGACCGACCCGACCCGCACCATCGCACAACCGGTGGAAGTGTACCGCCGGATCGGCTACGGACCGGACGGCGCGCATATTGTCGCGCTGTGTGAACAGTATGGCACACGGGATGTGCTGCTGGGCTTGCCGCTGAACATGGACGGAACCCGTGGGGGCCAGGCGGAAAAGGCCGCCGCCTTTGGCGATGTACTGGCGCAAAAGGGGTTGCAGGTCGCCTATTGGGATGAACGAATGACCACCCTGACCGCCGAAAGGGTGCTGATCGCGGGCGGCGTACGGCGGGAAGACCGTAAGCTCCACGTGGATAAGCTGGCCGCTACCGTGATCCTGGAGCAGTGGCTGGCGGCGGGCGGGAAAATGGAACACTGATCGCCGCCGTAGCGGGCGGCCTGAAAAAGGAGCGGTCCGGATATGAAAGACCAGAATCACGACGAAACCCCCGAGGAACTGGAAGAGCACATTGTGACCCTGCAGGACGAGGACGGTAACGATATTACTTTCGACCATCTGATGACGCTGGAGTTTGAAGGCGCAAGTTATATTCTTCTGGAAGCTCAGCAGGACATGGAAGATTGCCTGCAGGGCGAATCCATCCTGCTGAAGATTGAGCAGGATGAAAACGGCGATGATATTTACGCGACCATCGAAGACGAGGACGAGTATCAGCGTGTGTTCCAGCGTTGCCTGGAAGTGATGGAAGAACAGGACGGCGAAACGGACGGCGACGAAGACGACGATGAAGACGGAGATACCGATAACGAGTAGTCCGCGTCTATTAACGGAACAGTTAAAACACGGTCTCATTCTTCAACAGAGGAAGAGGCCGTGTTCTTTTTAATGCCGATACTGCTGTAACGGAGGGATCGCATGTAAGCTGCCGTTATCTCAACTCGATTAGGGCAGGATTTCCACAGCCTCGATCCGGTTGCGGCAGGCGTACAGCCGCGCCATATCCTGCGGGGCGAGGGCGATGCAGCCCTGGGTCCAGTCCGAATCGGTCGGGCCTTCATGAAGGTAGATTTCCCCGCCAAGCGGCGTGCCCCATGGGGGCCTGCGCCCTTCCGTTTCGGCGGCTTCCACCACGTTGAGCGTCGCGCGGTCGATCGTGCCTTCGGCATAAGCCCGGCGCGCGTCCGCCGCACCGGGATAGCTCAGCCCCAGGCTGAGTCCGTACTTTCCCTGTTCCTTGCACAGGCAGACATGGTAAACGCCTTCCGGGGTACGGCCGTCGCCCTCCCGTCGTTTCAGCCCAGCGGGTTCGCGGCCTAACGCAACGTGAGTATGCCACAGCGTCCGGCCGTTTTCCGTAACGGTCAGTAACCGCCGGGATTTTTCAACCGTCACACGCATCCGGGCACCCCCAACGCAACCGTCCCACAGGCGCAAATTTGAACAATAAGGAAACATTCGGTAAAAGCCGGGGGAAACCCTTGCGAACCCATGCACTGTGTGCCATAATAAAAACAACGCGGCGCACCTTGCCCGTTAATTGAAAAAGGCAAGCGAAAAAAATGTTCCAACGCCGTTCTTCCCCAAAAAAAGGATCGCTTCCGACGAAGCAAGGAAAGGACACATTCCATGAACAAATTCCGTAAAGTAATCGCCATGCTGCTGAGCGTTTGCCTGTTGGCAAGCGTAACGCTGGCGATGGCCGAGGCTGCCGACGGCAGCCAGACCCTCCCCGACGCGAGCGCGACTGCCGAGGTAACGCAGGCCGTAGCCACCACTGCACCGGCGTTCAACGATACCGATGTTGTGGCGACGGTAAACGGTATCGACGTTACCTGGGCGGATGTGCATACCTACTACGACACCCTTGTTAATTACTACGGCGACCCGGACGATTCGTCGCTGAACCTGTACTACGCCGTGGCGATGGAAGAAGCCATCACCATGAAACTGGTTACGCAGACGGCTGCCGCGCAGGGTCTGGACCAGTACACCGACGATGAAAAGAACACCGTGTATGAGAAAGCGGATGCCGACTGGCAGTCCGCGCTGGACAACTACGTAAAATCCGCCGGCAAGCTGACCGATTCTTCTACGGAAGATGAAAAAGCCGCCGCTTATGCCGAAGCCGAAGCCTACTACGCAAACCTGGGCTACGACAAGGATAAGCTGCGCCAGAGCTATTTGGACAACGATATCTACACCCGCGTGCAGAACTACGTTTGCAAAGACATCGCCGTGACCGACGAAGACATCCAGACGCAGTACGACGCCAACGTGGCGAAAGACAAGGCGGCTTACGAAAACGATCTGGATGCGTACGAGTACCAGCTGATGATGTACAATTATCAGCAGGTTACCGAGAAGCCCTGGTACCATCCCGCGGGATACCGCTATGTGAAACATATTCTGCTGCCTGTGGACGATACGTTGCTCAAAACCTACACCGACCTGCAGGCCCGCCTGGAGGAACAGATGGAGGCTGAGAACGATACCAGCGACGCGACCGTTTCCGATGCGAACGACACTACGGAAACCGGCGGCGACACCAATGCCACCGAAGCGCCGGATGCGACCGCCACGCCGGAAGTGACAGCCGACCCGAACGCCAGCCCCGAGCCCACGGAAACGCCGGTAACGCAGGCGGACGTGGATAACGCCAAAGCCGCGATCCTGGCCTCCGTGCAGGATAAGACCACCGAAATTAACGACAAAATCGCGCAGGGCGAGGATTTTGACGCGTTGATTAAGGAATACGGCGTAAAGGCCGATGGCACCGCCACCGACCCGGGTATGACCAGCGGCAGCTACCCCAACGGGTACGAAGTTGCGCTGGCTTCCACCAACTTCGTTCCGGAGTTTGTGCAGGCCGCGTTCTCCATCACTGATGTGGGCGGCGTAAGCGCACCTTATGTAAGCCAGTACGGCGTGCATATTGTGAAGTACCTTGGCGATGTGCCCGCAGGCCCGGTGGACCTGACGGACGAGATGAAGGAAAACATTCGCACCGATCTGCTTTCTTCCAAGACGTCCGCGGCTATGGATGCCTGGCAGAAGCAGGCGACGATTACCTACACCGGGCTGATTAAGTCCTACGACCAGCTGCAGCAGGAAGCCGCCGCCACGGACGAAGACGCTGCCGCCGCCGCGACCGACGCCGCCGCGACTGACGCGGCTGCGACTGACGCGGTTGCTACGGAAGCTCCCGCGGTAACGGATGCGCCTGTCGTAACGGACGCGCCCACGGCCACCCCCGCCGCCTGATCCCTTTAAAGACTGTTCAGCGCCCGCCGCGTTAACGCGGCGGGCGCTTTGCGTAAAAAAGTTATCCGTAATATTCTTCAGCCGCCGTATCCTTCAGGGTATGCCGGGGCCACGTTTGCGAGGCTGTTTTATAAAAATGATACAAAAAACCGGGCGGCGTAACGCGCCACCCGGCTATACCGTGTCTATTCAATTAGGGCGACTGCCCGGGTTCGTGCCGGGTACCTGATGCCTTATGGTTCGCGATGCTTTTCCGGGAAGAACCGAAAGAACCTTGCCAACCTGGGGCAACCGATGTTTCCGGGAAACCATGGGGTTATTCGTCGTCGTCGTCCAGTTCCGATTCCTTTTCGAAATCCGTTTGCACGACCTCGATGAGCTTCCCGAGCAGTTCCTCATCCTCTACGGGTACGAATTCCTCCGTGTCTTCGTCGTCCTCCGATTCCACGACTTTCATGATGTAGAGGTTCACGGGCTCTTCATCATCCTCTTCGCAGGAACAACCGCACTCGTCACAGTGGCAGCCGCACTCGTCCTCCTGTTGGGCGTCGCCCAACACAACGTATTCTTCTCCGTTGTAATAGAAATAGCGGACGACTTGTAAAAGCACTTTGTTGCCATCTTCATCGACGCCTTCGATGAAATCCTGATCCTCTGTGCCTTCTGCGGTCATGCCACCCAATTCCTGATCCTCATCACTGTACAATGGAATCGCCCCGCTTTCTGATCTCTTTGCGGCGTTGCGTGTTCGCCGATCGGTGCGCCCGGGATAAGGTAGGCGTAACGGCCACGCACCGTGCGCATCGCGCCTTGTACCGGAATCCGCCCAGCGGGGATCGCCGTGTCAAAACAGCCTGCGATCTTCCGGTTTACCGGCGGCGAGGCGGGATCTTTGTTCCAGCCATCCCTCCCGGCTCGTCTTTATTATACCCGAAGGGTTGGTTTTCCACAACCCTTTTGGCAAAGATTTTCAGCTTGTCATACCCGTGGTTCGGGTGGTATAATTTATGTGTTGGGAAACTTTCACCAATGCGATACACGCCTCTTACGCGGCCCGAAAAGGCGGCGGGAAGAGGCGTTGCTGTTCTAGGCAAGCGATGAATAAATCCCTTACACGCCTGCCTTTGCGGAACACCGCCGCGTTGTGCGCGAAAAGCCTTGAAATAGTACCGCTATTCCTTCGTCTTTTCTTGCCCAAATCGCCAGCACTCCGCTTTGGCAACCACAAAGCGATTGCATCAGCGGTTTCCTACTTACGGCAACCGTTCTCCTCGCCAGAGGCGCCGTCCTTTTCCCGAAGCGGGCGCACGGCGCCGTCCGGCTCGCGGATGGAGGTGTTTTCCAGCGTTTGTTGCACGCTTTGGCGGAATTCGCGCAGATATTGCTGCCGAAGTTCCGCGCGCTCGGCCTGTTCAGCCCCGGTCAGCTCCCGCTCCCGGCTGATGCGCGTTAACTCGCTGATTCTGAGCACTTTTTCGTGTTCCATAACGTACTCCTTTCGAAACGGGGGATTTACAATGATCGAAGGCAAATGGTTTGCGCAGGGCGCTGATATCGCCCAGCCGCTGCAGCTGCGACAGGCGGTACTGGGCCGCGGGCAGGATGCGCTGGATGAGCAAGCCCAGCAGGTGGTGGTTTATCGGGAAGGAACGCCCGTGGGAACTGCTCGCCTGTGGTGGTACGATGGCGGCTTTTATACGGGGGATTTTTGCGTACTGCCAATGGCGCGCGGCGAGGGCTACGGCGATCTGCTGGTGCGACTGGTACTTTTTAAGGCGATGTCCCATCAGGCGGCGAGCGTAACGCTTACCTGCCCTTCGGCGCTCTCGCCCTTTTTCGCCCGGTATGGGTTTCGGGCGCTGGAGGAAGGCGATCCGCAGCGGATGCGCGTTCTGGCGGAGGAAATCAGTTTGGGTTGCGGCCATTGCGGGGGAAAATAATCACCGCGATCGGACGTGAGCGCCTCATCGGGAGCGGATTGCCGCATGAGATGCCTCCCGAAAGGCAAAACCCTTAACTCTGAATAAGGAAAGCACACAAAGATCATTACAGACCTCCCGGCGCATTTGCGACCGGGCGTTTTTTACCGCATACCAGTTCACGGGGTCTACGGAAGTGGCAAAGTATATGATATCGCTAACGCTCCGTTCGTTGCTTTCGGATTTACCGTTATAAATTTTTCCGTTCAGCACCAGCGTGGCGCTGTTTCCGCCATCCAGGTTAAACGCCTGCTGGCAGCCGATGCTGGCCATAAAATCCGCCAGCGCCTCCAGCGTAACGCCCGCGTTATCGTCGCTGCGGCCGTCTACAACAACGCATACGTAGCTGAGCGGCCCCAATTGTCCGATGGCCGCTCTCGGGTTTTTGTAATGCGGAGCGAAGCTGTATTTTTCGGGGATCTCCTGTTTTTCTCCGTCGATCACCAGTGCGGGGCCGAAGCTGAAAACGTTGCGGATGTCCAGCCCGCCGGACAGATAAAAGTCCAGCATGTCCAGATTATCCCGCTTCACGATGTGAAAATCCCCGTTGGAATCAATTAGCAGCATGTCATACAGGTTGCTGGTCTTGTTCCGCAGGGTGACGCCCTGGCGGACGGTCAGCCCCACATCGCGCTGGGTATAATCGTCTCCGTTGATGGCGAGCACGGCGTTGTAAGCCTTTGCCATGTCGGTGATGGTGCCGGAATTACGGTTGAGGATGCCGGCCATCCCCGTGCGCAGTTGGCTGGGGTGTTTCACGTCCACCTGTGCCACATAATAATCCGCTTCGTCACGGCGGTACTTTGTAATGTCCACCTTCAGGGAAGCGTCGTAAAAACCGGTTTCCGTATATTCGGCCGGGTTGGGCTGGCAGCCGGGTGAGTCGTCCCAGGGCAGGGGTGAAATATCGGTGGATACATCGGCCAGCGCCTGGCCGAGAAGCAGCAGACCCGCAAGCGCCACAGCCGCGACGCGACGGAACCGAACCTTTGGCAATGTGAAAACCCCTTTCCACTCTGGAAAATTGGTTGTCCGACCCCTCTTACGCGGGCGAGACCCGGCTCAACAGTAAAAAACGAATGCAGCCCGGAAAACCATCCCACAGAGTGGGCGGCGCAGCCGGGGCGTGGTTTGATCGCCCGTCAACATCCGTCATGCCTGTGACGAAGGGCGGTTTATTGGCCCGTAACGCCTGTGCCGAAGTAGAGGATGTCGCTGATGTCGCGTTCGCTGCCCTCGCTGACGCTGTTATACACCTTGCCGTGAAAAAGCAAAGTGCTGCTGCCGCCGCCGTCCAGGTTGAAGGCGTTCACACAGCCCAGATCGCCCATAAACTGCGCCAGCTGCTTATGCGTTACCCCGCGGCTCTGGTCCTGTCGGCCGTCCACTACCACCAGCACATAGGAAAGCGGGCCGACCTGCCCGATGGCGGTGCGGGGGCTGCGATCCTGCGGGGCGAAACCATACTGATTATACACAGTCTGCACTTCGCCGTCCATTACCAGCACGGGGCCAAAGTAATAGCACTGCGCCACGTTAAGCGTTTTCAGCGCCTCGGACAGCGTGGCTTTGGTTGGCTTGCGCAAAGGGTGAAAGTCGCCCGACGTGTCGATCAGCAGATAGTCCAGCGCCATTGCGCCGGATTTGCGCAATACCTGCCCCTGCCGCACAATATATCCGCTGGTGCGGAACAGGTACCCGTCGCCGTTGACGCCGACGACCGCGTTGTACGCCCCGCCGATCACGCTGGCCGGGGCCTTGGCGGTCTCACCGGGGTCGCAGGACAGGGCGGTTCTCAGCTGGCTTGGGTCGGCCACCTCCACGTGCGCCACGTGGTATATGCTGTTGTCGCGCTCAATATCCTCAATCCACACATGCAGGGTATCATCCTGATACTCGTGATCGTTCAGGTAGTTGGTCTCGTTGGGCACTGGGGCGGGAGAAAAATCCAGCGGAAGGGAGGCAGCGGCAGCCAGCCCGGGAAAAAGCAGGCACAGCGCCGTAAGCAGAGAAAACAGTTTTTTCATCAGGTTCGGGATTCCTCCTGTATAGCGTCGGTTTCTCTGGGGCGGCCCCCGAAAACCCAGCGACGCTGCACGTAATAACTCAGGAAAAACAGCGCGATGTCCACCGGGATTTTCACCAGATTGTCGTTCCAGCCAAACCAGATATGCAGGCTGCTGGTGAGCCATGCGGACAGGCACACGATCACCACAACCGTTACGGCATAACGCCAGAAGGCGGTGCCCAGCTTTTTACTGCTGCCGAATACGTATTTTCGATTGATGAGAAAATTGAAAACGGAACTTACGATGCGTGCCAGCACCACAGCCAGCCCGATGCGGGCCACAAAGCGGAAAAACAGAAAGCCGACCGTGGTATTCAAGGCGGGCACATGCGCATGGAACAGATTATTCAGCAACAGGTACATTCCGTAATCCACGCAGAAGCTTAAGAGTGATGCGGTGATGAAGCGGAAAAACCGCGACAGGATCACCCGGTAGATCCGCCAGCTGTCCTTGACGGGGTTAAAATGGCTGCCCTCGTTGTTGTTTTCGTATACGGTCTCAATCGGCAGGGCACGGATGGGGATGCGGTCGGCGGTACAGTCGATCAGCTGGTTCATCTCATACTCGTACCGGTCGCCCTTCGTTTCCAGAAAACGGGGCAGCAGCGCGCGGGCAAAACCGCGCAGCCCGGTCTGCGTATCCTTGACGAGCTGCCCGTACAGCACGCGGAACACTGCTGTGGTGATACGGTTGCCCATGCGGCTTTTACGCGGCACATTGGGCAGGGTAAAATCCCGGCTGCCCAGCAGAAGGCCGCTTCCGTCCGCGTGCAGGGCTTCGGCCATGCGCAGGGTATCCGGCACGGTGTGCTGGCCGTCGCTGTCCGCGGTGAGGATATACGTGCATTCGGGGTACTCTTCCCACAGGCAGCGCATCCCGGCGCGCAGGGCGTAGCCTTTGCCATGGTTGGGGGTATAGCGAAGCACCCGCACGCGCGGGTCGGCCTCCTGCCCCAGGGCGCTGAAGATCCCGTCGTATGCGGGGCCGGAACCGTCATCCACCACCACGATGCGGGCAAACCCAGCGTTGAGCAGCGCGGCCACGTAGGGCGGCAGCTTGCGGTCGGGCTGGTAACTGGGGATCAGAACGGCGGTATCGCCTGCGGATGAGTTTGACATTGGGCTTCTTCCCTTTCGTGCCTTCAATTGCTCAGGTTGGTATCCAGATAATCGGTCAGAAGCGGCGACCAGTCCTCGCCGGTATGGGTTTTCAGCAGCGTTTCAAAGTCCGCGCGGGTGGCCAGGCGAAACGCACAGGTATCATAATAATTCTTCAGAAAATCGTCAAGCGCTCCGTTCAGGGCGGTGTTGAGCGCACACATCGCGGCGGCCCCGCGCCCGTACACCACCAGCCGGTATTCGCTCAGGTCGCCGAAGTAATCCACGGGGCTGCCGGGGGTAACGCCCTGCGGCACGGTCACCAGCATGGCGGTATCGGCCAGCGAGTATTGCAGATCGGCCCGGGCGGATGCCCCGCGGTATGTTTCCCAGTAATCCAGCAGGGAAAACTGGCTGAGGGCTTCGTCCTGCCATGCCTGGTTAAAACCGTCGCTGCCGACGACGGCGTACCACCACTGGTGCGCGGTTTGCAGCGCCACAGTCTGTTCCGGCGTGTCGCCCTGCGCCGCGAGCTTAGCGGAGGCGATCATGGATAAGGCCGGGTATTCCGCCGCGTCGATGGGGAGGCTTACCTCGCACAGGGTGTAGGTCTGGTAGGGATACGCGCCGTACCGTTCGCCGTAACAGGCCAGCGCGCGCAGGGCGGTATCCAGCATCTTCTGCGCGTTCGCGTCGGTCAGGGCCAGCGCCCGCACCAGCACGCCGTTCTGCTTCGCGGCTTTCTCACGGTAGGCGGTGCTTACGCAAAGGGCAAAATCCCGCGCGGCGGGAGCGGTGAACGTGGTAACGGTCTGGCCGTCCGCAGTTTCGGCCTGCGCCGACGCGCCCGTGCCCGCTACCGTATAATCCTTCGGCGCGGTCAGGCGCACGGTATAGTTGCGGCATTCGCTGATAAACGGATCGCCGATGGAGCTGTAATCGTCGGCGCGGTAATCGCCGTCCTGCCATGGAGAGGGGATCACGAACGCGTTGCCCAGCGCCCACACGCCGCCGTTTACGCCATAGCGATATACCGCCTCCGGCACGGTCAGCGTATACGCCATCCGCAGGGTGATATTTTCGCCGGGCTGCCAGTCGGCGGGCAGGGAAACGCGCATCACGGTGTGCGCGTCATCAGTCAGGGAGTAGCTGGCATAATCTTCCGCGCTGTCCGCCATTTGCAGCATCACGTAGGAAAACGAGAGCTTCCCCGCCGAGAAACCGTCCGGGTAACAAACGTCGTACAGTTCGTCGGTCGCGGCGGGAGAAGTGTCCTCGCTGGAAAAGGCGTTGGGGTAGGCGCGCAGCACCGCCAACCGCTGGGTAACGCCGGTGCGGTTTTGCAGCACGCATACCTGCGTAACGTCCACAGAACGCGACACCGGGTGAAACGCCGCGTCAATCGTAATCGTATCCAACCCCTGCGAAGCCGCCATCAGCGCCGCGCCTGGCGGGTCGGGGGACAGCGTCGCCTGCGGGCGCGGTAACAGTATCCACACCAGCGCGGTGACCGCGACCAGCGCGCCCGCGATGATGCCGATGCGCCAGCTACGTTTCGCCATGCCGCACGCTCCCCACTGCTTAGAACTGGAAATATTATACCACACACGCCGCGGACGTGCAGCCGGACCGCCGGATTGTTACGTTTCACGCCTGACGGCGCGTAGGTATGCAGCGTTTGGGCCGCACGGAGTAACGTTTCACGCTTGACGGCGTACGGATACGCAGTGTTCGGGCCGCCCGGCGTTTTGCCGTGCGGCCCGGATTGTGCGGCTGGTAATGGAAAGGTCAGTCCGCTTTCGCGCCGATCACCGCTTTGATGCGGCGCACGCCCGCGGAGGAGCTTTCTTCCTTCTGGATTTTAAAGGAGACCAGCTCGGCGGTGTTGTTCGCGTGGGGGCCGCCGCAAATTTCCTTGCTGAATGTACCCATGGTGTACATTCTCACCTTTTCGCCGTACTTGCTTTCAAACAGGCCGATCGCGCCTTCCGCCTTGGCGTCCGCCACGGTGGTTTCCACGCAGGTGATGGGCGCGGCGGCTGCGATGGCTTCGTTTACCAGCTTTTCCACCTCGGCAATCTCTTCCGGGGTCATCTTGCGACCGAAAGAAAAGTCGAACCGCAGGCGCTCGGCGGTGATGTTGCTGCCCTTTTGCGCTACTTCCGGCCCCAGTACCTTGCGAAGCGCCGCGTGCAGCAGGTGGGTAGCGGTATGCAGGCGCGCGGTCTGCTCGCTGTGGTCGGCCAGACCGCCTTTAAAAATCTGCTCCGCGCCCGCGTGGCTGTTTTCCTGATGCTTTTTAAAACAGGTGTCGTAGCCTTCCATATCCACGGTCAGGCCGTTTTCTTTGGCCAGTTCCAGCGTCATTTCCACGGGGAAACCGTAGGTGTCGTACAGGTGGAAGGCGCTTTCGCCGTCGATTACGCCGTTCTCCACCTTCTGGGCGATCTTTTCAAACTCGCGGTTGCCCTGCTTGAGGGTCTTGGCGAAGCGGGTTTCCTCCAGCGAAAGCTGCTCCAGCACGAAGGCGGCGTTGCGCTTTAACTCCGGGTACACGCTCTGGTACTGGGCGATAATTACCTTGGCGATCTCGCCGGTAAAATCGTCCGGCAGGCCCAGCTCCATCCCGTAGCGCACGGCGCGGCGGATGAGGCGGCGCAGCACGTAGCCCTGGCCCACGTTGGAGGGAGCCATGCCCCGGTCGTCGCCCAAAATGAAGGTGGAGGTGCGCATATGGTCGCCCACAATGCGGAACGCCTTGGTAATCGCGGGGCTGTCCCCGTAATGCTTGCCGGAAAGCTCCGCGATTTTGCCCAGAATATTCTCAAACAGGTCGGTATCGTACACGCTTTTTTTGCCGGTCAACACGCAGATGGTGCGCTCCAGCCCCATGCCGGTGTCCACGTTCTTCTGCGCCAGCGGCACGTACGCGCCTTCCTGCGTTTTGTTGTACTGCATAAAAACGTCGTTCCAGATTTCCAGATACCGGCCGCAGGAGCAGGCGGGGGAGCAATCCGGGCCGCAGGGCTCCTTATCGGTGATGATGAACATCTCGCTGTCCGGGCCGCAGGGGCCGGTCAGGCCCGCGGGGCCCCACCAGTTATTCTCCTTGGGCAGGAAGAAGATATGGTCGTCCGCCACGCCGCAGTCCCGCCAAAGCTGTGCGCTCTCCTCGTCGCGCGGGGCGTTCTCGTCCCCCGCGAAAACGGAGAAGGCCAGCTTTTCTTTAGGCAGGCCGAGGTATTCGGGGCTGGTGAGAAATTCCCAGCTCCACGGAATCATTTCTTTTTTAAAATAATCGCCCAGCGACCAGTTGCCCAGCATCTCAAAGAAGGTGAGGTGGCTGAAATCCCCCACGTCGTCGATGTCGCCGGTACGCACGCATTTCTGCACGTCGGTAAGGCGGGTGCCCGCGGGGTGTTTGGCGCCCAGCAGATACGGCACCAGCGGGTGCATCCCCGCGGTGGTAAACAGCACAGTCGGATCGTTTTCCGGGATCAGCGATGCGCTGGAGATAACGGCGTGCCCCTTGTCCTGAAAAAACTTGAGAAACAGCGTACGCAATTCGGCGGCGGTAGTGGGCTTCATGAGTATTCTCTCCTTACTTTTTCGGCTGTCGCGGGGAACGTCCGGTTTGGGGCGCGCATCGCGCGGCACAACAACATATTATATAAGAGAAAGGCGAAAAGTGTCAATATTTCCGGGTTTTTTCTGCGTGCTACGACCATTTTTCGGCGTCTTTCCGCATGGTAAATGCGGGGGATTGCTTTTCGGTTGTTTTTGCGTTATCATGGGCAGACACTGACTGGAAAAGGAGCGAAACCGCGATGTTGGAATACAAGTTTGATACCCAACTGCTGATTGAGGGCGAAAACCTGTCCGAGGACGCGATCGGAGAATATATCGACACCCATATCGAGGGGGACTGCCGCCTTGTGGTAGGCGATCCGGACCTGATTAAGGTGCACTTTCACACCAACACCCCGTGGAAGGTGCTGGAATACTGTGCCTCGCTCGGAGAAATCTACGACGTGGTGATCGAAAACATGGAGCGGCAGGAAAACGGTCTGAAAGGCTGAAAATACGTTGCGTGATAAAAGCGCCTGCCATACGCGGGCGCTTTTTGCTGACGAACCGGGGAACCGCCCCCAAAAATCCGAATGCTGAAGGAATGATAGCATGAGAACGGAAGCCGCCGTGCGGCGCTACTGGCAGGACGTGGCGCAGCAGAAGGAGGAAGCCTTGCGGGAGTACTTTACGCCGAACGCCCGCATCCGCTGGCACAACACGAACGAGCAATTTACGGTGGAAGAATTTCTTCGGGCGAACTGCGATTATCCGGGCGACTGGCAGGGCGAGGTAGAACAAATCGTCGCGAGCGGAGATACCCTGATCACGGTTACGCGCGTCTGGTCGAAGGACATCTCCACCCATGCGGTTTCTTTTTTCGGGCTGAAAGGTGAGCAGATTGAAACGCTGGACGAGTATTGGGGCGAGGACGGAGCCCCGCCGCAATGGAGGCGGGAAATGCGGTTGGGCAGACCGATCCACGAGAGGTAAGCTGCGTTATCCTTCATAAAACAGCAAACCCGCGCGCCGCTTTGTGGCGCGCGGGTTTGAAATACAGTCTACAGGGTAAACATCCCAGCGCCCGCCTTGTGCGGACGCGTTTTTATACCCCCGCGATCAGCGCGCGGCCCGTGCCTTCCACGGTCAGCGCCGGGCCCCTTGCGGGCAACAGGGCGCTGTCGCCGGGGCGCAGGGCAAGGCTGCCGTAAGGCCAGCGCAGGGTCAGCGCGTTAAGCGCGGTCAGGATGCGGAAGCTTTGCGGATGCGGCGCGAGGACGGCCTCGACGGTTACGCACAGGCAGTCGAGGGTGAACGCGGGTACGGAGAGCACAGGATGGGTGCCGGGCTGCTCCGTGCCGGGCAGGCGGGCGCGTTGGCCGCGCAGCGCGGGGTCCACCACGTCCAGCGATTGCCGGATGTGCAGCTCCCGTTCCCGCCCCTGCGCGTCCTTGCGGTGATAATCCCACAGGCGGTAGGTTACGTCGCTGGATTGCTGGATTTCGTATAGGGTGATGCCGCCGCAGATGGCGTGCACCATGCCGCTGGGCATGTACAGCACGTCCCCGGCGGTTACGGGCACGGCGGTCAGCATCGTTTCCACATC
>DAOPZG010000026.1:0-23594 GCA_035353235.1 Candidatus Limiplasma sp.
AGCTATACGTCAGAGCAGGTTACTTCCTCCCTGAGGCCCCTTCTGATTGGTGAAAAAACTGCCAAGCATGGATATACTGCATTATTAAAGACAGAGGATTTGCCGCTGGTAAGCATCGCGACAACCCCTGCCGATCTGGAAACGATCATGGTACATCTGGAAAAGGAGATGGCTCTGTGAAAAACCTTATCATCAAGGAAATCCGGTTGGCAACTCATCCGACCAACATCCTTTTTTTACTTCTATCCAGTATGCTCCTCATCCCGAATTACCCCTACTATGTCGTTTTCTTCTATACAACACTCGGAATCTTTTTTATGTGCCTGAATGGTCGCGAAAACCATGATATTGAATATTCGTTGCAGTTACCGGTACGAAAAACGCAACTTGTCTATGCGCGTATTTTGTATTCAACAATTCTGGAAGTTCTGCAGTTTGTGATCGCCATACCGTTTGCGATTCTTCGCGCAAAATTGATTCCAGCCGGTAATGATGTCGGTATGGATGCAAATATCGCGCTGTTCGGCCTGTCTCTGTTGATGATGGGGTTGTTTAATGCACTTTTCTTCCCCCGTTATTACCAGGACCCTTCTAAAATCGGAGGTGCTTTCGTGGTGGGTAGCGTCGCGGTCTTCTTGTTTATAAGCATTGCTGAAACGCTTACACATACCGCGCCCTTTTTCCGCAATCAGCTCGATACACCGGATCCCGCCTTTCTCAGCGCGAAATTAGCTGTGCTGGCAGTTGGTATTTTAGCCTTTTCCGCACTTACCTGTTGGGCTGCCCGCAGGTCAGCACGACGTTTTGTTCAACTCGATCTGTAAACATTATTCGGCTCTGCTTGCCCGGGAACTGTTACGATTCCCGGGTTTTTCAGCATTCTCGTGTCCAGTTTCAGTCTAATACAGCCGGTTTCGCTTTTCAGGATTCAAGACTTGTGATATACTCACAGGGAAACCGCCGCACGGGAATGTGCGAGAGGAGAAAAGGCACATGTATATCGAAAAAAGATATATCAACCGGATCGAAAAAGTGTTGGAACAATTATCCGCCCCTGTGAAACTTTTAGACTCGCAGGGGGCCTGCCTCGCGCCTTCCAGCGGTGAAGCAGAAGCTTTACCCGCTTCCGCTATGGCCGCGGGCATTACACATCGTGTCGGCGATACGCTATATCGTGCGCTTGATATGAATCCGCCTCTTATCCTGGTTTGTGACGCCGACGCCCCGGGCGCTGATAACCTTCTGGTTGTGATCGACGCGATGCTGATGACGCTGTTTAAAAGCGGTCTTTCCATTGCCAGCCATAGCGACGTTTTCCGTCGCGTGTTAAAGCAGGAACTTTCCGGCGCGGACCTGGTATCCCGCGCTGCCGAGCATCAGATTCCGCTGGAAATGGATCGTTGCGTGATGCTTTTCCAGATTGAGCAAACCGATAAAGCAAGCGCCTATAATGTGCTGGGCGAACTGGTGCCATTAAGTGATACGGATACGCTGATTGAAATGAACCGTCATCAGGTGGCGTTGATTAAGGACATGAACGGCATTGACGGTGCGGATGAACTGTTCCAGTTTGCGCAGGCTGTACAGGAAACGCTGATGGAGGAAGCTGTGCAGACGGCGGAAATCGGAATCGGCGAAACCAAGCAGACCCTCGCCACACTGGGTGAAAGCTATCAGGAAGCGCGCCGCGCCATGGAAGTCGGGCATATCTTTTCGCCGGAAGACAGTATCCATGTGTTCCGGAATCTCCTACTGGAACGCTTTTTAATGAACGTGCCCCGGGAAGAAAGCATGCATTATCACCAGTTGCTTTTTAATCGGAAAACCGCCAAACTGTTCAACGACGAGATGCTGCAGACCATTGAGATGTTCTTTAAGAAAGACCTCAACCTTTCCGATACGGCCCGCCAACTGTATATCCACCGCAACACGCTTGTGTATCGTCTGGATAAAGTGATGCGGCATACCGGTCTTGACTTGCGTAAATTCGATAATGCGGTCACCTTCAAAATCCTGTACGAACTGAAGAAGTGCGGTCAGGAAAAACCGAAGCAGATTTACTAAGAGGTGAACCATTTGAAAACCCTCAGGGTATTTGGCAAGGTCGCGCTGATCCTGGCGCTTGCGTTGGTTCTGGTCGCAGGCAGCACGCTGATGCCCAGCGCAAAATCCTCCACGCAAAACGCCTTGGAAGCCGAAGACAGCGATACGGTAACCCTGTCGCGGGAGGAATATAACCGGCTGGAACGTTATCAGTCGCTGGACGAAATTGCACAGGTCGTTGAGCAGTATTATTACGTTCAGCCGGATGAAGATGCCATGCTGGACGGCGCAAAACGCGGTCTTTTGGCAGGGTTGGGCGATCCGTATACTTTTTACTACAGCCCGGAAGAATACGCCGAAATGTGGGCTGACGACGAAGGCGAGTACGCGGGTATCGGCATCCAGATTTCTGTATCCTATGAAACGCTGGCTTGTACAATCTCACGGATCTTCAGTGACAGTCCGGCAGCCAAAGCGGGTTTATTAAAAGGCGACATTCTCTCCAAGGTGGAAGATTTAAATGTGGATGCCTCCACCCTTAACAGCGCGGTCGCAATCATGCGAGGAGAAGTAGGCACCACCGTTCATGTGCAAGTTATTCGCAACGGTGCCACGATGGATTTTGACGTGGAGCGCGCCGTGGTGCATGTGAACTGGGTCAGTTCCTGTATGTTGGATCACAACGTAGGATATATTCTTTTGTACGAGTTTGCGGGTGATTGCGCGGAAAGCTTTCAAAACCAATTGGACACGCTGGTATCACAGGGTGCAAAATCTCTGATTATCGATCTGCGCGACAATCCCGGTGGGTGGATGGAAAGCGCTGTTAAACTCGCGGATATCTTTTTACCCAAAGAAACCGTAACCTATCTGGAGTATCGGAACGGCGAACGGGAATATTACAATGCGACTGACGGCGCTTTGAGTATTCCGATGGTATTGATGCTGAATGAAAACTCCGCCTCATCTTCCGAGATTCTGGCAGGTGCGTTGCAGGACTATGGCGTCGCAACCATTGTAGGCACCCAGAGTTACGGAAAAGGAATCGTACAGTATGTTCTTCCGCTTGGCAATAACGGAGCCGGTATGCAGTTGACAACGGCTTTATACTATACCCCCAACGGACGCAGCATCCACAAAATCGGTATAACACCAGATGTAAAAGTGAGTATGCCGGAGGGTGATACTACCCTTTATGAAGTCGGCGATCTGAAAGATGCCCAGCTTCATAAAGCATGGGAGGTCGCACAGCAGAAAGCGGCCGGGACGTTTGTAACTGCAGCCCCCACGGCAGCAACGGAGCTTTCTCCCGAGGCAACGCCCGGCGCCGCTGCCAGCAGCGATTCTGTAAACGAAGTACAGGCAGGCGATTTGTTTACTTTTCGGGTTTCATAACCATGGAAAGCATGGTATACTGATTTCGAACGGAATATGGATGAACCCGCGTGGCAACCTGCCATCAGGGTGAATGCGTTTTCCGCAGTGAATTTCATCATCTGTTGATGCCCGAGGATTCTTTCCAAAGGCAGAAAGAGAGGAGGATGCTATGATGCGCACATTCTTTACCGGCGGCTAGGCGAATCGATTCGCAGAACCGACGGTATTTTTATCGTTTGGAGGCGATGGGCATGGACACGGAAAAACGACTGGGTTTTGTCGGCATTGTGATGGGCGACCGTTCAGTCGCTCACGAAATCAACGCAATTCTGGGCCAATACTCCAGTCTGGTTAAAGCAAGGATCGGCGTGCCCGATGCCGATTCACCCGCCGCCGTAATCGGTCTTGTGGTAGAAGGCGACAACCAGTCGTTGGGGACCCTGACCGCTAAACTGGGCAACCTGCCAGGTGTGGAAGTAAAGAGCGCTCTCACCCGAAAAAAGCAGACCGCCGAGAACATCTCGGTAACAGAAAAGGAATGATATTGATTATGAGTTCACAGAGTATTCGTAAGATGGTTACAACCGCAATCCTGATTGCACTGACAATTGTGTTTCAGCTGCTTCGTCCCGTGCTGGGTGGCAGCAACATCATATCCACCTACATTATCGGCAGCCTGATTAACCTGTCGTTAATCGTCGCCGCCTGTGCTGTGGGGTTATGGAGCGGCGTCTCGGTGGCTGTCATCACCCCGATCATCGCTCTGATTCAGGGCCATTCCACATTGCCGATGATGCCCTGGGTAATGGCGGGTAATCTGGTGTTGGTCGTTATCTTCGCACTGTTTGCGCAGAAAGATAAAACCTCCCTTCAGGTGGAATGGGTGCGCTGGATTATCGTCGGCGTGGTTGCGACGCTTGTAAAATATCTGGTGATGTCCTTTGGACAGTCGCTTGTGCTGACCTCCGCCAAGGGTCTCGCGTTTAGCGTAGCGTTCGGCACGGCCGCTGTCGCACAGATTGTACAGATTATAACCGCATTGATCGGCACAGTGCTGGGCGGAATCATCCTGCCGATGCTTCCCGCCGAAGTCGTCGGAAAAAAATCCGCCGTCAAAGCCTGACCGCATTATTATTTCCATCGTAATTACACAATCACAGAAAAACCGTCGGTTTCCGGCGGTTTTTTTGATCACATGCATGTAAAGCACGCTTGACATTTATAAGCCTGCGTGTTATGATCGGAATGTAAAGTATGCTTTACTTCAAAGGAGGCTATCCATGAAGAACCGTTTGGAGGCGCTTCGTAAACAGCGGGGAATCCGACAGGAAGAGCTGGCGGACGCGCTTAGCATCTCCCGTCAAACGGTAAGCTCGCTGGAAAACGGTCGGTATAATCCATCGATCCTGTTGGCTTTCAAGTTAGCGCGCTATTTCCACTTACCCATTGAAGAGATCTTTTCCGATGAGGAGGAAAACTATGGTGAATAAAAAAGGCATATCTATCATGCTCGTCATACTTGGAATTCTGTTGCTCTTCGGCGGGCTTGCCCTGTTTTTACTCACGAATTCATCCAATGGGATTCTTTCCGCGCTTCCCTTTATCATGATTGGTGTCGGATGCGGGTTGTCCGGGCAGGGAATCGGAGAGCTGATTCAGCATCAACGGCTTGCGAAATCTCCGCAGCTTGCAAAACAACAGGCAAATGAACGTGGTGACGAGCGCAATGCCGCCATTACCTATCAGGCTAAGGCAAAGGCGTTTGATCTGATGGTCTACATCTTTGCCGCGTTACTGCTTTCCTTCGCTTTATTTGGAGTTTCCGCTGCGGCAACGCTTTCGCTTGCTGTTGCTTATCTGCTGGTGATCGGCAGCCGTATCTGGTTTGCCGTTAAGCTGAATCGGGAGATGTAATTTCACTCGTCCCCCAGCAGACCCATAAAGGCGCTCAATTCTGCCGTACGTTGATCCCCCATCACAGCATCCGGCGAGCCTTCCGCCTTTATCAACCCATCCTGCATAAACACCACATAATCCGCCACTTCGCGGGCAAAACGCATTTCATGGGTTACGACGATCATTGTGCGCTTTTCCTGCGCAAGTTCGCGGATCACACCCAATACTTCCTGCGTCAGTTGCGGGTCCAGCGCCGAGGTCGGTTCGTCAAAACAGAGGATTTCCGGGTCCAGTGCCAGCGCGCGTGCGATTGCCACGCGCTGTTGCTGGCCTCCAGATAACTGGCAGGGGTATTGATCCGCCTTATCAGCAAGGCCAACTTTCGCAAGCAGTTCCCTTGAACGCTTTTCCGCTTCCTCCCTGGTGCGCTTCAACACTTTCACCTGTGCCTGACACAGGTTTTTCAGCACCGTCATATGCGGAAACAGGTTATAATTTTGAAAAACAAAACCCATTTTTAAGCAAAGCGTCCGCAATTCCTCTTTAGGCGCGTATACGGGGGTTCCCAGCTTACCGGTGGTTACCATCGGCTGTCCGTCAATGCGGATTTCTCCGGCATCTACCGTTTCCAGGTGGTTCAGGCATCGCAGCAGGGTGCTTTTACCGGAACCGCTTCGCCCGATGATCGCGACTACCTGCCCGTTTGGAACGTTCAGCGAAACATCCTTCAATACGGTTTCGCCCCCGAAGGACTTAGCGATATTTCTTGCTTCCAGCATTGTTACCTTCCCCCTTTCTAACCCCGGTAATACTCCATCCGATGGGTAAGCCAGTTAAAGAAGATTGTCACCACGGTGTTCATCGCCAGATAGAAAAGTCCCGCGATAAACAGCGGTTCCACCGAACCGGATGCCGAGGTCGCGTTTTTTGCCGACAGGAACAGTTCCCCAACAGCAATCGCCGTCGCGAGCGACGTATCTTTCACCAGCGTAATCACTTCGTTGCTGACCGGGAGCAAGACCCGCTTCATCGTTTGCGGAAGGATGATCTGCGTAAACGTCTGCGCGCGCGTAAAGCCCAAAACCTGAGACGCTTCATACTGTCCACGGTCAATGCTCATAATGCCGCCGCGGTATATCTCCGCAAAATAAGCGGCATAATTCAGCGAAAACGCAATCAGTGTGGATTCCAGCCGCGGAATCGGCCCAACCAGACGGGGTAGAAAGAAATACACTGTAAACAGTTGCAGCATCAGCGGCGTACCGCGCATAATCAGGATATAGAACGCAACGGGAGCGGAAAGCCATTTATGCCTGCTCATCCTGCCCAGCGCTACGGCAAGCCCGAGCGGCAGTGAGAAAAGCAGCGTAAAGAAAAAAATATACAGGCTGGTTCCCATGCCTTGCGCCAATTGAGCAAGCAATTTTATCAACAGATCCGGATGATTCAGGTATTGCATGATATCTCCCCTGTTTCGCAGCGTAGATCATTGCTAAGCCGAAAAGCAGGGCAAACCCGTTTACGGGCCTGCCCTGCGCCGTTATCGTCGCGCGATGTGCGCTTTATTGCGCCGCTTCCTGTTGGGCTACAATCGTTACGTCAGAACCGAACCATTCCGTCGAAATCTCCGCCAGTTTCCCATCCTTGGCCATCGCGAACAGCTGCTGATTGACAGCATCGGTCAAAGCCAGATCCCCCTTGCGGAAACCCACCGCATACTGCTCGGGAGCAAGCTGCTCATCCAGCACACGGTAATTCGCGCCTTTCTTGGCAATATAATAATTCGCTACGATCACATCCAGCGCAACCGCGTCCACGCCGCCGTTGTCCAAATCCATCAGGGCCAGCGTATTGTCGCTGTATTCCACAGGCGCGCCATCCAGCGAAGCAAGCAGATCGGCGTTTGCCGCCACAGCTTCCGCCGCGGAAGAACCGGATTGAAGCGCCAGTTTCTTACCCTTCATATCAGCAATTGTTTTAATATCGCTGTCCGCCTTCACACACAGCACCTGCGCGTTGTTCAGATACGGCACAGACAGGCTCATGCTTTCCTTGCGTTCGTCTGTAACAGTCATGCCGTTCCAGATGCAATCGATATTGCCGCTGCTCAGTTCCAGGTCTTTTGCGCTCCAGTCGATTGGCTGCAGCACCAGCTCTACCCCAAGGCGGGCACACACTTCACGGGCAACGTCGATGTCAAAACCAACGTAGCTTCCGTTCTCGTCAGTGAAGCCCATAGGCGGGAAGCTGGCATCAAAACCAAGCACAAACTGCCCCTTGTCCTTCACTTTTTGCAGAGAATCATCCTCCGCAAACGCGGCAAAGGATACGGCGCACAGCATCAGCGCCAGTGTGAGGGCCAGAATGGATTTCAATTTCTTCATCATCGATCGCTCCTTTAATGCTTTAGCATGGTAAACTGTTCATGTGCGAGTATACCCGATCCCCGTCGGTTTGTCAACCCCCTAAAAACGATCCTTCTCAATATGCATGTTTCTTCGGCTTCCAGACGGAAAATGGATTGCCGGAAAGAGTACCTGTACTGCCTGTATTTATTCCGATTGCTTGACGTGTCTGCCCCATAGACGATACAATAAGCACAAATCCGTTTATGAAATGAGGCTTCCCATATGAAAACGCTGTTGCCTGTGATCCTGCGAGAGCTGCAAAAAGGTTCGTCCGTCGCGCTTGCGACGGTGCTGGAAGCCAAAGGCTCAGCGCCTCGCGGCGCAGGCGCCTGCATGCTGCTTACGCAGGCCGGTAAAACCTTCGGTACCGTCGGGGGTGGCATATTGGAGTACCGCGCCCTGCAAACGCTAACCGCACTATTCTCGTCGCCATCCCCCGCCGTTGTTTCCGTTGCCGGTTTGGACGCTTCATGCGCTGAAGGTTTCGTTTCCGCTGTCGAAGACTATGCGCTGACCCAAGATGAGGTGAAAAGTCTGGGGATGGTGTGCGGTGGCAATGTATCCATATTGTATCAGGTGTTATCACCGGAACTGTTGTCTTTTGTTCAGGAAGCCGTATCACGGTTGAACAACTTGCAAAACTTGTGGTTGGTTCGCACGCTGGCTAACGGGAAAGTGATCCGGCTCTCGCTAAGCGATGGAAGGCGCAATCCAACCGATCTGTCTGATGCGTCGATAGGGCCGTTGTACTGTCGAAAAACGATGCTTCAGCCCTCCGAATCCGATCCGGACCAACTTTTCCTTTTCGAACCTATAATGCTGAATACGCATACATACCTTTTCGGATGCGGACATGTTTCTCAGTGCCTCGCTCCGTTGCTCTCTCAATTGGATTTCGCTCCCGTAGCGTATGATGATCGTCCCGAATTTGCAAACTCGGATCGCTTTCCCACCGTTTCTGCCGTCGTTTGCGCACCTTTCCCGCAGGCCGCGGAAAAGCTGTCCGTAACCGGCGAAGATGAAATTGTCATCATGACGCGCGGACATGTGAACGATCTTGAGATTCTTTCGTTTGCCCTTCGAACCCCCGCTTACTACATCGGTTTGATTGGCAGTCGATCCAAAATCACGCATACGAAGGCGATGATTTGTCAACAGGGTTTTACGGAATCGGATTTTGCAAAGGTGCATACGCCGATCGGCTTGCCGATTCTCGCGGAAACGCCGATGGAAATCGCGGTCAGCGTCGCTGCGGAAATGATTCGGGAACGCGCGATCCGAACCGGACTGAAAACCTGAAAAAAAGCGGGCCGTACATCACGGTCCGCTTCTACGTTGGCTTAAAGAATTCGCTCTTGTTATTCGCACAAAATGATGGATTTTTCCGTCTTTTCAATCACTAGGCCAATTCGCTGTGTGGAAGGCACCTCGTGAAGAAGCGCTTCGTATACCTGATCCGCGTCCTTAGGCGCCACCGCAATCAGCATTCCGCCGGATGTTTGGGGATCAAACAGAACATCCGCCACCTCCAGCGGCGTATCGCCCAGATCAGTCTTGGCTTCCGCAAATTCCCGGTTTCGATAAGCGCCTTCCGGAATGATGCCCATTCTGGCCAGTTCCAGCGCTTCCGGGATAATATCGATGCGGCTTGGGTGTATCCGCAGGCTTACGCCGCTTCCCTCTGCCATTTCCAGCCCGTGTCCCATCAGCGAAAAGCCCGTCACGTCTGTGCATGCGTGGATTTCAAAAGGACGAATGGCTTCCGCGGCAGCGCGGTTGAGCGTTGTGGTAAGACGGATGCAGGTCGCTTCCCCCTCCGGGGACAGCATCTCCGCCTTCTTTGCGGTCATCAGGATGCCGATTCCCAATGGCTTTGTTAAAAACAGCACATCGCCCGGTTTGGCTCCGCAGTTGGACAGAATTCTTTGGGGATGGACAAACCCCGTTACCGCGAGACCGTATACAGGTTCTTCCCCGTAGATACTGTGACCGCCGGTAATCATCGCGCCCGCTTCATACGCTTTGTCGTACCCGCCGCGTAAAATCTGGTGAACGGTTTCCTTGGGCATCCCTTTAGGCACTATCAGCACATTCTGGGCCAGTTTAGGCTCACCGCCCATTGCGTAGATATCGGAAAGCGCATTCGTAGCCGCAATTTGGCCGAAAGTGTACGGATCGTCCACCATAGGTGGGAAAAAATCAATCGTTTGAACCAGCGCCAGTTCGTCACTGATGCGATAAACAGACGCGTCGTCGGAAGTGTCAAACCCGACAAGCAGGTTGGGGTCATTGCGGGTTTTCAGGTCCTTCAGCAGTTTGGACAGCGTTCCCGCGCCGACCTTCGCGCCGCAGCCCGCGCACTTTGCAAGTTTGGAAAGTTTAACGTCCACCCTGTACCCCTCCCGAAAACATCAGCAGTGCTTCCAGCACGCCGCCGCCTATGGCGCGCGCTTTGTCGCTGACCGTTTCGCAGTATTCCGGATGATCACGCGGGTCAACATCGCCGCTTTTCATACCGCGATTCACGGGGGTTCCATCCGGCAGCAGTCCGCGCAGAACACCGGTCAGCAGAGCCTGAACCGGTTGCCCACTCACAGTGGCCACAACGTCCCCCATCTCGACATGCGAGCCGATCTGAAGCGTCGTATGCCACACTCCGTCGCAGGGTGCACGCAGAATGCGTTCTTCGGTATATCCGCCGATATTGCCCGGTTTACCGGTGTTGGGCATTGCGCCTCCATGCGTTATCACCCGGCCAAGATCATGCCCGCGCATGGTCTCCACCACCGCGTGGCAGTCTGTTCCCGCTGTAAAGCCGGGGCCAAGCGCGATAACAACAGGCGCATCGCTTATCCGGGTGTTGATATTCCGCTTCGCCAGCACCGCGTCAACCACCGCATCCGGCTGGATAACGCGAACACAGTCCGCATTCGGGTCCACAAGCACGGCGATTTCGCCGCGCTGTGCCAGTTCCAGCGCCTGCGCCACGTTCTCCGCGCGTACCGCGCGAATACCTTCCACTGTGGCTTCGCCGTCCCATACCGCTCGGCAGAAACTGACAGTGCGGCGGATGGCTGTCGGATGTGGGATTTCCGTCATCACCAGATGAATCCCCGCGCGATGCAGCCGCACCGCCACGCCGGTCGCCAAATCGCCCGCGCCCTTCATAATGACCAGCATCTTTACGCTCGCTCTTCTTCGTTCAGTGTTTGTTGGTAAATTCCATCGTCCCAGATTTCCGCCCAGCCGGGGTGCGCCTGCAAGGCGGCAAGTACGGTATTCGCATGCAGCAACCGCGCTGTATCCCGCGCAAATGCCAAACGGGTTGGGGTATCTGTCTGATTAAGCAGGATACGAAACGCACTCTTCACACCCTTGCGCTGTCCGCAGGCATTTTCCAGCACCTTAGCCACGGCCTGCGGAGTTACCGTTGCATTCCCCGGTAAACCTGCCAATGCCGTATACCTTTCCGGCCGATGAGCGGACAGGCGAATCGGTTGGCCCGCGCAGCTCATGCCCGCGACGGCGATCACCAAACCGGCATCCTGCGGCAGAACCGGTTCGTTCTCCGCAGGCGCTTTCAGCGGTAACCCCCGGGAACCGTCGGCCTCTACCAGCACATACTCCGCCAGATCACGCCAGTGATCTCCCAGCCTTTGCGGCATAGATAATTTCCCGTCGGCAGCAGGTTCTCCCGCCACAACCAGCTTGTGTTGCAAAAATGCAGCCGCCAGCTCCGTTTGATCCGGCGAGAGCATCGTAAAGCACTCCGGTTGCCAAATATGCGTTGTTGTCGTTACAAGCACCGTATGCTTTTCGGACAGTTCCTGCGCCAGCCTCATCATCAGCGTCGTTTTACCGCCGCCTCCGACAACCGCTGTTACCCCCATGGGGATTTGTAGAATTTCACTAAAGCGTATCATTTTGCATCACCGTGCAGTAGGCTTCCCCTTCGGGCGCAAGAGCAACGCGGTCGTAATCCTTATGCAGCAGGCTGCCAGGTACTTCGTCTGCCCGAAAGATCACACAGGTGCCACAATCGGCGCTTAACGCGCGGGGAACCGGAGCCATATCTGCCTGCCATCCGGCAGCCTGCAGCGCCCGGTAGGTAGCCAGCGCGGCGTAATGCGTATGGAAAGTGGCAATATAACGGTTCATTTCTTGGTTACGGTCAGGGTAATGTCCGCACCGTTTTTCTGCACAGCCACCTGATAACCGGTGTTACGGGCGAAACGTGTGATATTCTCCACCGCGCAGGCATTATCCACTATGATTTCTACCCCGTTTGCATCCTCCCGAATCGCGTTACGGGTCATCACAACAGGTTCGGGGCATGCGCAACCCCTCGCGTCTACCTTTTTCATGCGTTTGCTCCTTTACGGTTGGTGTTAAAAAGCGTTACAGCCAACAATACCAGCGCCACAACCCCGACGGCGATTTTCCCGTTTATGGTAGCGCCATTTGCGGAAGAGGCCAGCCCAAAGTTATGTGCCAAAGCGGCTCCAACGAGCATCCCCAGCAAGGTGATGGCGGAGTCTGTGTTTCCTTCGCCAGCCAGCACCGTCTGACGCAGCGGGCAACCGCCAAGCAGGACGCTACCCCAACCGACCAGCGCCATGCCCAGAAAGTTCCACAAGCCGTCGGTGTGCGCAATCGGCTGGCCGTCGAAGCCGAGTTTGAATTTGCCAAGAATCAGATTGCCGATGATCACCACTACCAGCAACGCGACGCTGCCCCACAACAGATGGAAATCCTTAAACAACATTTCGTCGCGGATGCCGCCCGCCATGCAGAAGCGGCTACGCTGAGCCATACCGCCCACAATCAGCCCGCCCGCAAGAGAAGCCCATACAGCCGCGTGCATGGAGCCGGGGCCTTCCGTGGAGAAAGCGAAAAGCGCCGGAAAAAGCAGCACCATCAGCATCAGTACGGTCGAAAGTACGGGCATGCCTGCCCCTTCCAGCCGGTTTTGCGTGTAGGTACGTTTCAGGGAGAAACCACGGTTCAGCGCGATAACGCCGATCCCGACTCCAGCCGCGAAGCCGACCAGCCCTACCAGCGCGTTCAGGTCGCCTCCGCCAAGGCGCAACACCATCCGAAGCGGGCACCCCAGAAAGATCAGAGCGCCAATCATCACGGACATTCCCAGTACAAAACGCGTGACCGGGGAGGAACCGCCGCGCGGTTGAAACTCTTTTTTAAACAGTGAGAGCAGGAAGGAGCCAAGAATAATCCCGATGATTTCCGGACGGACATATTGCACCGCGGACGCGGTATGCAGTTTGAGGGAACCGGCGGTATCACGGATAAAACAGGCGATGCAAAAACCCATGTTGGCAGGGTTACCCATAGCGACCAGTATCAGCGCAATGACTCCAATGAGAGAACCCGTCAGGATAACCGGCAGATGCTTCTTCATTTTTCCTACTCCCTTATGGTATACTGTCCCTATAAGAATATCATACCTTTACGTGATACGCAAGAAAGGACAACGAAAGTGCAAATTATCTATCTGGATCATGCCGCAACCAGTTTCCCTAAAGCGCCTGGGGTGCCGGAGGCAATGTCACATTACCTTACGGAGATTGGCGGCAATCCGGGCCGGGGCAGCTATGCGTCTGCCACGCAGGCAGAGCTGGCCGCCATGACGTTGCGGGAGAAGCTCTGCGATCTGTTCGATTCGCCTGATCCGGAAGCCTGCGTTTTTACCTGCGGCGCGACTGCCGGGCTTAACCTTGTCCTGAAAGGATCCCTGAATCCCGGCGACCATGTGCTGGTCAGCTCCATGGAGCATAACGCAGTCATGAGGCCGTTGCATCAGCTGGCCGGTGTGCAGATTGAAAAAGTGCCCTGCAACGCGGAAGGTGTGATGCGCGCGGAGACCCTGATTGCGCGTATCCGCCCGGAAACGCGGATGGTATGCCTCACGCATGCCTCAAACGTCTGCGGAAGCCTGTTGCCCGTGGAAGCCGTTGGCGAAGAATGTAAGGCGCGAGGCATCCCGTTTGTGGTAGATGCGGCGCAAACCGCCGGGCACGAGCCGATCAGCCTGCGGCACTTCCACGCTGATGCGCTCGTTGTACCCGCACACAAAGGGTTGCTGGGTCCGCAGGGAATCGGCGCGGTACTGATGCGGGAAGCCTTTGCACATCAGGTAAATCCGTTGATCACTGGCGGCACCGGCAGCCGCTCCGACCAGGAGACGCAGCCGGAAGAACTGCCCGACAAATTTGAGGCAGGCACGCAAAATACTCCCGGTATTTATGGCTTTCTGGCCGCAGTGGAATATGTTTCACCCCGGCTGAACCAAATTCACGCACAAACCATGCGGCTGACCGGGCGTTTTCTGGCCGGGGTTTCATCGCTGCCCCATACCCGGCTGCTTGGTAGAGCGACGCTGGAGGGAAGAATGCCAGTGGTCTCGCTGGATTTTACCGATCTGGATAACGCCATGGTCGCCGATCGGTTGGCACGTGAGTATGGCATCTTCACGCGTTGCGGGCTGCATTGCGCGCCCTCAGCACACCATGTGCTCGGCTCCTTCCCGCAGGGTTCCGTGCGCTTTTCCATCGGCGCTTTCAATACGCAGGACGAGATAGACCACACGCTGGAAGCTTTGCAGACCATATTAATCGATCGCAGATCATTCGCTCAGTTCTGATGGCCGATACAGCGTTTTGGATCGATCACGCTGATATCGTCTCCTTTTCGGATGATCCCGCCCACAAGCACGATGGCGAAAATCCCATCGGTCGGCATCACGCATCGACCGGTCGCTTTCTGGATGGCGCAACCATCGTTATGGCATTCCTTCCCGATTTGGGTCACTGCCAGCAGGCACTCGCCGATTTTCAGACAGGTACCAACCGGCAGTATTTTCAGTTCCATTCCGCTTGTGTTGATGTTTTCCGCAAAAGCGCCCGGTTCCAGATGTTGTAAACCCAGCGCCCGCATGGTGTCGATACTCTCTTCCGCCAGAAGGCTGATCTGTCTGTGCCAGTTGCCGGCGTGCGCGTCGCCTGTGATGCCCACGCCAACTTTCAGCTCAGCCTGCTCTACTTCGTGTTTCCGGCATCCTTTCTGTTCGCTCAGGTTAACGCTCTCCACTTTTCCCACTTTCTATTGCCTCCGTCAGTCATCGGCGCGTATAAAATCGCCGCTTTTCCCCCCGCTTTTTTGCAGCAGGCGTATCTCCGTAATTTCCATATCCCGCTGCACAGCTTTGCACATATCATAAATCGTAAGCGCGGCTACGGAGCATGCGGTCAACGCCTCCATTTCAACGCCGGTTTCGCCCTTACAGCGTGTTGTAGCCGTAATGCGAATACCGCACGGTTCGTAAGTAAACGATAAATCCACAGCCGTAAGCGCGATGGGGTGGCACATCGGGATCAGCTCGTGCGTGCGTTTCGCTGCCATAATCCCCGCAACCTGCGCCACGGCAAGCACGTCTCCCTTTTTCATTTGTCCGGCTCGCACCAGCGCAATGGTCTCCGGACACATACGGATCATTCCTGCCGCAGTAGCGGTTCTCAATGTGATCGCTTTATCGGTTACGTCCACCATCCGGGCGCGATGTTCTTCGTTAAAGTGCGTAAGTTCTGGCATGTCAGCCTCCGATCTGGTTCATGCGGCGGTCGGTTTGCGTGCCGGTTTCGTTCAGGTGATGGGTAGCGGGTTTATCGCCGATTCCCTGCGCAACTTTTTGCTCCAGTGCCAGACCGCTTAGGCCCCGAAGGTTGACTTCCTCTCCTGAATGGAGGCAGGGCTTCAGCATTCCATCCGATGTGACGCGGATTCGGTCACAGGTCCCGCAAAACGCGTGGGACATGGGGCGGATCAGCCCCACCTTACCCTTTGCGCCCGGTAACGCATACCGCTCCGCTACGCCTTCGTCGGCCACTTTACACAATTCCGGGCATACGGCAAGCACCCGATCCGCGCTGATAAACCTGTGCTTCGGCCAGTTCGCGCATTCGCCCATCGGCATCAGTTCAATAAAGCGCACTTCCAGCGGTTTGCTCTTTGTGAGGGAAACAAAATCCGGAATTTCATCGTCGTTCACGTCGCCGATCAGCACGCAGTTGATTTTCACCTTATCAAACCCGGCATGGAGCGCTGCCTTAATCCCATCCAGCACGTTTTGCAGGTTTCCGCCACGGGTAAGGATGCGGTATCGTTCCGGTTTCAACGTGTCCAGCGAAATGTTCACCCGGGAAACACCTGCCCGTGCCAGATCACCAGCCAACAGCGCCAGCCGCGTTCCGTTTGTGGTAAGGCAAAGCGAGCGTAGGCCTTGCATCCGACTGATACGTTCGCAGATTGTAATAATATCGGGCCGGAAGAGCGGTTCGCCTCCCGTTAAACGTATTTTTGTTATCCCATTGTTGACCGCAGCCTGCGCAATCGCCGTCAACTCGTCTGTCGTAAGCGGCGTACCGTGCAAAGGTTCGGCTTTCTCGGGCATGCAATACACACAGCGCAGGTCGCAGGCCTCAGTGACCGCCAGACGCAGCGTCTTTACCTCACGCCCGTACGTATCCAGCATCGTTACTATCTCCTCCTTAGGGTTGTGCGGCACAGTCCGCAGGCCCCCCGCGCAACATTTCCAACCCGTGCCGCAGCGTTGGCAATACCGCCGTCAGGTTCTCTCGGGCGGCTTTCGGGCTGCCCGGAAGGTTCACGATCAAAGTCTGTCCACGGATTCCGGCCGCCGCGCGGGAAAGCATGGCTCGCGGCGTTACCGCCATCGAAGCGGCGCGCATGGCTTCCGGGATTCCGTCCGCCCTGCGTTCACAGACAGACAGGGTGGCTTCGGGCGATACATCGCGTGGAGAAAAACCGGTTCCGCCCGTGGTGACCACCAGTGCAATGTTTAAAATATCCGCCAGTTCGGTCAGGCAGCTTTCGATCTGTGCCTGTTCGTCGGGCACGATCCGGGTTGTAATCACCTCATAACCCGCCTGTTGCAGCATTTCTGCCACACAGGGGCCGGAAGCATCGGGGCGTTCACCCGCATAGGAACGATCACTGACCGTGACTACCGCTGCGGTAAACATGCCGCTTCCTCCTTTTTTAACCAGATGATTTTTGTACGTGGCACATTCAGCCACACAACATCTCCCACGGAATAACGGTTGTCCGGTAATGCCCGGATCAAACTGGTCGGGTGCTGTAACGGGGATACAATCAACTCTTGCTCCGTCGAACGAACAATTCGACAGGAAACAGCGAACTCCTCTTGCCGTTCTCCAAGCCGTACGGACGAAGCGCGAAACGCTGCCGCTTCGGCTTCCTTTTCCGGGTATTCCATGCTGATGCCCACATCGGGCAGATGCACCCGCCCGTCGTTTCCCAGCTTTGCGCTGAAGATATTCTCAAATCCGGCCAGATGCGCCGCACTGCGCGTTGCCGGCTGATGATACCACTCCCACACAGGGGTTGCCGACTGCGACCGGCCTGCCTGAACAACACAAACCCGTCCGCACAGGCGAAGCGTTTCCTCTCGGTCGTGGGTTACGTACAGAGTGGTTCCTGCAAACATATCCAGCGTATCGCCCAGCTCCTGCTCCAACTGCCAGCGCAGATGGGTGTCCAGTGCCGCGAAGGGCTCGTCCAGCAGCAGCAGCTTCGGTTTACGCGCAAGGCACCGTGCCAGCGCCACACGCTGCTGCTGGCCGCCAGAAAGCTGGCTTGGCAGGTGATGTTCAAGCCCTGTCAGGCAGAAACGTTCCAGCAGGCGACGGGCTTCCTTTTCGCGTTCTTTCCTCGGGGTTTCCCTGCGCAGTCCGCAAACCAGATTTTGAAGTACTGTCATATTGGGAAACAGCGCATAATTTTGAAACAGCAGCCCTGTGCTCCGTTCCTGTGGAGAGAGGCAGATTTTACTCTCGCTGTCAAACCACACCTGCCCATCCACAGCAATTCGGCCGCTGTCTGGCCTTTCGATCCCTGCAAGGCATTTGAGCGTCATGGTTTTCCCGGCCCCGGATGCGCCGAGCAACGCCATGGTTTCGTTTCCCGCATTCAGTTCGATGTTCAGGGAGAAACCGCGGAAGGTTTTCTTAATTCGCGCTTCCAGCATATTGGCGCCCTCCCCGTTTTTCCAGCAGGTTTACGGCAATCAGTACGATCATGGAGATCGCAAGGTCAATCATCACCCAGCGGTAAGCCAGCGTATCGTTGCCTTCCCTCCAGAGCTGATAAACCGTGGTTGCTATGGTTGCCGTTCTTCCGGGGATGTATCCCGTCACCATGGAGGTGGCTCCATATTCGCCCAACGCCCGGGCAAACGAAAGCACTGTGCCCGCCAGTAACCCGGCCCGGCAGTTTGGCATTTTAATTTTCCAGAAAATGAAGCGTCGCGATAACCCCATGGTCGCCGCGCAGGCTTCCCATTCGGGGCTTAACTGTTCAAAAGCGCCGCGCGCCGTGCGGTACATCAGCGGAAACGCGACGATGGTCGTGGCAAAGATTGCCGAATACCAGGTCATTGTCAGTTTCCACCCGAAAGAATCCAGCAGAAAACCGCCCAACGCCGCTTTGGGGCTGATCGTCTTTAACAAAAAAAACCCAACGACAGTCGGCGGCAACACCAATGGCAGCGTAAGGATACAGTCCAATACGCCTTTTAAGGCACGGGGCAGGCGCGTAATGCCGTTCGCCGCCCAGATTCCCAGCAGGAATGTGATGACAGTGGCGATAGACGCTACTCGTAGTGAGTTCAGAAGTGGAAACCAGTCCACTGGTCAGCCCTCCTAAAAAAGGGGAAAGGAAGCAGCTCCTTTCCCCCTGTATCTCCCGGCGAATTATCTTTCGGGGATTTCAAAACCAATATCAGTAAAGACTTTCGAACAGTCCGCGCCTTTCAGATATTCCAGAAAATCTTTGGCTGCCTGCTCGTTTTTAGCGCTCTTGAGTACAGCCGCGGGATAGTTAACCGGCTTATGGCTGCCCGCCGGAGCGGATGCGACCACCTTGATCCCCGTACCGGTCGCCGCATCGGAAATGTAGACCACGCCACAATCCACAGCGCCTGCCTCCACCTGCGACAGCACTTCTTTTACGTTGGAGCCGAAGGTGATCTTCTTGTCTGTGTTCAGTTGATCCCACAAGCCCAGCGAAGTAAACACATCCTGCGCATACTGGCCAACCGGAACGTCGCTGTTACCAAGCGCGATCAGGCTAACCTTATCGGTAGCAACATCTTCAAAGGAGGTAATATCCTTGGTGCTTCCCTCCGGTACGATCAGCACTACCGTGTTGGTCAGCAGATCGAAGCGGGTATCCGGCAGAATCAGATCCTGTGCTTTGGGGTTTGCGTCCGCGCTTGCGGTTACGTCCAGCGCGTCCATCTGCTTTTTCCCCGCGGAGATAAACACGTCCGCCTCCGCGCCTTCCTCAATCTGCGTTTGCAACGTTCCGCTGGAATCAAAATTGAAGACGAGCGTTACGTTCGGCGCAACCGTTTTGTACATTTCCGCGATTTTGTTCAAAGACTCGGTCATTGACGCGGCGGCAAACACCGTAAGCTCCACCTGCGGTGTGGCGGTCTCGGCGACAGCCACGCAACCCACCAGCACCAGCGATAACGACAGCATAACGGCAACCAGCTTTTTCATGGGTTTTCCCTCCTTACGATTCTTTACCGAAGCCGCAGTCGGGAAATGTGCATACCTTACAGTTCAGGCACAGGCCTCCGCAACCCAGGCGAACGATATCCGGTCTGGTCAGTCGGATGCCCGCCGCAACACGGGGAAGCACAAGATCGAACACCGTCGCTTTGGCATACATCACGCAACCCGGTAAGCCAAGGATGGGTACCCCATCCTCGAAATACCCGATCAGTAGCATAGCCCCCGGCAATACCGGCGCGCCGTAGGTTACGATGTTCGCCCCACTCTGGCGGATTGCGGCAGGGGTGCAGTCATCCGGGTCCACACTCATGCCGCCAGTGCACAGGATCAGGTCGACTCCCTGTGTGCGGATCTCCGTAATCGCGTCACGGATATGCTCCATGCCGTCGTCCGTGGTGATGTGCCAGGCTGTCTCAATGCCAAACGCTTCCAGCTTTTTCTGGACGATCGGGGTAAATCTGTCCTCAATTCGGCCGTGGAACACTTCGTTTCCCGTAGTCACAATACCCGCCTTCATGGGCTTGTAAGGCGTCAGCGTCAGTATTGGTTTGCCCGCACCGATTCTTTCGGCTTCCTCAATCTTGTTTATCGCAATCACCAATGGAATTACCCTTGTGCCGCACAGTTTATCCCCCGCCTTCACGGCTGTGTTGGTGTGACGCGTGGCAATGATGATTTCGTCCAGACTGTTGATTGCGTTTAAACGTTGCGTATCCACGGTAAACAGACCGTCGCGCATTGCGGTCAGTTCCAGTTTTCCTTCCCGAATCTCGCCTGCCTGCATCCACTCATTCTGGCAAAGTGCCCCCAGCCGCAATGCCGCATCGTTTTCGTGCAGATGGTTTTCGTCCATCTCCCACACGTAAAGGTGATCTTTCCCCATGCTCAGCAACATCGGAATATCTTCTTCTGTTACCACGTGACCTTTGCGGAACTGTGCGCCCTTCCATTCGCCGGGAACGATACGCGTAAGATCGTGGCAAAGCACATGGCCTACCGCATGAACCGTTTCGATTTGCCGCATGAGAAGAGGCCCCTTTCGGTTGGCTTCGGTACAGCCATTATATCATGATTCTTTCTTATGGATAACGAAACACATTATAAATACAGGATTGATTAAGTGTGTTTGGTTTCCGTTCCCTTTCGCAGCCGCGCCACACCCTGAATCACCAGTACGTGATAACCCATTCCTGCGAACAGGTTGAGCACGCACAGGAGAATCCATGCCCACGGGTCTGTTACGCCTGTCTTTTTGGCAAGCTCCACCATCCAGATGTTGATCAGATAGATTTCAAAAGAACTTTCTCCCAATTTTCGCAACGGGGTAAACAACCGTTTCGTTCGATCCGATTTCTGAAACAAACCGGCGATCCCCACACAAAGCGGAGGTGTAATCAAGGCAAAAGGATACCAATACATACCGTAATCCAGCAGTGTCCAAGTATAACGGAGCGTCGCGAGCAACAGAATTGCCAGTCCTGCGAAGAAAGCCGTCAGGTAGCCCGCGCGAACGAGACCCCGTTTCCCATTGACCGGCCATTCCATACCAAACGCCATCCCCAGCAGAAAAACCGGAAGACGCGATGCGCCCATCAGTTGCTTTTGCCCAAAGCAGGCAAACCCAATCAGCCCGGACAGGATCAGCAGAGCAATCAACGTAACCGTCGGTTTGTCGCTTCGGGTAAGCAGCGCAAAGCACAGCGGAGCAATCAGCAGGAAAAAGAACTGACCGTTCGCAAACCAGTTAAATACGCGCGGCGTTTGCAACCAGTAACCCGTCATAGTCAGGTTCCCCGAGATTCCACGAATGGCCTGAACCGTGGAAAGCCCGTATGAAGGATACATGAACGCCATCCACAGGATCAGCACGGGCAGATAAGCCGGCAAAATACGCCAAAGCCTGCGCGAGGTATACCCGCGCAGGTCGTTGTTTTTTTGCAGAGAGTGATAAAGGCCCATTCCCATCAGAAAAAAGAAAATATCAACACCGCCGTACCCCCACTGGTGCAGCAGGTTCCAGCCACCGGGCAAATCCAGTTGGGAATGATAATATACAATCCACAGGATCGCCAGACCCTTCAGTTCGTCGCGCCAGCGGCCGACCCAGGCTCTGTGTTCCATGCCCTCATCCTCTCCCGGTTATGCGTGTTGCTTTCCATCAGGCTTAACGGAGCCGTCAGTTGTTATTCACATTATGCTTACCGCTTACGCTCAGGCGTGTCATGGCGCGAAGCAACATGGCCTGATTCATCAGGTAGTGCTGGCGATCCTGCTTCTGCAACAGTGCTTCCCGTGCTCTGACCTCGGAATTTTCCGCTCGTACGCGGTCAATATTCTCCGGCCATTCGGCGGATTGCAGCATCATCACGGTCTGATCCTGCGTTACGGTCATAAAACCGTCCGAAGCCGCAGCCCAACGCGTGTGTCCTTCTTCGTCACGTAGAGTTACTTCTCCTTCCGTGAGGCCGACCACCGTGGGGGCGTGATCCGCAAGGATACACATTTCACCATCCAGTGCGGATACGTTCAGCATCTGCACCTGCCCACGGTAAAACTCGTGCTCCGGCGTAAGGATGCTCAGCAGGAATGTTTTTGCCATTTACTTAGCCTCCAGTTCCTTCGCCTTCCTGCGCGCGTCTTCCAGATCGCCCACCATATAGAAGGCGTCTTCGGGCAGGTCGTCCGCTTCGCCGTTCACAATGGCCTTAAAAGACGCGATGGTATCCGCTAGCTTCACATACCGCCCCGGAATGCCGCTGAATACTTCCGCCACAAACATCGGCTGGCTCAGGAAGCGTTGCAGCCTGCGAGCGCGGAGGACAATCTTCTGGTCGTCCTCACTCAGTTCGTCCATACCGAGGATTGCAATAATATCCTGCAATTCGCGGTAGCGTTGCAGCGCTTCCTGCACGCGCATCGCAACGTCGTAATGCTCCTGTCCGACGATCAGGGGATCCAGAATTCGGCTGGAGCTGTCCAGCGGGTCTACTGCCGGATAGATACCGATTTCAGAGATGGATCGGCTCAATACCGTCGTTGCATCCAGATGGCTGAAAATGGCGCTGGGAGCCGGGTCGGTCAGGTCGTCGGCCGGCACGTAAATCGCCTGTACCGAAGTAATAGACCCGTCGTTTGTGGAGGTGATCCGCTCCTCCAGCGCGCCGACTTCTCCGGCCAGAGTGGGCTGGTAGCCAACGGCGCTGGGCAGACGGCCCAACAACGCGGACACCTCGCTGCCCGCCTGAATATAGCGGAATATGTTATCGATGAACAACAGCATGTTCTGCTTCTTAACATCACGGAAATATTCCGCCAGCGTAAGCCCCGTCATCGCGACGCGCATACGCGCTCCCGGCGGCTCGTTCATCTGCCCGAAGACAAGCGCCGTATTCTTGATCACGCCGCTGTTTGTCATTTCGGTCAGCAGATCGTTTCCCTCACGGCTGCGTTCGCCAACGCCGGTAAACACGCTGTAGCCGCCCTGTTCCGTTGCGATATTATGAATCAGTTCCAGTATCAGAACTGTTTTCCCAACGCCCGCGCCGCCGAACAGACCGATCTTGCCGCCGCGTGCGTAAGGCGCCAGCAGGTCAATGACCTTAATTCCTGTTTCAAATACTTTGGCAACCGGCTGCTGCTGCATAAAGCTGGGCGCTTTGCGGTGGATTGGCATGGTTTGTTCCGTTTTTGGAGGCTCCATTCCGTCAATCGGACGGCCCAGCACATCAATGGCGCGTCCCAGCATTTCCGGACCGACCGGGATCGTGATGGGATCCCCTGTGTTTTCTACAGGCAGTCCTCTGGACAGACCTTCTGTCGCTTCCAAAGCAATGCAGCGTACAACAGCGCCCATCTGCGCGTGCACTTCCGCCGCCACCCTGCGATCGCCGTCCAACACATACAACAGTGTGTTAACGGGCGGAACCTCGTTGGCGCGGAACCGGACGTCAATTACAGGCCCCGCAATACGGATCAAAGTTCCTTTTGTCATAGCGCAACTCCTTCCCGGGGATAGAACTGGATTTTCACAGCGTAAAACTGTCCGGGTTGCCGCCGATAATTTCGTTGATTTCCTGGGTTATCGCGGCCTGACGTGCGTGGTTCAGCTGAAGGCGAAGCTTTTTGAGCATTTCATCGGCATTCCGCGTAGCAGATTCCATGGCGGTCATCCTCGCGCGGTTCTCGCTTGCAAAGCTTTGAACCAGACAGCTGTACAGCACGCCGACCACATAAT
>DAOPZG010000027.1:0-23279 GCA_035353235.1 Candidatus Limiplasma sp.
ATCGGTATTATTATCAATCCAGGTACCGTCGTTGATATAGTAGGAGCCATCGCTCACCTGGCAATACATCGGCACATGCGTATGGCCGAACACTACCACATCCACTTTTTCGTTCGGATTCTCCAGATACTGAACCTTTGCCTGCTTGAAGAAATACCCCGAATCCAGCGCGCCGCTTACCGCTTCCACAAAGGAGTCTGGGACCTTTACATCGTTTAGCTTCTGCCGTTCAGCCCATGTGCGCTGGATATTTTTAAACAGGGTCGGGGCGGAAATCGTTCCATCCGCCTGCTGTGCCGGGTAGAAATCGAGGTAGGTATACGCATCGTTAAACCCTGCGATGTGCATATCAAAGATTTTCTCATCCAGCCCTTCGTTGGGGGTCATACGGGCAGAGATATTTTTAAGGATCGCGTAATACAGATACGCCCCATACTGATCCTCGTCGTTCTGATCCGGTACCGTGGTTACGACCGGCAGATCCTTCTCCACCTTCGGATGCCCTTCCAGTACCCAGGTTGCCGCATAGCGCGCATAGAAGTATCCGGCAGGCAATATGGTTTGATCATTGCCGCACAGTTCCGCGTTGGAAACGGTATCCGGCGCGGAGAACACATCATAACGATGCCCGTGCTCAATCACGATTTCGTTGCGATCCCCCGTATAATAGGCACCCAGCCCTTTAACATCCCTTGCCTGCGTAATACCGGGAATCGCCTTTTCCAGAACCTCATCGGGCAACAGCAAATCGTGGTTGCCAGGCACGTAAACCAGCTTTACACCGCTGGCAATCACGTTTTTAAACTCGTCAATCAGGCTCTGGTTATTTGCGATTACCCCGTTATAGAATGCGCTTTCATCCGTATAGGACGGATAGTAAACGGGCAAAAACCATTCGTCCAGGAAATCACCGGCGATAACCAGTTCCCGGATGTCGGCCGTATTTTGCACCTGTTTCAGAAAATTGATCATCAGAGGCCGGTTTTTCAGCATTTCCGTGTAATTATCGTCAATCCCAAGATGAAGGTCGCTCATCACAACGATCTTATTTTTTGTGTTGCCTGCCTCCCACAGCGGAGCCGCCGTGTTGGACGCAGTAGTTTCCGCCAGACATCCGGTATTCATCATCAACAGCGCCACCCCCATGCTAATACTCAGAACCAAGGATAAGATCTTCATTTTCATCGCTCGTTCCTCCCTTTTTCTGTCGGCAGTTTTCGGGGCCAATAGCACACACCCACATCCAGCGCGCGGGGTTGATCCAGATGGAAGTCCGCGTAAACGCAATACCAGCAGGCTCGTTCCACATTTACACCCCGAGGCGTAAAAGCGGGACAGTGTTGTTTAGGCCAGACATTTCCACCGGAGTTAGGCGCGGGCAAAGGCTGATCTTCCCGGCGTCTGTCTGCGTCACTCATGCGCTTTCCTCCCTTTCCGAGGTTCTCTCTGCCTTCAGGATACTCTGAATGGAAGAAAACGGGCATTTTCCGCTTAATCGGCATAATTTTCCGCTTACTGTTGGCTGCTGGCAATCCCGTGGGTGATCCTCATTTTTACAGCATCATCCGCACCTTAAAAATCCCATCCGTAATCTGATAGGTTAGCTCTCCGCCACATTGATGTACAAAGGCTGCTACGCTCTGCGTGCCTCTTCCATGCCCCTTCCGCCGCGAACAGGGGATTCCTTCAGCCCCCAGCAACACCTCACCCTGATACGGGTTGGTCAACTCCAGTATCAACTGGCCCGCGTTTACGGCTATCATCCGAACCGTGCGCTTTTCGGCGGGCAGATCGGAAACCGCCTGAATAGCGTTTTCCAGCAGATTGGATACTGCCATTGCCAATGACAGCTCATCAACGCTCAGCTTTTCCGGAATATCCAGCCGCAGCTCGCAGTTGATGCCCCGCTGGCGCGCCAACTCCGCATAATAGGATACGGCGGCGTTCACCGATGCGTTTTGGCAGTAGCATCCGGGTTTTTGCGGGAACGCAGCGCTCCGCTGTTGTACTAATTCCGTCGCCTTCTCCACGTCGCCCTGCTGCAACAGGGAAAGCAAAGTGTTGTTAAAATGACGGCAGTCATGCTGCACAATGCTCATTTGGCGAACCGTTTCATCCATCAGGGAGAGCCGCTGCCGCGTCAGTTCCCGGTCCGCCTGCATTTTCAGGTTTTCTTCCCGAAGCGCAGCGTCACGAAGATTCATCCTGAGGGTGAGGAACATCGCCAGGTATACAAACAGCGCCTGCAGGATCAGCAGGAGCAGTGGCACAACGCTTTCCTGAAGTGTCCGCTCCACATCGCTGCTCGCTATAAAGTACCAGGCAAAATTTAAAAAAAGACTGGCCGCTACAAACAGATAGACTGTCCAATGCTCCGCAGCCTGACGATAAAGTGGCCGGAGTCTTCTTCGGAATAAAATGATGACCCCAGCGAAAAGGAAAAAACGTAATACGGTAATGAAATACTCGGGATACGGAAGTAACCCGCAAAGATAATAACTAAGTACGACTACCACAGCATAAACATTCATCGCCGTCAGACAATTAAAAAGCCACTGCATCAGCGTTTCCCGGAACAGCGGCTTAACGGCTGCGCCGACCAGAATAAAAAAAAGAATATCCAGCTTTCCCAACGTCGTATAATCGTTTCGGAGGTAGAACACAATATTCAGCGCAAGGTCCAGCGTAACGATCGCTACCAGTGCCGCAACCAACGTCCGCATACGGCATCGCGGTTGCGCCAGAGAAAAAAGCAGGGTCGCCAGCATGGCATTTGTTACGATAGAACGGAAAATGTCATATAACTGCACCTTTATAACGCCCCCAGACGATAATCCAGATACGTATTCCGCACAGCCGAGTATTGTTTGCCGGATACCGGTACATAAGCGCCTCCGCGCATCGTGAATCCGGTTTTATCAAGACGTTCCACATAATTCATATTCACAGCAAACGCGGCGTGGGGCCGGATAAAACGTTTATCCCGCAAAAGAGGCGCGATATGATCCGAAAAACTATCGGATAGGCTCAGCGAAGTGATTTTCTCACCGTTTTGCAACGTGTACCCGACAGTGTGTCTCGAATACTCGCAGCAGACAATGGCATCAGCACGGATCGTACGCAACCCTTCCCGGGTTTTTACCGCAATCACGGCTTCCTCCCCAAAACCCACCTTCTTCGCCGCCAGTTCCAGCGCGGGAAACAATGCCTGCGGAGCCACGGGTTTCAACAGGTAGTGCAACGGATTGACTGAATACGCATCCAGCGCAAATCCGGCTTCGGTTGTAATATAGATAATCTGCGCGTCCGTGCTTTCACTGCGGATGCTTTGCCCCAGCTCCAGGCCACTGAGCATCGGCATTACCATATCCAGCAGATAAATATGAAAAGCCGTCGCGTCACATACGGACAGTAAGGTATCCGGATGAGAAAATTCACGGATTTCCGCGCTTAACCCTCGTTCGCTCAGAAAGCTTCTGGTCAGGTCGGCGATATGCCGAAGTTCCATTTCCTCATCATCGCAGACTGCAATTCTCAGCATGGCGCGCGCCTCCCCCGAATCGTTCTTGTCCGGCAATCCGTTTTGCCGGAACAATGGTCGTTCTTCATGGCAGAGAACCCCCACCGGTTCCAAATCTCCATCAACCGTAACGTGGATACCGGTCCTTCCGGACCGCTACATTCTCTTCATAATGATTTATGATCTTATCATAATCGATTCACCAATCGAAAACAAGCTGTCATTTGGGAGAATTTTTCAGTTTCTCATACGAAGATCGTTTTGCAAGTATAGCGGTTCAAGCTTTTCCACATTCATGTTTTCCGACAAAACAACGACATTATTCCGTTCGGGATCGGCATACGAAAACCTCCCACTGATTCCCAATGGGAGGTTCTGTACCGTTTCCAGCTTTTAATTGAATCTCCGCTTCCGCGACGATCGTCTTGTTATTCCAGTCCAGATTCTTTGGAAATCGCAGGTCGCGGACGGAAAATTCGTTTTCCCCTGTGTTCCGCAGGCGAGGGCGGCAAACCATGCGCAATTCCATCCGCCTCCAAAACCACTTTCAGCAGGTTCAGCAGAATCGGTCCCCCCAGCAGACCCAGCACGCCAAAAAGCTGCAAGCCCGCAAACATCGCGATCATCGTCGCCAATGGGTAAAGTCCAAGGTTCGCGCCCACAATGCGCGGTTCAAAAATCTGTCGGATCAGCACCGTGCCCACATAAACCGCCATCAGGAAGATACCCGTTCCGTAATGACCCAGCAGCAGTTCGAGAATCCCCCACGGCACCAGAAACAAACCCGCCCCGATCACGGGAAGCGCATCAGCCAGACCGATCACAAACCCCATCAGCAGTCCGTAGCGAATTCCGTAAATCGTAAACGCGAGAATCAGGAACGAAGTGATCATCAGTGATACGGTCAGCTGGCTTTTTACCTGTCCAAACAGCGCATGGAACAGGTTGGTTTTTAACAGTTGACTGCGTTTTTGCATGTTCACGGGGAACGTTCGTTTCAGGAAAGTCATAATCCGTTCCCGATCGGCTGTGATATAAAATGTTCCCATAACCGTAAGCACAACGCTTAACAAGATACCGGGGATCGAGGCAGCCGCGTTGACCGCACCGCTGGTAAGAATGGCGGATAACGATCCGGCCGCTTTGATCGCGCTGTCTCCCAGTGAAGAAAGGCCCTGATTGATCGCATCCATAACGGGCGCTGATGCAATCCCCGCATACTGATCATACAGGCTTTTCAAATAGGGTATCGCAGTTACGGTTACCCACCGTACCAGATTCGGGATCGAGTGCGTAAGGGAAACCAATTCGCGGAAAAGCCGGTTAAACAGAAAACCCAATCCGGCGCCTAACACGCCGAAAAGCACCAGCATTCCGATCAGGGTTATCAGCCATCGGGGTGGTTTCACCCTTTTCAGCCGTTTTTCACAAAGACGGATCAGTGGCATCAGCATCATGGAAAATAGCAAAGCCAGCAAAAAAGGCCAGCACAGCGGAACCAGCAGAATAAAGAGGGCACTAAAAAGCAGGGTGAGCACGATCAGCCATGCCTTCCTTGGCAGCCCATTCATTTGCAGATTCCACGCTTTCAAGCGTTCCATCAGGTTCGTCATCGCATCGCCTCCCTTTATTTTTTTCTACATTATCACACGGCGCCGGTGAAATGGTATGAAAAGGGCTGCGGCGTAACCGCTGCAGCCCGGCAACCTTATCTGCGCCATGCGCGGCATTACGGTTTTGTTGCGCCACCCGCAGGGATAATGGTAATCTCCACGTCATCGTCGTTCGCGGCGGACGTGTCGGTTCCCGGCGTTCCGGTTGCAGTTGCATCCGGGCTGGCCTCAGCCGTCGGGTCCGTCGTCTCGGTCGGGTCGGCGGTGGCATCCGGGTTAGCCGTAGCCGTAGTGTCCGCTGTTCCAGTTTCAATGGCAGCCGCTTCTGCCTTATGCTGTTCCTGCAGCGCGTCGTATTCCTCCTGCGTAATCGCGCCCCGATCCAGATTTTCCTTATCAATCACGCTCTTCCGTTTTACGGGGGTGCAGCTGGGGCAGGGTTGAAGTTTTGCGAAGATTCCGCTGTCCAGTTCGCTGTATTTAAACTCCTTCATCGGCAGAAACTTCTTCTTGACTGAGGAACAGTTCGCGTCGGCGTGGTAGTACTGGCCGCCATCCGGATTATAATACAGTGGTGTATCGTCGTCCGGGTACGGCATTTTACGGCCAGCGTCATCCCAGATGATAATTTTGGTGTTTTTCTTCAGGTTGTTCCATAACCAGGTTTGGTTCAGCCCGTCTTTATTAGCCAATCGTGCCACACGGATGCAACCGTGGCTGGCTTTCTGCCCCAGCAGGGGCTCCCACTTCTTATAACTCTTTGATCCATCGGCGAGAGTGTTGAAAGGTACCTCGTGGATTTTATCGCCATTATTAAAACGGATCGCCATATCGCAGTACATACCTTCGCTGTCAAAACCGCCGCTCCAGCTGATGGCGAGGTATTCGCCGGCGGAGGTTTCGTTATAGGGCTGCTTGTCATTGGGCAGGCCCGTGGAAACTGAGCAGGCGCTGAAAAACTTTCCGTCGATAAACACGTTCAGCTTCTGGGTCAGCTTATCCACAATCACGCCGTAATGCTGGTTTGGCGTGACCGTTTTCAGCAGTTTCGTTTTCACATAACCGCGGATGATCCGGTTATAGTAGTCGATTCCCTCGATCAGCGTCCAGCCGTCTTCGTCTTCACCCAGAACATGCACCGCGGCGGAAGCACCGTTAATGAAACCGCCCAGTTTATCGTTATTCACCTTATCGCCGCCGGGCGTTTTCAGCGGATAAACCGACTCGGTCTGATCTACGTCCAGTACGGTAATCGGCTTCATCAGCAGATCCCAGCATGCTTTTTCGTCTGTAATATCATACTTGAAATCCGAGCCGAACCAGTCCTTGCCGGTCTGGTATCCCGCCAGCCATTCGGCAACCGTTTTAGCGTAGCTCTTTGTGGTGGGCACGAATAATAAGCCGATCGAAAGCACTGCGGTGAGGAGAATCGAAAGGATACGATTGCGAACGGATCTGGGTGTCATGTTGACCTCCTGGCATGTCGTGCCCGGCTTATTCCGGGCAGAAAAAACGAACGGATCGGGGGTTCCGCGTCTTACTGTTCCGCTTTCTGGCGGTCTTTTTCACGCAGCTCCACCCGGCGGATTTTACCGCTGATGGTTTTGGGCAGTTCGCTTACAAACTCGATCACGCGCGGATATTTATACGGCGCGGTCGTATACTTCACATGCTCCTGCAGTTCCACCTTCAGCTCTTCGCTTGCGATGTAGCCGGGCTTGAGCACGATAGTCGCCTTTACAACCTGCCCGCGCAGGGGATCCGGCGCGGCGGTGATGGCGGTTTCCAATACCGCCGGGTGTTCCAGCAGCGCGCTTTCCACTTCGAAAGGCCCGATACGGTAGCCGCTGGATTTGATTACGTCGTCGGCGCGGCCCACATACCAGTAGTAGCCCCATTCGTCGCGCCACGCGGTATCGCCGGTATGGTAAATTCCCTTGTCCCAAACCGTTTTGGTCAGTTCCGGGTTCTCGTAATACCCCGTGAACATCCCAATGGGCAGCGCGTCGTCGTTCGTGCGGATCACGATTTCTCCCGTGACGCCCGCGGGGCAGGAATTACCTTCTTCGTCAATGACATCCACATCGAAGATGGGGCTGGGCTTGCCCATGCTGCCCGGGCACACCTTCATGAACGGGAAGGTGGCAAGCGTCACCACCAGCTCGGTCTGCCCGAAGGCTTCCAGCAGCGGGATGCCGGTACGCTTCAGCCATTCGGCCGCCATATCCGGGTTAAGCGGCTCCCCGGCCACCGCGCAGTGTTTGAGGGCGCTCAGGTCGTACCCCGCAAAGTTCTCCTGCAAAATATAGCGATACATAGTGGGCGGCGCGCAGAAGGTGGTGACATGATGATCGCTCATCTGTTTCAGGATGTCGTGAGCGATAAAACGTTCAAAATCATACACAAATACCGCGCTGCCGGTCAGCCACTGGCCGTAGAGCTTTCCCCACATGCTCTTGGCCCACCCGGTCTCGCTGATGGTAAAGTGCAGGCCCCCGTCGATACACTGCTGCCAGTACAGGCTGGTAACGATGTGCCCCAGCGGGTAGTAATAATCATGCGTCACCATTTTGGGCATGCCGGTAGTTCCGCTGGTGAAGTACAAAAGCATCGGGTCGTGATTTTGCGGGTACGCGTCGCCCTCCGGCTTCTTCCAGTCGGCAGACGCCAGCGGCATTTCCTTTTCGTAACTCACGAAGCCCTTGCGTTCCCCCTTCAGCACGATCAGGGTTTTCAGGGTTTCGCACTGTTCGCGTGTCGCTTCCGCCGCTTCCAGCACGCTTTCGTCCTTATGGGAGATCATGGCTGCCCGGATACCCGCAGCCTTCACGCGGTATACAATGTCCTTTTCCGTCAGCAGATGGGTTGCGGGCACGGCGACCGCGCCGATTTTGTGCAGCGCCATGATTACCGGCCAGAACTGCAGATGCCGTCTTAGAATCAGCAGCACCTTGTCCCCTTTGCGGATGCCCAATGAGGCAAACAGGTTGGCCGCACGGTTGCTCTCCTCCCGAAGCATCCCGAAAGTATAACGGATACATACGCCGGTTTCATCCGTCCACAGCACGGCGGTGCGATCAGGTTCCTCCGCCGCGATCCGGTCCGCCACGTCGTAGGCGAAATTGAAGCTGGCGGGGCGCACAATGCGGAAACGCTTGTTAAAATCATCGTAGGTCGCGTATTGCACCGGGCAGTCCAGGTATTGCAGGTACAGCGGTTTCATCATGCCCTGGCTCCTTCCTTAACAACTACTGCAATAAAGCGGCAGTCGCCCTCCAACGCGTACATCACGTGCGGAATGGAGCTGTCATAGTAAATACTGTCGCCCGCTTTCAGGAAAAGATCGTTCCCGCCCAGGCTGATTTTCAGCTGGCCATCCAGCACATAGTCAAACTCCTGTCCCTCGTGGCTGTGCGCCTGTTTTTCCGCACCAGGCTCGTCTTCTGCCACGGTCACGATAAACGGCTCTGCCAGCTTATCACGGAAATTATAAGCGAGATGGTGGTATACATATTGTTCGCGGCGGTTAAACTTCAGCCCCTGCCCGGCGCGGGTAAGCACATAGCCATGCAGCTTGGGGCTTTCCCCGGTCAGCAGGTCGCTGATATCCACGCCCAGCGCTTCCGCAATGTTAAAAAGATGGGAGAAGCTGAAATCCCGGGTGCCCGTCTCATATGCTTCGTATTCTTCCAGGCTGATGCCGGTCTTATCCGCCATTTGAGCCGTTGTAAATCCCGCGATGTCGCGCAGATCCCGTATGCGCATGGCAATCAGCTCAAGCTGTTCCGTATTATCCGTCATCCCTGTCGCCTCCCAGTCGGTTTTACGGCTGTATCCAGCACGCCGCATTATATGTAGCATACCATGGAAAAGTGAGGTGTGTCAAGGCATCAGGGCCATCTGCCACTCTTTGCAGGGGCATTCCCCATATCCATCCACGGGGCCAAAATCCCGTTTTCTTCATCCTGCGGTGAGTGATGACCGTTCACCGCCACATGTGTAAAAACTGCCGAGAGGAAACATCCGGCGGCTTGTTCCGGCTGTTGATAACCTCGTCTGTACGCTTTGAAAGATTGACATTTCCCTTTTCGTTGAAGTATCATATGTTGGTTATGTACCTCTGGCATGCTCATGAAACGTTATTAAACACAGCTCACCCGGCTGGTTGACAAACCGAAGCGGTGGCAAAGGAGAAGAGCAATGTCGACGCTCAAACAAAAGATTCTGGATCGTTCCGTTACGCTCGGGGTTGTGGGTTTGGGATACGTCGGGCTTCCGCTGGCGGTGGAAAAGGCGAAAGCCGGTTTTTTCGTGATCGGGTTTGATGTGCAGAAAGAAAAAGTGGATATGGTCAATCAGGGCCATAATTATATCGGCGACGTGGTGAACCATGACCTGGAAGAAATCGTGAAAAGCGGCCATCTGCGCGCAACCATGGACTTCGCTGCGGTCGCCAGCTGCGACTGCGTTTGCATCGCCGTGCCGACCCCGCTGGACGAGCATCAGCAGCCGGATATCAGCTATGTTCGCTCCTCCGCCGAAAGCATTATGCCTTACGTGCATAAAGACATGCTGATCGTGCTGGAATCCACCACCTACCCGGGTACCACTGAAGAGCTGCTGAAGCCCATTTTTGAAAGAAGCGGCCTCAAATGCGGCGAAGATTTTTATCTGGCGTTTTCCCCGGAGCGTGTAGATCCCGGCAACGCAATTTATAAAACACGCAACACCCCCAAGGTGGTCGGGGGTATGACCCCGGAATGCACCGATATCGCCGCCACCCTGTACGAAGCCGTGCTGGAGGCGCCGGTGCACCGCGTGTCTTCTCCCGCCGTGGCAGAGATGGAAAAGATACTGGAAAACACTTACCGCAATGTGAATATCGGCCTGATTAACGAGCTGGCGATCCTGTGCGACCGCATGGGGATCAATATCTGGGAGGTCATTGATGCAGCCAAGTCCAAGCCTTACGGCTTTCAGGCGTTTTATCCCGGCCCGGGGCTGGGCGGGCACTGCATCCCGCTGGACCCTTACTACCTCAGCTGGAAGGCGCGGGAATTCGGCTTCCACACCTCGATGATCGAATCCAGCATGATCATCAACGACCGGATGCCGGAATACTGCTGCCAGCGCGCCATGCGCCTGCTGAACGAGGAGAAAAAAGCGCTTAACGGTTCCCGTGTGCTGGTGTTGGGCGTGGCCTACAAACAGGATATTGACGACTACCGCGAAAGCCCCGCGCTGCGCGTGATTGAGTGCCTCAAAGCCAGCGGAGCCGAAGTCACCTATTACGATCCCTATATCCCCCAATACAGGTTTGAGGGGAAACTGCATACCGGCCTGCCCGCGCTGACTGCCGCAGTGCTGGAGCAGAGCGACCTGGTGGTTGTCACCGCGGCGCATACCAGCGTCAATTATGATTTTGTGGCGGAACATGCCCCATTGGTTTTCGACACGAAGAACGCCATGAAGAACGTTCAAAATCGCTCGAAAATTCATTTGCTGTAAGGGGGCTTCCCAGACATGAACCAGCGGCTACGTTACGCCTTGATCGGTTGTGGCCGGATCGCGCCCAACCACATCGCGGCCGTCTTGAAGAATGACGATACTTTGTCGCTTTGCGCCGTCTGCGACCTGATCCCCGAGCGGATGGAAGCGGTGCTGGGCCCGGTATCGGCAGAGGAAAGAAAAACGGTCGCACGGTATACGGATTATCGGAAAATGCTTGCCGAAGTCCGTCCGCAACTGGTTGCGATAGCCACGGAAAGCGGCCTGCACGCACAGATCGGTCTGGATTGCATCGCAGCCGGGGCAAACATAATTATCGAAAAGCCACTGGCGCTGAGTATGGCCGACGGCCGCGCGCTGATCGCCGCCGCGCGGGAAGCGAACGTAAAGCTGTGCGCCTGCCACCAGAACCGTTTCAACAAATCGATTCAGAAAATCCGTACCGCCGTGGAGGAAGACCGTTTTGGGCGGATGCTGCACGGCGCGGCGCATGTACGCTGGAACCGCGGCAAGGATTATTACGAACAGTCCCCGTGGCGCGGCACCTGGGCGCAGGATGGCGGCGCGCTGATGAACCAGTGCATCCATAATATTGATCTGCTTCGCTGGATGATGGGCGACGAGGTAGACGAAGTGTTCGCCTATACCGACAGGCTGAAGCACGATTACATTGAGGCCGAAGATCTCGGGATGGCGCTGGTGCGTTTCCACAACGGCGCATACGGCCTGATCGAAGGCACCACGAATGTATACCCCCACAACATGGAGGAAACCCTGTACCTCTTTGGCGAAAACGGAACGGTCAAGGCGGGCGGCAAGAGCGTGAATGTCATTGAAGAGTGGGATTTCCGCGACGGGCGTGGTGACCCCGCAACCATCAAGATGGAGTTTGGCGAGAATCCCCCAAACATTTACGGTTTCGGCCATACTCCGCTGTACGCGGATATGGCACGCGCTATCCTGGATAACCGCCCCCCCTACGTGAGCGGAGAAGCAGGCCTGCGCGCGTTGGAGCTGGTGCTGGCGATTTACCAGAGCGCCGCGACCCACCAGCCGGTAAAACTGCCCCTGTCGGATTGCGCCACGACCGATTTTATCGGGAGGTTTGACGTATGAATATCCACCCGACCGCCATTGTGGACGACGGCGCGCAGATCGGCGAAGGAACCCGGATCTGGCACTTCACCCATGTGCAGTCCGGCGCGAAAATCGGCAAAAACTGCACGCTGGGGCAGAATGTGTATGTGGGCGATGGCGCAGTCATCGGCGACGACTGTAAGCTGCAAAACAACGTAAGCATCTACGGCGGCGTCACGCTGGGCAACGGCGTATTCTGCGGCCCCAGTTGTGTCTTCACCAACGACCTCACCCCACGCGCGCGTTACCCCAAAGGACATGAGCACTTTGTGCCTACGCACGTACTGGATGGCGCCAGCATCGGCGCAAACGCCACAATCGTTTGCGGACATATTATCGGAAAAAACGCGCTGATTGGCGCAGGCGCCGTCGTGGTGGGCAATGTACCCGATCATGCCCTGATGCTGGGGGTACCCGCTACGCAGCACGGTTTCGTATGCACCTGCGGCAAGCGGCTGGAAGGGTTAAAATGCCCTGCCTGCGGTCGGTTCTATATTCCCGTCGGCGAGGGGCTGGCGGAAGTGGAAAACAAAGCGTAACCGCGATATATCTCGCTAAGCGCAGCGATAACGATTGATTCGGAGATTGATGGAACCCCGCCGGCTGAAATCGGCGGGGTTCTGTTTGTTTATACTGTTTCAAATCCTTAATGTATCATAGATCGCGAACGGTTTGGTTCTCTGGCGAGGAACGGAGGCGAAGGCACCGAAGGGAAGCGTGTGCCCAGTGGGCACCACGGCATCGCCGTGAGCGACCCACAGGTGAAGAGCGAAGCGAGCAGGCAAGCGGCAGCGCAGCCTGCGACGACTAAGCGACCGGGGTAGCGGTGGCTACGTCGAGCCTTCGCGACAAAGCCAGAGGGTAAAAGCGCCGCGAGATAGAAGTGTTAAGGTTTTGAAATAGTATTTAAGGCCCTTCTGGCTTGTTAACAGCCTGAACCAAGGCAGGCGCGTCACGCACCGGCTCCACTACTTCTGCTCGTGATATTCTTTTTCGGTGTTAACGTTCCAGATATTCGCCTTATCCGAGATGCCTTCCGTCAGGTTATGTACAGCCTCGAAGCTGGTGGCCATGGAATGGTCCATATTATTGTACCGGTGCTGGCCGTTGCGCCCCACGCAATACAGGTTTTCAAATCCATTCAGGTAGTCCGTCACACGGTCGATCTCAGCGTAGGTGTCAAAGTAGGCAGGGTAAGCCTTCTGCACCCGCTCACGGTGATAATCCAGCACCTCGCTCCGGCTGTTGATCACCCCCATGGTGATCAGCTCGTCCGTGGCGAAGTTTGCGCACGCTTCCGCGTCCATGTTCCAGAAGGCATCGCCTTCCGTGCAAAAATACTCCAGCCCGATCCACACCGTGTGTTCCGGGTCCTTCACCATATAGGGCGACCAGTTGTTGAAAATCTGGATACGGCCCAGTTTCACGTTGGTATCCTGCACATAAATCCAGCAATCCGGTACAATGTCGCCCAGCGTCTTCAGGTGTGTCTGGTTTAGCAGGTTCAGCTGGTTTACCAGCAGGCCCACGGTGACAAAATCACGGTAAGGCAGGCCGTCCGCCACGCGCTTCACTTCTGCGGGAACAGCGGGCATCGCGTCCACCAGGTCCCGGATCGGCATGGAGGAAAACACCGCGTCCGCTTCCAGTCGCTCTGTTTTTCCATTTTCGTTGCAGGTTACGGCAATAATCCGTTCGCCATCTGTTTCCACACCCGTCACGTCACAGTGCAGGCGTACCGCTCCGCCCGCCGCGCGAACATCATCGGCAACGGTTTCCCAAAGCTGGCCGGGGCCAAACTTGGGGTAACGGAATTCCTCAATCAGGGAGGTCTGTACCTTTTTCTGTCGCGCTTCACGGCTCATAAACAGCTTGGAAAGCATGTCCTTCAGAATGCCGAGGATCGACAGTCCTTTCGTTCTCTGTGCACCCCATTCCGCCGAGATCTCGCGCGGATGGCGGCCCCACAGTTTTTCGGTGTACCCCTCAAAAAACATGCTGTACAGCTTGCGTCCAAAACTGTTGATATAAAAATTCTCCAGCGACGTTTCCGGCAGCTTGTGAAATACCGCGTGCAGGTAGCTGAAGCCCACTTTCATCGTGGTTCCGAATCCCATGGTTTTCAGGGTGGACCATTTCAGGCTGATCGGGTAATCAAAAAAATGCCTTTGGTAATAAATACGGCTTACGCGGTTGCGTGTCAGCATTACTCGGTCCGTTTTTTCAGGGTCCGGGCCTCCGGCGGAAAGCGCAACCTCCCGATCCAGCAGTCGGTCGTCCATCGATGGCGCGCCCTGCAGCGGCATCACCTCCTGCCACCAGTCCATCACCGCCTGATCCTTGCTGAAAAAGCGGTGTCCGCCGATATCCATCCGGTTTCCGTCATGCGGAACCGTTTTGCTGATGCCGCCGATACTGTCGCTTTTCTCCAGCACCGTGACAGAATAACCCTGATGTTTTTTCAGCAGCTCATACGCGGCGGTCAGGCCGGCTGGACCGGCACCTATGATAACGACCTTTTTCATTCGCGTTATTCCCCTCGTCTTTTCAATCCCGAAGCCTATTTTACCATGCCTGCGGCTTTATCGCAATCCAGCAGGAATGACCCTCACCCTTTACTGTTCGAAAGGAGTGAACGGAAACCGCAACACGGGATCAGGCGTCCGTTTCTTCATAACGCATAACAGGGGAAGCGGATGCAACGAGTTCGGATCGTTGGCCTGCAATCGCTACAGGGTGCTTCCCCGTCTCACCAGTTCTGCGGAAAATATCGTCTTCTGCGGGGCTTCTTCCCCTTTCAGAACCGTAAGCATCGTGGTAACACACTGGTTGCAAAGCGTTTCCAGCTTATTATCCACGCTGGTCAGTTCCGGTTCACAACACAAGCAGAAACTGGAGTTGTTATATCCGATGATTGAAAGCGCCTCCGGCACGCTCTTTCCCGTTACGCGCGCATACTTGGCAGCACCCACGCTCAGCACGTCTTCGGAGGTCAGCACCGCGTCGAAACGCAAACCCTCCCGATCCAGCGCCAGTAAATAATCCCGTACTTCGGGTACGCTCATCTTATCTTCCGCAAAAAAGCGGATCAGTTCCTCCCGTACAGGAACGTCAGCTCTTTCCAGCCCGGCTTTGTAACCTGCCAGTTTCTTCTGCCCGCTGTAATTCCGGCTATGATAAAGGTAAAGGATCTCTTTTCGTCCCGTATCCAATAAATACTGCGTCGCCTCCAGCGTGGCGCGGTAATCGTCGCACAGCACGCAGTATACATTCTCACACGGATACGAAGCGTTCAACAGTACCAGCGGCGTGTGCGCGGCAGCTTTCCGCAGGTAGGCATTCCCTTTTTCATCCGCCTCCACAAAGGTGGAGCCCATCAGTACCAGCCCGTCCACATGCTTGCCCAGCAGCAGTTCCACTCCCTTTGCCCGATCTGCCAGCGCCTTGCCCGTGCAGGACAGCAGGCAATCGTATCCATGCCCGCGAAAGCCGCGTTCCAGATGGTCGAGCGCTTTTGCCAGATATGCGTCACTTGCGTCCGGGCAAAGCAGTCCGATCGTTTTCATGCTTTTAAGCCCCAAACCCCGCGCGAACGCATTGGGTACATACCCGAGCTGATCCATCACCGCAAGTACCTTGTCGCGTGTCTTCGGACTTACGCGGTTGCTGCCGTTCAGCACGCGCGAAACGGTTGCGATCGAAACCCCTGCCTTTTGAGAGATGTCGTAAATATTCATCGGATCAGCCCCTTCTGTAAACGCTTACGCATCATTTAGCACCCTGATTATACCATGGATACGCACATATCGTAAATCGTTCCGTTCAACTTTTCTTTGTAGTATCTGCTATGTCTTGTACAATTCAGTTTACATCGTAAAAATATCCAGTTGACGGGCACTCATATCCGGCGTAAAATAGCGGTGAATTGTGTAACTGTTTACATAGTATTCAGGATGAACACACAGGAGGACAGATGATGAGGAAATTAACGGCTGAACTGGCTCCTTCACGGCAGCTGCCGGTTAAAGTGCTGCAGTTTGGCGAAGGGAATTTTCTGCGCGCCTTTGTGGATGATATGCTGGATATCGCAAACGGACAGGGACGTTTTAACGGCAGCATCGTGCTGGTCAAGCCCATTCCCTTCGGTTCGCTGGAAACCTTCCATCAGCAGGACTGCCGTTATACGGTGCTTCTGCGTGGCGTTGCGGACGGTCAGAAGGTGGAAAACGCGCGTCTGATCACCAGCGTTTCGGACGCGGTAGACGCCTATACGGAATATGAAAAATACGCCGCGTTTGCCAAACTGGATACGCTTCGGTTCATCGTTAGCAACACGACCGAGGCGGGCATTGTGCTGGATGAAAGCGATCGTTTTGAACTGACCCCGCCCAATACTTATCCCGGAAAGCTGACCAAGTTTCTGTTTGAGCGCGCGGAAGCGTTCGGTTACGCGCCGGACAGAGGCCTGATCATCCTGCCGGTTGAGTTGATTGACGATAACGGAATCGTGCTGGAACGCTGTGTAAAAGCGCTCGCCCAGAAGTGGGCATTAGGCGGGCGTTTTCTGCGCTGGCTTGATGACGCATGCGTATTTACCTCCACGCTGGTGGATCGCATCGTAACCGGTTATCCCCAGGGCGAAGCCGAAGCCATTTGGGAGAAGTTAGGTTACGAAGATCGTCTGCTGGATACTGCGGAACCCTTCGGACTGTGGGTGATCGAGTCCAAAAAGGACATCAGCGGAGAACTTCCTCTGCCGGAATGCGGCTTGCCCGTCCTGTTTACCGATAACCAAAAGCCTTACAAGCAACGCAAGGTGCGAATTCTCAACGGCGCGCATACCTCCTTTGTGCCCGCCGCTTTCCTGTGCGGGCACAATATCGTGCTGGAAGCGATGGCTGATCCGATGATCAAAGCCTTTATGCAGCACACATTGTACGACGAGGTGATTCCGACGCTGGATTTGCCGAAAGATGACCTGATGACGTTCGCGCAGGCGGTGACCGGTCGGTTTGAAAACCCGTTTATCCGGCACGAACTGCTTTCCATCTGCCTTAATTCCGTTTCCAAGTGGCGCGCGCGCTGTATGCCCAGTCTGCTGCGCTACCATGAACTGACCGGCAAATTGCCGGAACGATTAACGTTTTCGCTGGCAGCACTGATGGCGCTGTATCAGGGCGGCACGCTCGCTGAAGGTTCGCTTACCTGTGCTCGCGACGGAAAGCCCTACACCCTGCGGGATGATCCGGCGGTACTGGCCTTTTTTGCCGGGCACTCCAACCAGCCTGTCGCAGAACAGACGCGCCTTTTCCTGTCCAACGCAGATTTCTTCGGGCAGGACCTGACGCAGATACCGGGTCTTACACAGGCCGTGACGGATGCGCTTACGGAAATAAAACAAAAAGGGATGCGTACCGCACTGGTAAACCGGTTTGAAAAATAATCTTTTCCGGAAGGAGAACCGGTACCACATCCCGAAATGTTGTTCATGATTCCCGCTGGATCAGAAAAAAGGAGGCCCAGTCTGATGGAGGTACGCACCGCCTGTTCCCCAAAAGACCTGAAAACCTACGACACCACGCGCCTGCGTGAAGAATTTTTGATTGACAGTCTGTTTGCGTCGGATGAGATCAAGCTGGTGTACAGCCACGTAGACCGTATCATCACCGGCAGCGCGGTGCCTGTTAAAGCGCCGCTTTGTCTTACCTCCGGAGCGGAACTGCACACCGGCTATTTTCTGGATCGGCGTGAGCTGGGCATCATCAACATCGGCGGCGACGGCGTCGTCACCGTGGACGGAACCTCCTATTCCCTGCGCAACCGGGACGGTATGTACGTAGGGATGGGCGTTAAGGAAGTACGCTTCGCCAGCACCGATACGGTCAGCCCCGCAAAGTTCTACCTCAACAGCGCGCCCGCGCACCGCGTATGCCCCACCGTGCTCATCAAGCCGGAAAACTGCGTACGGGTTGAACTGGGTTCGCTGGAAGAAAGCAACCACCGCACCATTTGCAAATATATCCTGCCCGGTCAGGTGGAAAGCTGCCAGCTCGTCATGGGCATGACCAGCCTGATGCCCGGAAGCGTTTGGAACACCATGCCCTGCCACACGCACGACCGCCGTATGGAAGTATATCTGTACTTCGATCTGCCCGAAAACGCCGTGGTTTTCCACTATATGGGCGAGCCGACGGAGACGCGGCACCTTGTGATGCGTAATGAGCAGGCCGTGATCAGCCCCAGCTGGTCCATCCACAGCGCCAGCGGCACGCAGGCTTATACCTTCATCTGGGGTATGGTCGGCGAAAACCAGGCATTTGATGACATGGACGCCGTGGCAATGAAAGACCTTCGCTAGTCTATTTACAGCGCTGATAACGATGTTATTGTAATGTTCGAATGAATGGTGGTTTTCCAGTCTCAGTGGAACCGTTTCCACACCTGCTGCGTGCTCTCCGGGGATTCGTTCCCCGGATTTGGCCTTACTAAACGAAAGGGATGATTCTTCTTGGATATGATCGAAAAACTCTCCATGGCCGGAATCGTGCCGGTCATCAAAGTGGAAAGCGCGGATGATGCGGTGCCGCTCTGCCGGGCGCTCAGCGACGGCGGCCTGCCCGTAGCGGAAATCACTTTCCGCTCCGACGCCGCCGAGGAAGCGATCCGCCGCGTACACCGCGAACTCCCGGATGTGATTCTGGGCGCAGGCACGGTGCTGACCTGTGAACAGGTTGATCGCGCCGTCGCGGCAGGTGCGACCTATATCGTAAGCCCCGGGCTGAACGCCGAAGTTGTGAAGCACTGCCAGCAGGTGGGGGTTCCGATTGTACCCGGCTGTTCCAACCCCAGCGATATTGAACTGGCGCTTTCGCTCGGCCTGACCACGGTCAAATTTTTCCCCGCGGAAGCGCTGGGCGGTCTGGCGCTTATCAAGGCCATGAGCGCTCCCTATGGCAACGTCCGCTTCCTGCCCACCGGTGGCGTAAATGAAAAGAATCTGTTGGATTATCTTGGTTTCTCCAAAGTGGTCGCCTGCGGTGGCAGTTGGATGGTGGATCCGAAAGCGATTGAACAGAAGGACTGGTCGCACATCGAAAGCCTGACCCGCAGCGCCGTGCACCTGATGCTTGGTTTTGAGCTGAAGCACGTCGGCATCAACAGCGGCAGTCCCGAGCAGGCCATGAAAGACGCCCAGGCGATTTGCGCGCTTCTGGGCTGGCCGATCAAAGACGGTAACAATTCCACCTTTGTGGGCGACGGCTTCGAAATGATGAAGAAGCCCTTCCGTGGCACGCATGGCCATATCGCCATCGCCTGCAACGATATCAAACGCGCCCGCTGGCACCTTGAACAGCGCGGTTTCGCTTTTGACGACGACAGCGCCACCATCCGCGACGGCAAGCTGCGCTCTGTTTACTTCCGGGATGAAATCGCCGGTTTCGCGTTCCATCTGCTGCAAAAATAAGCCAACAAAGAAAGGGTGTCCATTCATGGGTGCGAAAGTCGTTACCTTTGGTGAAATCATGCTCCGCCTGAAAAGTCCCGGTTATGAGCGTTTCTTTCAGTCCCCGTCGCTGGAGGCCACCTTTGGCGGCGGCGAGGCCAACGTTGCCGTAAGCCTTGCCAATTATGGCATGGACGCGCGTTATGTAACGGTTCTTCCCAAAAACGATATTGGCGAAGCCTGCCTGCGGGAACTGCGCGGTTTCGGTGTGGATACCTCCGCTATTGTTCGCGGCGAAGGCCGTATGGGAATTTACTATCTGGAGACCGGCGCGGTGCAGCGCCCCAGCAAGGTCATTTACGATCGCGCGGGCAGCGCCATTGCCGAGGCCAAACCCGGCGACATCGACTGGAAAAAGGCATTTGACGGAGCGACCTGGTTCCATATCACCGGCATCACCCCCGCGATCAGCGCAGACGCCGCGGAACTGAGCCTGGAAGCGGTTCGGGCCGCCAAAGCCATGGGCCTGCAGGTCAGCTGCGACCTGAACTACCGGAAGAACCTGTGGAAGTATGGCAAAACCGCCGATCAGGTGATGACGGAACTGGTGAAATATGTGGACACCATCATCGCCAACGAGGAGGATTTCCAGAAGGCTCTTCTGCTGAAGGCGGACAGCCAGAGCGCCGTAGAGGCAGGCGAGCTGAATGTGGAGCAGTACAAGGCTATCGCCGCCCTCGCCATGCAAAAGTATCCCAACGTTTCCCGTGTGGCCATTACCCTGCGGGAAAGCAAGAGCGCCAACCATAACGATTGGAGTGCCTGCCTGTATAACGGCAAAGACTTTTTCGTCAGCCGTAAGTATGCCATCACCGATATCGTAGACCGCGTAGGCGGGGGCGACAGCTTCGGCGGCGGCCTGATTTACGGCCTGAACACCTACCCGGAGGAGAAAACCGCGCTGGAATTCGCCGTGGCGGCCAGTTGCCTGAAACATACCATCAGCGGCGATTATAACCGCGTCAGCGTAAGCGAAGTGGAAAGCCTCATGAAAGGCAGCGGTTCCGGCCGGGTACAGCGGTAAACCTCCCCGGCACTTCTGAAAGGAGCGTTTCGGATGAAGAATCTGTTCTCCCTCAAGGGCCGGGTGGCGTTGGTCACCGGAGCCAGCTACGGCATCGGTTTCGCCATCGCGACGGGGTTTGCGGACGCCGGGGCGACCATCGTTTTTAACGATCTGCGGCAGGAACTGGTGGATCGGGGAATCGCCGCCTACCGGGAACTGGGGATCGAAGCCCACGGATACGTCTGCGACGTGACCGACGAGTCTGCCGTTGACGGTTTAATCCGGCAAATCGAAGAGGATGTCGGCCCCGTTGACATTCTGGTCAACAACGCTGGCATTATCAAGCGCATCCCGATGATCGAGATGACCGCCGAACAGTTCCGTCAGGTGATCGACGTGGACCTGAACGCCCCGTTTATCGTGAGCAAGGCGGTGCTTCCCTCGATGATCGCTAGGGGGCACGGCAAGATCATCAACATCTGCTCCATGATGAGCGAACTGGGGCGGGAAACAGTGTCCGCGTACGCGGCAGCCAAGGGCGGCCTCAAAATGCTCACGCGCAACATCTGCGCGGAGTACGGGCAGTACAACATCCAGTGCAACGGCATCGGACCTGGGTACATCGCCACGCCGCAGACCGCGCCACTGAGGGAAACACAGCCAGACGGTTCCATGCATCCGTTTGACAGCTTCATCCGCGCAAAAACCCCGGCCAACCGCTGGGGCGAAGCAGAAGACCTGATCGGCCCGGCGGTGTTCCTGGCCAGCGACGCCAGCGACTTTGTGAACGGCCACATCCTTTATGTAGACGGAGGTATCCTCGCCTACATCGGTAAACAGCCGCAGTAACCCCACATTGGCAGAGGGGATTCATCGTCACACCGTAACCGAAAACTGAATGGCACGCCGCATCCCGCTTTCTGCGGGGTGCGGTTTGCTTTGGGACATTTTTCCTGTTCTGTCCCGATTTGGGACATTTTTCTGCCTGTGTTTCACTTTTGGACGTTCTTTCCAATTTGGGACTCCATATCTCCTAAAATGATCTTCTATACTGGTACCAAGAGATAAGGAGGCGGCCAATATGGGGAAAACAATTTCCGAATGGGCGAAATCAATCGCGTTGAAGCGCGTGCTTCGTTACGTGAACAAGGATTTCGACAGAAACGGTATGAAGGTAATCAATTGGCTGATCCGCAACGACCACGGCAACGGCGTGAAACATGAAGCGCAACTGGTGAAGGATGCGCTTTCCGATCCAAATAACAACTGGTCACGTCTGGTGAAAAGCGTCTGGACCGATATTGACGACGGTCAGCGACTGCGATTGTTTGAGAACTTCGTGATCAACGGCAGTATGATCGGCACACCGCGTCAGCGCCGCTACAGCGAAAAGTATCATTGCAACATTCCCTGGGCGGTACTGATGGACCCCACCAGCGCCTGCAACCTCCATTGCACCGGCTGCTGGGCTGCTGATTACGGAAACCGCCTGAACATGTCGCTGGAAGAACTGGACAGTATTGTAAAACAGGCGACGGCTTTAGGCACCTACTTTTTCATATACTCCGGCGGCGAACCGCTGGTGCGCAAGCAGGATATCATTACGCTGTGCGAACGCCATCCGGATTGCGCCTTCCTCTCCTTTACCAACGGCACGCTGATAGACGAAGCGTTTGCCGATGAGATGCTGCGGGTTAAAAACTTCGTGCCCGCCATCAGCGTGGAGGGTTTCGAGAAAGCCACGGACAGCCGCCGCGGAGACGGAACGTACGCCAAGGTTGTAAAGGCCATGGAAATTCTCAAGAGGAAAAAACTCGCCTTTGGCGTAAGCTGCTGTTACACTTCGCAAAACGTGGAGGACATCGGCAGCGACGCTTACTTTGACGAGATGATCCGCCTGGGCGCGAAATTTATGTGGCTGTTCACCTATATCCCCGTCGGGCAGGACGCGGTGCCGGAACTGCTGGTTTCCGCCGAACAACGGGAGTTTATGTATCATAAGCTTCGCGCTTTCCGTTCCACCAAGGCACTGTTCACCATGGATTTCTGGAACGACGGCGAGTACGCGGACGGGTGTATCGCGGGTGGGCGGCGTTACCTGCACATCAACGCCAACGGCGATATCGAGCCCTGCGCCTTCATTCACTACAGCGACTCCAACATTCGGAACAAGACCCTGCTGCAAGCCTACCAGAGCCCGCTGTTTATGCAGTACTACCACAACCAGCCTTTTAACGATAATATGCTTCGCCCTTGCCCGCTGCTGGATAACTGCGGCAAACTGGCCGAAATGGTGGATAAGAGCGGCGCAAAATCCACCGATATGCAGCACCCGGAGGATGTACATGCGTTATGCGAAAAATGCAGGCTGGTCGCGGATCGCTGGCAGCCGGTATCCGAAAAGCTGTGGGAAGAAAGCGGCGGTCCTGAAAAGTGGGAAAAGAAGAAGCAGCGCAACGCAGCCCTGCAAAAACAGTACGCCCACGACGCGCATACGGCGGTCGACGAGGTACGCTCCACCCTGTAGTCTTTTTGCCCCGCGCGCATTCGCGCGGGGCTTTACGGTTTTATGACATTGGTATAGGATAACGCCGGAGGTGTTCTATGGATAATCAACCCGTCATCAAGGCGGCCATCCGCAATGTCGTCAGCAAAGGCATTCGTGATATCCGCCGCGATCCCAACCGCAGTATCCGCAGACTGGTGGATCTGGGCATCCAGTTCGGCCGCGGTCGGTATCAGCATACATTTTTTACCGACGCACAGAGCGCGCTGAAAAAGAAACAAAGCGCGTATTATGATCTGGTTACCTCTCTGATCCGGAATGTAGAACCAAAAACACTGGAAACCCTGGGGTTTAATGTCGGCTACATGAGCTGGACACAGGGAGCCAAAACCATACGCGCTTATGAAAAGGAGCGCGGCGTAAACGTTCCATGGACAATTCTGTTGGATTTTAATCGTCCCACCGATTCTCCAATTGATTTGAAC